>JBNAWO010000047.1:0-17389 GCA_049699815.1 Ignavibacteria bacterium | reverse complement strand
AGCGGTAAAAGCTGCAATCGCAAAGGATCTATTTACAAGGTGTGTCTCGTTGTATTTCCCCCAGAACGGCGATCCTATCATCGTAAAAACTCCCATTATTCCATAAAGCAATCCAGCAATCGAAGCAATAAATTTTTTTTCAATATGAAGAGTTTCTGCATAAAGAGCAAAGAGCGGCTGATTAAAAGCGATTGAAATTTGGACAAATACAATCATTAATATAATTAATCTCAACTGGGAAGAACGATAGACAAAAATGTAATTACCTTTCAAACTTTCATTACTCTTAGAAATTTGGCTTTTATCCTCTCTAACTTTAAGAATGACTAACAAAGCACTGATCAAACAAAGTGATGCTGTAATAAAAAATATTGGTCTTATACCAATATGATCTGCTAAAAATCCACCAACAAATGGACCTATAACCGTTCCACCTGAAGTTGCAGTTTGAAGTAATCCAAGAGCATAACCAGTTTTTTCTTTTGGTGTAGTCGATGCAACAAGAGCCATTGCTGCGGGAACGAAACCGCTCATTAAACCTTGAATTAATCTCCCAATTAATAAATGATATACATTTTGCGAAAGTCCAATTAATATTTGTGCAATTGCAAGTCCAAACAAAGCTCGAATTACCATTAATTTTCTTCCGTAACGATCTCCTAAAAATCCCCACACAGGCACAAGCAAAAAAGAAAACAAGAATGGACCAGAAAAAACAAATCCGCTCCATTTTGCAACTTGCTGCTGATTAATTAATCCAAGTTCACGAATATATAACGGAAGGAATGGAACAACCATACTCATTCCAAGCATTGCGATAAATTGCCCAAGCCAGATAATGTATAGATTACTTTTCCAATTCCTCATATTCTTATTTCAAAATTAAAGATTAATTCAAGAATTAGCTCAATTGAATTTCAGGAAAAAATTTGATTTAAAATTCTATTAGACTAAAATTCAAATTCTATAATCACATTCTTTAGTTCAAAATATTTAAATTCAAAAAAAACTTAATTGAAATGAGAGAGAAACTCAGCGTCATCATTATCACAAAAAATGAAGAGAAAAATCTTGTCGATTGTCTTGAGTCAGTCAAATGGGCAGATGAAATTATAATCGTCGATGCTTTTAGTTCTGATTCAACAGTTGAAATTGCGAAGAAATACACAAGTAAAGTATTTCAAAAAGAGTGGATCGGTTTTGCTGATCAAAAAAATTACGCCCTAAACCTTGCATCGAATGAATGGATATTAAGTCTTGATGCTGATGAAAGAGTTTCTGAAAGTTTAAAAACAAAATTGGTGAATTTGCTCTCTGATCTTTCTGAGCTCAATGAATTTTCGGGATACAGAATAAAGAGAGATAATTATTTTCTCGGGAAAAAAATAAATAGTTGCGGTTGGAATAAAGATTACCAAATTAGATTTTTCAAAAAATCTGTGACAAAATTGACTAACCGACTTGTTCACGAGGGCTTTGAAGTTTCTGGTTCAATTGGAATAATTAAAGAACCAATTCTTCATTTGAGTTACAAAAGTTTTAAAGAAGCATTGGAGAAAATTAATCACTATTCAACACTTGAGGCACTCGAAAAAAGTTCGAGATACAGAGCAAACATCTTTACAATTATCCTTTATCCAATTATTTATTTCATTCAGCATTTTATTTTTCGATATGGTTTTATAGATGGAATTTATGGTTTTTTTGTTTCTCTTCTTCACGCCTGGACAAAGCTGCTGGTTCAACTAAAAATATGGGAACTTCAACATAAGATATATGAAGAAAGATAGACCTAAAAGATTTTTAATTTGTCGAATCGATCGTATAGGTGATGTTGTTTTATCAACTCCACTTCCAAGAGAAATAAAAAAGAAATATCCCGAAAGTTTTGTCGCTGTTCTTGTGAGAAATTACACAAAAGACATTTACATTAATAATCCATATGTAGATGAAATTTTAATCTATAACGAAGAAAAATCTTTGAAGGCATTTTTAGAAAATTTAATGAAGATTCGTTCATTTAAATTTGATTATGCTTTTATGCTTCTACCCGATGAGAGATTGAATTACATTTTATTTTTAGCTGGAATTAAAAATAGGATTGGCGTTGGGCATAAACTTTACCAATTCCTTACCTTCACAAAATTTGTAGATCGAAAAAAATATATTCCCCTAAGGCACGAAGCTGATTATTGTCTTGATATGTTAAGAAAAATTGGAATTGAACCAGAATCAATCGAACCTGAAATCCACTTATCTGATGAAGAGAAAAATATCGCCAGAGAATTCAGAGAATCACTTGCACCAAATAATGAAAGATTGGTTGGTATAAATACTACAAGTGGAAATTCTGCACCTAACCTTTCGGCAAAAGAATATAGAATTTTAATTGAAAAACTTTCTGCACTTAAAAATATTAAAGTTATTATTACTGATTTACATCCACCTGATGAAATTTCAAATATTAGAGGCGTATTCTATCTAATGATTGGAAATACGCTTCGTGAATCGATTATAAAATTTGCTGCTCTGGATGTATTGATTTCATCCAGCACAGGACCGATGCATATTTGTGCAGCTTTGAAAATTCCAACTATTTCTTTGTTCTGTCCTTTACCTGCTTGCTCACCAAAATTGTGGGGACCACTTGGAAATAAATCATTAATCCTGATGCCAGAGGAAGAATATTGTCAGATCCAATGTCCGATTGAACCCAAAAAATGTCAATATGTCGGAAGCAAAAAAATTAACGGTGAAAGTATTTTTAATGAAGTATTAAATTTCTTTCAATCAAAATCTTGAAAGCGAATTATTCAATCTTTAATTTTTTTAAACCTTTTAGTCCGATATCCTTTCGAAAGTATTTATTTTCAAAATTAATTTTATTCGCTGCGTTATAAACTTTCTTAATTAAATCATAAAAAGGCTTTTTGTTAGAGAAGGCAACGATACTTAAAACTCTTCCACCATTAGTTATAATTTTATCATCAAAAAATTTCGTACCAGCATGATAAATAAATAATTCTTCATTATTAATTTCGTCCAGTCCTGTTATTTCATAACCAATTTTAAATTTTTCAGGATAACCATTTGAAGCAAGAACAAGACAGATTGCTCTGCCTTCAATTTCTAATTTATACTCATCAACTTTTTTGTTAACCGTTTGCCAGAGTAATTCAAGAAGATCTGAATGAATGGTATGTAAAACAGCTTGAGTTTCAGGATCACCAAAACGGCAGTTAAATTCAATTACTTTAATTTCATCATTTGTTTTAATTAAGCCACAATACAAACAACCAATATATGGATGACCAATTTCTTTTAATCCTTCAAGAACAGGTTCAATAATTTTCGTTTTAATTTCTTCGATTTCACTACTTGATAAAAGTTCAATAAAACTATATGATCCCATTCCGCCGGTATTTTTACCAGTATCATTATCTCCTATTCTTTTATAATCTTGAGCGGGAGTAAGAATTTTATAATTTTCTCCGTCAGTAATTGCAAATAAAGAAAATTCTTCGCCTTCAAGAAATTCTTCAACTACAATTATTTTACCTGCATCTCCAAATTTTTTCTGATCGAAAATCTCTTTAATTGTTTCCTCAGAAGAAGAATAAGAATAACAAATTGTTACTCCTTTCCCCGCTGCAAGTCCATCAACTTTAATTACAACTGGAAATTTCAAATGCTGAAGGTATCTGAGAACTTCATCTTTTTGTTCTATCGTAAATTTCCTGAACGAAGCAGTCGGGATATTTTTTCTTTTCATCAATTCTTTGGCAAAAGATTTACTGCCCTCAATCTGAGCAGCGAATTTTTTTGGTCCAAAGACTTTAATTCCAAATTCTTCGAGATAATCAGCAATCCCTTCAACAAGTGGAGCTTCGGGGCCAACGACAACTAAATCAATATTTCTATCAAGACAGAAATTTTTTATTGAGTAAAAATCTGAAATATTAATTGAAATATTTTCAGCCCATCTCAATGTACCTGGATTTCCTGGAATACAATACAACTTTTCAAGTAAATGACTTTTTGAAATTTTATGACATATTGCGTCTTCTCTTCCACCTGAGCCAATAACTAAAACTTTAAGCTTCATCTTTCATCGTAAATTGAAATATTTTGACCAGTTGTTGAGTTAGTTTTTTTCTTTCAAATTGCTGGATGAATTCTTGATCACCCGAAGGAAGTTGATCATTTTTAAACAAATCAAAAAATTTAAGTAATGCGTCTTTAATAGAATCAACATCTTCAGGTTCAACAATAAGCGATGCGCCATAATCTTTTAATATCATCGCAGCAGCACCATTTACCGGTACACAAGCTAAGATTGGTTTACCAGTTCCAATATATTCAAACAATTTACCTGTTGCGTAAAGATGTGGATTTTTCGAATGCCGAATCATCATCCAGAGAACATCTGAGTCAAGCAAGTACTGAATATTTGTTTTATGGTCAACATAACCAGTAAAATGAAAGTTACTTTTATATTTACTCTTTTGAATTTTTCTATAATATTTTTTTGGAAAATGACCCACAAAGTAAAATTCAATCTGATTTTCTAAGTCAGGTCGTTCTATAAATAATTTTTCCACAGCGTGTAAGAAAAATTTGGGAGTTCTCTCATCATAAAATGCACCACTATAGGTAACCCTCATTTTATTAGGTAATCGAGAAGAAACAAATTTTATATCAAAATCTTCTTCGTCAAAGCCATGTGGGATTATTGTAATCTCATCTGGTTTTATAAATGGATAATTTTTCAATATATGTTCTTTAATTTGCCTCGTATATGTTATAATTTTATCACTAATGTGAAGAACTTTTCTTTCCATCGCTTTTACTATCCAACGATGAACTGGTGTTGGATAGAACGAAAGTCCATCATCTAACCATGCGTCCCGATAATCGAGAATTAATGGAATGCCAAATTCATTTTTAAGTTGAGCGCCGATTCTAAAATCTGTATATGGTGGTGCCGTTGCAAAAATAATATCGAACGATTCTGTTGAAAGTAACTTTCGAGCTTCTTTTAATGCTGGTTTCATCCAGCCTCTTTTGTTATCAGGAAGAAAAAAAGTCTGACTTATTCGATTTAGAATTTTTCGAATAAAATCACTACGAATTTTTTTCTGATTGATTACTTTTTGTGTTGGATCTTTTGAGCCTGTTCTGATAATTCGGATCCCTTTTTCTTCAACTTCTTTAAGCAAAATATTATCAAAAGCGTAATAGTATTTTGGTTTAATAGTCAGGACAGTAGGTTCCCAATCAAGATCAACCAGATTTTTTACAAACTTTGCCGTTCGTTGGACTCCGCTAAAGCCCATCGGCGGAAAATAATATGCAATTACAAGAACTTTTCTTTTCATAAAATTATCAACTCATCAGTAGATTTATTTAAAACTTCTTTTTTGTCTTTTGTGATTAAAACATCTTGCTCAATTCGAATACCAAATCTATTTTCAAAGTAAAGTGCTGGTTCGAGAGCAATGGCAAGATTTTCCTTTATCACATCTTTGGTCTCTTTTGAAATATGAGGATAATTGTGAAGGTAAATTCCTAATCCATGTCCAAGTCCATGTGTAAAAAACTTTTCTAAATTATATTTAGAGAAATAATCGATAACAACTTGATATAAACTTTTTGCTTTAAGATTTAATTGCAAATTTTCGATTGCAATGTGAAATGCGTCTCTCACGATAGAATAATATTTCAAAAATTCCTGGTTTGGTTTCCCGAAAAATAGAGTTCGAGTAAAATCAGAAGTAAAGCCATCGATACTTAAACCAAAATCAATAAGAATAGCCGAGTTCTTCTTTAATTTTGAAGTTGATGAAACTCCGTGCGGATAGGCTGAATTTTTCCCGAATAAAATAATTGGTTCAAAAGATATTTTTCCATTAAGAACTTTTGAAAGTTTGTAGATCAATTCGGCACGTAAATCAATCTCAGAAAGTCCTTCTTTAATTTCAATGAGAAGTTCATTAAAAATTTTTTCAGTTAACTTAACTGCTTTCTTTGTTTTTTGAATCGCATTCTCATCTTGATATGCATAGAAATAATTGAGTTGATCTTTTAATCCTGTCCAGAATAACCCTTGAACTCTTCTAAGTTCAAGTCCTTGAGCAAGTGTAAGCTTTGAGTGTTCATAATAAAATTTTTTGATTTTTAAATCACCAATAATTCTTTTCAATGACTCGAAAAAATTCGGTTCGATAAATTCATATTCAACGAACTCGGGAAGCTTTTTTACTTCATGAGTATATCTTTTATCTGTAAGAATTTTTACTCTGTCTAAAGTCACAAATAGATTTCCATTCGAAGAATTGAAACCAGTTAAATAACGAACATCTTCAGATTTCAGGGTGAAAAAGCATTCTGACTTTTTAAGTGCAAGTGTCTCCCTGAGACGATTTATTCGACTTAAGAAATGATTGCCCATAAGATTTTTAGTTGCCTGTAGCTCTATAGTTTGGTGCTTCTTTTGTAATTATTACATCATGCGGATGACTTTCTTTAAGGCCGGCTTCTGTCATTTTCACAAATTTAGTTTTGGTTTGAAGTTCTTTGATGTTTTTAACGCCACAATAACCCATTGCAGCTCGCAATCCGCCAATCATTTGATAAACTGTTTCGGATAGTGGCCCTTTATATGGCACTCTACCTTCAATTCCTTCTGGCACAAGTTTCTTGATATCATCTTCAACATCCTGGAAATAACGATCCTTGCTTCCTTTATTCATCGCTTCAAGCGAACCCATCCCACGATAAACTTTGTAACTTCTACCTTCGAAAAGAATTTGCTCGCCGGGACTTTCATCTGTTCCAGCGAAAAGACTTCCAATCATAACAGCATCAGCGCCTGCAGCAATTGCTTTTGCAATATCTCCTGTTTGTTTTATCCCACCATCAGCAATAATTGGAATGTTGTATCTTTTTGCTGCTTTTGCACATTCCATTATTGCACTTATCTGTGGAACACCAACTCCAGCAACTACTCTTGTTGTACAAATCGAACCCGGACCAATTCCAACTTTTACGCAATCGGCACCAGCTTTAATTACATCAATTGTTGCTTCGGCTGTACCAACATTTCCGGCAATAAGTTCAAGATCTGGAAATTTCTTTTTGATCTTTTTTATCATTTGAAGGACACCTTCGGAATGAGCGTGAGCTGTATCTATCACAATGACATCGACATTCGACTTTAACAATTCTTCAACTCTTTCAATTGTATCTTTTTGAATTCCCACGGCAGCACCAACTCTCAATCTTCCATGCTCATCTTTGCAGGCATTTGGAAAACTTTTCTTCTTTTGTATGTCTTTGAAAGTAATTAATCCAATTAGTCGATTCTTATTATCAACAACAGGAAGTTTTTCAATTTTATGTTTTTGAAGAATCTTCTCAGCTTGTTCAAGAGATACTTTCCCTTTTGCAGTAATTAAATTGTCTCTGGTCATTAATTTTTCAACAGGTTGATTCAAATCGGGCTCAAATCTTAAATCACGATTTGTAAGAATCCCAACTAACTTTCGATTTTCATCAATCACAGGAATTCCGGAGATACGATACTTTTGCATTAACCCAAGTGCCTCTGCAATAGTTTGATGAGGATATAAAGTGATAGGATCTTTAATCATCCCACTTTCGCTTCTCTTAACTTTATCAACCATCTCAAACTGTTCCTCGATCGACATATTCTTATGAATAATTCCAATTCCACCTTCACGAGCAATTGCAACTGCCATCTGCCATTCTGTAACTGTATCCATTGCAGCAGAAATTAGTGGAATATTAAGCTTAATTTTATTTGTCAAACGTGTAGAAACATCAACATCTCTTGGTAAAACATTTGATTTCGCAGGAACTAAAAGGACATCATCAAAAGTTAAGGCTTCGTATTTTATCCTATCTTTCATATTAATCAAATTTTTTTGCCTGGTTCAAATTAAAAAACTTTTTAATAGAATTTCGATTTTAATTAGTTTATATTCCTAATTGCAAATCACAAAATCTAAAGTAAAGTCAACTCCGCTTGAAATTAATCAAATGCTGGATATCCAGTAATATCTTCACCAACAATCAAGGTATGCATCTCGTGTGTACCTTCGTAAGTTTTGACAGATTCAAGATTATTCATATGTCGCATAATTGGATACTCATCCAAAATACCATTGGCGCCTAAAATTTCTCTTGCAACTCGACAGATATCGAGAGCAATTTCACAATTGTTTCTTTTTGCAAGTGAAATGTGAGTAAATCTTGCTTTACCCTGATCCTTTAATCTTCCAAGTTGAAGTAAAAGTAATTGTGCTTTAGTAATTTCCGTTAACATCCAGACAAGTTTTGCCTGTGTAAGTTGATATGCGGCAATTGGCTTTGAGAATTGGACTCTTGATTTTGCATAATCGAGCGCTGTTGTATATGCAACCATCATTGAACCAATTACACCCCAGGCAATTCCATAACGAGCTTGACTGAGACACATCAATGCAGATTTTAATCCCTGCGTATTTGGAAGCCAATGACTATCAGGTACGAATACATTATCCAGCACAAGTTCTGAAGTTACAGAGGCTCGAAGCGAATGTTTATTTTTCATTTCAGGTGCTGAAAAACCTTTAAATCCTTTTTCAACCAAAAATCCATGAACAACCCCATCCCACTTTGCCCACACAACAGCAACATCGGCAATCGTTCCATTAGTAATCCACATTTTAGTACCATTGAGAATAAATCCACCATCAACTTTTTCTGCACGAGTTAACATTCCGCCTGGATTTGAACCAAAGTCAGGTTCAGTTAAACCAAAGCAACCAATTTTTTCCCCTCTTGCAAGTTTAGGGAGCCAATAGTCTTTTTGTTCTTCACTACCAAAAGTAAAAATAGGATACATTACCAGAGCACTTTGCACAGAAGCAAAACTTCTAATTCCACTATCACCTCGCTCAAGCTCTTGCATCATCAAGCCATAAGCAACATTATTTAAGTTTGCACAGCCATATTTTTCAGGTAAAGTTGCACCAAAAATTCCAAGTTCTGCCATCTCTGGAATCAAGTGCATTGGAAAGGTTCCTTCTCGGTAATGTTTTTCGATTATGGGAATAACTTTATCCTCAACAAACTCTCTAATTGTTGATCTGATTAATTTTTCTTCTTCAGAGAGAAGATCATCAATGTGATAATAGTCAACACCTTCAAATTTCATTTATTTGCTCCTTCAATTTTTACAAAGTTATTGAGATGGTGAATTTTAAACAAGGAAAGTTGATTTACTCTTGCAAAATAATCATTGAAAATTAAAAGGAGCGGACTGACTTTGATAAATAATTTCAGAAGTTATAATTTGAAGTATGAGTCAATTAATTGAAGAAGCAAAATTTGTAGTTTGTGATGTGGAGACAACAGGGCTTAATCCAGTTTATGATCGAATTATTGAGATAGCTCTAATACGAATAGAAAATTTAAAGATAGTCGATAAATTTTCTACACTAATAAATCCCGGAACTTTCATTCCTCCAATCATAACCAAACTCACCGGGATAAAAAACGAAGATGTCTTTAACGCACCAAAATTTTCCGATGTAATTTTGAAAGTTAGAGATTTCCTTCAGGATGCAATTTTTGTTGCTCACAATGCTTCGTTTGATTATAAATTCTTACTTCATAGCTTTTTGAGAGAAAATATCTATCCACCGCAAAATTTAACTCTTTGTACTAAGCTTCTTGCAAGAAGAGTTGTATCAGGGCTTGAAAGTTACGGACTAAAGTCATTAACAAGTTTTTTCAAGATTCAAAACTTAAATCCCCATCGAGCTTATGGCGATGCATTAGCAACTACTCATCTACTTTTAAGATTACTATCTGAAGGTACAAAACAATACTTATTTGGAAATGTGGATAGCCTTTTATCACTACAATTTCAGCCAATCAAAAATATTATTGAATTAAATGTCCGCCAGACAATAGCAGAACAACTTTCAAAACTTCCACAAAAACCGGGAGTTTACATCTTTAAGAATAAAAAAGATCAAATTGTTTACATTGGTAAAGCTAAAAATTTGCGAAGTCGAGTTTTAAGTTATTTTAGGAACGATGATGCACGAGTGAGAAGAATTGTACGGTCCTCTCATTATTTAGATTTTACAGAAACATCAAGCGAGCTATCTGCTTTTTTACTTGAGTCTGAATTAATCAAAAAACACAAACCAAAACATAACAAAGCATTAAAAATCATTAGAAGATATTCTTTTATTTCGCTTCAGAACGATCATCCATTTCCAAGATTAGAACTCACTTCAAAAATCTCATCGAATAATGCTCATTTTTTTGGACCATTTCAACAAAGGGAAACTGCAGAACAGGTTCTTGACATTATCTCAAAATCAACTTTGCTTCGAGAATGTGATGATAAAACTCTCGAGAAAAAACGTCCCTGTTATTTATTGGATATAAATCGTTGTCTCGGACCTTGTATAAACGACAATTTAATTCATGAATATCAGAAAGAAGTTGAAACGGTTAAATCATTCTTGACTGGCGATAATCAAGTTATGTTAAATAGACTAATTGAAAAAATGAAAGAATACTCAGCTCGCGAGAAATTTGAAGACGCTGCCAGAGTACGTAATTTAATTCAAATTATTATTAATAACATTGGAAGGATTAAAGTTCTAAAGGAGCCGATCAATACCATCAATGCAATCATAATAATTTATGATAAACACAAACCAATTGAATTGCTTGCACTTCGAAACGGAATTTTGATTTTCATTAAAAAATTTGAAGACGAACCAGATTTTTTGATTAATGTTAGCGAAGAATATTTCAATTACACAAATGACGAATTCGACTTAGCAATAAACATTGAAAAAATAAAAATCATCGCAAATTTTTTGGTCAATAAAAAAGCAAAATATAAAATCCTCTACACCTCAGATCTTAACAAAGATACTTTACTTGAGAAACTCAGATTAACTTTGATGGAGGCTTAAATTGAAACTTGTATCGGTAAATCCCAATACTGGAGTAAAAATTGGTGAAGTCGAAATTACCAATCCTTCAAGTGTTGAAGAGATCGTTCAAAAAGCAAGGGATGCCCAATCTGAATGGTCTTCACTTAAGGTTGAAGAAAGAGTCAAAATTCTAAAAAAGGCAAAATCAATTCTTTACCAGGAGCGGGAAAGTATTGCAAGACTTATTACAGAAGAAAATGGTAAACCACTTTTTGAAAGTTATTCAACCGAAATAATTCCAACTTTAAGTTTATTTGACTATTACATTAAGAAGTCAAAAAAATTTTTGCGACCTCATTACGAGAGAATTAAACTCCCGGTAATGATACATAAAAAAAGCTGGATTGAGTATGTGCCTTTTGGAGTAGTTGGAATAATCAGTCCCTGGAATTATCCTCTTCTTCTTCCGATGGGACAAATAATTCCTGCATTGGTTGCTGGTAATTCAATTGTCTTTAAACCTTCTGAATGGACACCGCTTGTTGGACAAAAGATTAAAGAAATTTTCGATAAAGCTAATTTGCCTTTAAATGTGTTCAATATAATTTTTGGTGAAGCAGAAATTGGTCAAGCTCTTGTTCAAAGCTCAATCGATAAATTATTCTTCACAGGAAGTACAAATGTTGGTAAATTAATTTCGAAAGCAGCATCGGAAAAATTACTTCCAGTTTCTCTCGAACTCGGTGGAAAAGACCCTGCTATAATTCTTGAAGATGCTGATCTCGGAAGAACAGTTTATGGAATTCTCTGGGGTAGTTTAATGAATGCGGGACAAACCTGCGTATCTATAGAACGAGTTTATGTTGCAGAAAAAATTTATGAACAATTTCTTGATAAACTTCTTGTAGAAATTGAAAAATTGAGTTCTTACTCTGGCTCTGATTTTTATGACTTTTCAAATATTAAACTCAACAAACAGGTTGAAACCATTAAAGAACATCTCGAAGATGCAATTCTGAAGGGAGCAAAAATTATCTTCGGCGGAAAGATTGAAAATAACTTTGTTCAGCCAACAATCCTGGTCAATGTGAATCATTCAATGAAAGTAATGAGAGAAGAAACTTTCGGACCAATAATTCCCATTATGAAATTTAAAACAATTGAAGAAGCAATTAATCTTGCAAACGATTCAGACTATGGCCTTTCTGCCTCAATCTGGACAAAGAACATTTCGATTGCAAAAACAATTGCAAAGAAAATTCAAGCTGGTTCGGTTTTAATAAATGATTGTATTAGTTACTTTGGTGCAGGTGAAGCCGTTGTTGGTGGAATCAAAATGAGCGGTACTGGAAGAGTTCACAGCAAAAGTGGTTTAATGGAAATGGTTTATGAAAAATATTATAACTATGATACCCTTACCTGGCAAAAGAAATTGTGGTGGTTCGAGTACAATCAAAATTCAACTAAAAAAATCAAAGCAGCAACAGATTTTTTATTCAGTGAAAATCTAATAAAAAAGCTTTTAGCAGGTTTAAAGGTTGCTCCAGAACTTTTTAGAAGACATTAATTTTAGTCTCTACTCTGTTTTAATTTTTAATAAAATGTTATTGAAAAATTTAAAATCTCTTCTTCTTTCTACACTCTAAAATTTTTTTTAATTTACCTCTGAATTAAGAGAACAAAAATGGCGAAAAAAGTTTTTCAGTCTCCGTTGCTTATTATTCCATCAATAGATATTAAAGATGGGAAGCTTGTAAGAATTGTTCAGGGAATTCCCAAAGTTGTACCTTCAATTTATCCCGACGATCCAATCGAAATGGCAAAAATCTGGAGAGCTGAAAATGCTAAGTGTTTGCATGTAGTAGATTTTGATGGTGCCTGGTATGGTTCAAATAGAAATTTTCCCATAATTGAAAAACTAATTTCATCGGTTGTTATTCCAGTTCAAGTTGGTGGTGGCTTACGAACAATTGAGAAAATTCGTGAAGCTTTTAAAATTGGTGCAGCAAGAGTTGTTCTGGGATCAATCGCTGTCACAAATCCTGAAATTCTACAGCAAGCACTCGATGAATTCGGTGCTGAAAAAATCATTGTCTCTTTAGATGTTATAAAAAACTCCGTAATGATTTTTGGCAGAAAAGAAACCTCAGCGTTAAATCCTATTAGCTTAGGATTGAATATGAAAACACTCGGTGTAAAAAGATTAATTGTAACAGATGTTGAACGCAATGGATTAATGCTCGGTCCAAATTTAGAACTTTTAAAATTAATGGCGGAAAAAGTAGGAATAAAGATTACTGCATCTGGCGGGGTTTCAGGTTATAAAGATCTGGTTTCCCTTCTTGATTTAACTCCTCTTGGGGTTGATTCAGTAATAATTGGTAGAGCTCTCTACGAAAATAAATTCCCTTGCCAGGAACTATGGCGAATTGCAGAATATGGAACAATAATTTGAGAGAATTAAAATGAAAGAATTAAACGAAAACATACAGGTTCGTAGCAGTCTTTGGTCAAATATCTTCAAAATTGAAAGTGATGAACAAAAAATTTTGGATTTGTTAAGAAAATTTCCAGCATTTGCTGATCTAAAGAAAAAAGAATTAAAGATGATTAAAAAACTTGTTCATGCCAGAGAATATCTTCCAAATGAAATAATTTTTTATGAAGGTGATCCAGGTGTTTCAATGTTTATAATTGAAAGTGGAAAAGTAGAAATCTCTCACACTTTCAAATCTGGAATTAAACAAGAACTCGCTGTATTATTCGCGGGCGATTTTATGGGTGAATGGAGCGCAATTATCGAGGGATATAGAACTGCAACAGCAACAGCATTAACTAACACTAGGTTAATTATAATTTTTAGACCTGATCTGCTTGAATTAATTCACAAAGAACCAGCTCTTGGCATTAAGATTCTTCTTGGTTTTTCAAAAATCTTTGTGGAAAAACTTAGAAACTTGAATCGAGATTACCTCAACCTCTACGAACTTCTTAACATCGAAAAACAAATAGAAAAGTGAGGTGGACTATGGAATTAAAAATTTCTAAAATTCTTGTACCAGTTGATTTTTCCGAATACTCAAAAATGGCTCTCGATTATGCAGTTCAATTTGCAAAACAATTTAATTCAGAGTTGACTTTAATTTATGTGATTGAGCCAATTGTTTATCCAAGTGATTTCGGACTCGGACAGATTCCAATTAATCAAGTCGATTTTGAGATTCAATCTAGAGCAGAAGAAGAATTACAAAAATTAATCAAAGAAAAAATTCCTGCTGAAGTCAACGCAAATTATGTGGTAAAAACAGGGAAACCATTCGTAGAAATAATCAATACAGCGAAAGAATGTGATTGTGATCTTATCATAATTGCAACTCATGGACATACGGGAATTGAACATATTTTATTTGGAAGTACAGCAGAAAAAGTTGTGAGGAAATCACCCGTACCAGTTTTAACTGTGCGTGAAAAAGTTAGAAAAGATTAATTTTTTCTTTCTAAAATAAAATTGACAAGATCAACTAGAGCTTGTCGACTTTCTGTGTCTGGATACTTTTGAATTATTTCAATTGCTTGATCGGCAAATTCGCGAGCTTTCCTCCTGGCATATCCTAATCCATCGTACCTCTCTACAAATTGAAATATTGAATTGATATCTTTTGAGGTTAACTTTCCTCTTATCAAATTTTTGATATTTTTTACTTCTTGTTTTTCAGCTTGATTTAATGCATAAATGATTGGAAGAGTTAGTTTTTTATCACGCAAATCGTTACCAGTTGGCTTGCCCATAATACTTGATGTGCCTTCAAAATCCAAAATGTCATCTTTAATCTGAAATGCAATTCCAAGTAATTCACCAAATTGTCTAAAATCATCAATCACATCTTTATCTTCTGTTATGCTCATTGCACCAATTGTTGTACAGGTAGAAAACAAAGATGCTGTTTTATCAGAAACAATTCGATAATAAGTCTCTTCGTCATTATTCAATTTCCTAATTTTTTGAATTTGAAGTAATTCCCCTTCACTCATTCTTTTTACTGTGTTTGTAATAACTTTAAGAAAATTGAATTCATCGTTATCAACAGCTATTTGAAGTCCACGGGCTAAAAGATAATCGCCCATTAAAACAGCGATTCTATTTTTCCAGATTGCATTTATCGAAGGAAGACCCCTTCTTGTGTCCGAATTATCCACTACATCATCATGGACTAAGGTTGCTGTATGCAATAATTCAACTAAAACAGCACCTCGATAGGTATGTTCATTGACATTTCCAAGTGTCTTTGCTGAAAGGAGTACAAGTATTGGTCTAATCTTTTTGCCTTTTTGACGCAGAATGTACCTTACAATCAACTCAACCAATCCAACCTTTGATCGCATTTGATCTGAGAAGAATTGATTAAACTGGTCAAGTTCTTCTCTAATTGGCTCGGTAAAATTCTTTAGTTCTCTATTCTTCACTCTTTTTTCTCATTGAAATTTTTGAGACCCAGATGCTAATTTCATATAAAACAAACAATGGTATTGCCAACAAAGATTGACTAACTGGATCCACCGTTGGTGTGATGATAGCTGCAACGATTAAAATTATCACTACAGCATATCTCCAGTACTTCCTTAAAATCTTAGGATTAATTAAACCTAATTTAGTCAAAAAAAATGAAAGCATCGGGAGTTCGAAAACGATCCCTGATAGTACAATCATACTGATTACAATCGAAAGATATTCATCGATTGCAAACCTATTTTCAATTGCTGTTGAACCAAAAGTAAAAGCAAAATTTAGTGAATATGGGAGAATAACAAAATAAGCAAACAGAGCACCTAAAATAAATGAAAGAGAAGTAAAGATGATTATTAAAGAAATATACTTTTTTTCATGTCGATGTAGTGCCGGTTCAATAAATTTCCAGATTTGATAAACAATCCAGGGAAGACTCAAAATTATTCCACTAATCATTGCAACCTGAAAATAAAGAAATAACTGTCCAAAAGGTTTTAAGTTTTGAAGTTTTACTCCATACTTAAGTGCAGGATATAGAAGAATATCATTTATGATCTGATCGATAAAAATCCAGCTTATTATCGCTGCAACGACTACTCCGATTAAAGAATTAATTATAGTCCAGCGTAATTCTTCAAGGTGTTCAAGGAATGTCATTTCCTTGAATTCATCTTGAGAAGTCGTTTGATCAATTTTTTCTTTGCGCGACATTATTTTTATGAATTTAGAAGTTCTTTATAGATTGGAAACTTTGAACAAAATTGTTTCACTTCGTCTCTAATAGATTTAAGATAACTTTCATCATTTAAGTTACTTAATGCTCGATCAATGAAATCAAAGATTTTGTCCATCTCCTCTTCTTTCATCCCGCGAGTTGTAACAGCTGGCGTACCAATACGAATTCCGCTTGTAATCATTGGACTTTGGGTATCATAAGGGACCATATTTTTATTAACAGTAATTCCTGCAATACCAAGAGCATCTTCAGCTTGTTTGCCTGTTATTCCTTTCGATCTCAAATCAATTAAAATTAAATGATTATCAGTTCCGCCTGTGGTGACTTTATAACCTTTTTCCAAAAATCTTTCTGCTAACCTTTTTGAATTTTTAATTACTTGTTTTGAATATTCAACAAATTGAGGTTGAAGAGCTTCTCCAAACGCGACTGCTTTTGCAAGAATTACATGCATCAATGGTCCACCCTGAATTCCAGGCATTACATTAGAATCAACAATTTCGGACATCATTTTTAATCTTCCACTTTTTGGAGCACGAATGCCTTCACGATTCTCAAAATCTTTACCAATCATAATCATTCCGCCACGTGGACCTCGCAAAGTTTTGTGAGTTGTAGTTGTTACAAAATCACAATAAGGCATCGGATCACTCAATAATTTTGATGCAATTAAGCCAGCTGGATGGGCAATATCAGCAATTAAATATGCATTAATCGAATCTGCAATTTCTCTGAATTTTTTGTAATCCCAATCTCGTGGATAAGCACTTGCACCAATCACGATTGCTTTTGGTTTTTCTTGTTTTGCTAATGATTCGACTTGATCAAAATCTATTAATTGATTGTCTTCACGGACATTATAAGAAATTACTTGGTAAAATTTTCCACTAAAATTGACTGGTGAACCGTGGGTTAAATGTCCACCGTGAGCTAAATTTAATCCCATTATCTTATCACCAGGTTTTAAAATCGAAAAGTAGACTGCCATATTTGCTTGTGAACCTGAATGCGGTTGAACATTTACATACTCACAACCAAACAACTTTTTCACACGATCTCTGGCAAGATCTTCGGCCATGTCAACAAATTCACAACCGCCATAATATCTTTTTCCTGGATAACCTTCTGCATATTTATTTGTCAAAACTGATCCTAAAGCATTCAATACATCAAGACTCA
>JBNAWO010000046.1:13534-17415 GCA_049699815.1 Ignavibacteria bacterium | reverse complement strand
TGGCCCCAAAAATTTCAGTGCAAAATTATCAAAAATTTTCGAATTCCAAAATTTTGATTTATAATAAGTTTATCTAAGCTTTATTTTCAATCAATACTTATTTTTGTGTTAATAAATTTTTAAATTCAATTGGAGTTAAAATGACAATTAAATATTCTGAAATTCCTATCAACCCACAACTTTTTATTGATTATATAGAGCATTTCGATAAGGTAAAAGATTTTTTCCTAACAAATTTCAGAGATGAAGAGGCACTGGTTAAAAATCTTGAAAACTTCAACAAAGATTTTGAGCATCGTCAAAAATTAGTTCAAATATTGAAAAAGCAGTACACCGATGAAAACATCTCAGAAAGAACCCGACATAATATCGGTGCATTCCTTTCTGAAAATACTTTTGCAATTGTTACAGGGCAACAATTAGGTATTTTATTAGGTCCTCTTTATACAATTTATAAAGTGATTACCTCGATTAAACTTGCAGACGCTCTAAATGAAAAATATCCTGAACTAAAATTTGTTCCTATTTTTTGGCTGGAAGGTGATGACCACGATTTTAATGAAGTGAATTGGATTAAAATTCTTGACAATGAAAATAGTTTAACAAAAATTACTTACGAAGATGGTCTTGATGCTGATACAAATAGAGGCCCTATGGGAAATTATCAATTTGATTTGACGATCGAAAATTTTATTGAAAAAATTTCATCATCATTAAGAGAAACCGAATTCAAATCTGAGCTAATTGACATAGTTAAAAAATTCTATTATCCAGGGGCCAGTTTTAAATCCAGCTTTGTTGGTTTATTAAAAATGTTTTTTGATAAATATGGTTTAATAGTTTTTGATCCTCAAGATGTGGAGGTCAAAGATTGGCTCAGAGAGATTTTCAAAAAAGATATTGAGAATTATCAATTCATATCAGAAGAATTAATTTTAAGAAGCGCACAACTTGAAGAAAATTATCATGCACAGGTTAAAATCAAACCAATAAATTTATTTTATATTGATGATGGTGGAAGATATTTGATTGAACCTGCTGGTGAAAGTTTTAGGTTAAAAGGGAAAAGAAAAAAATTTACCTATGAACAGTTGATTGCTGAGATTAACTTATCTCCAGAAAAATTTAGTCCAAATGTAGTTCTAAGACCAATATGTCAGGATTTCATTTTTCCAACCGCTTATTATGTAGCAGGACCATCAGAAATTTGTTATCACGCTCAAATTTATCCCTATTATGCAATTCATAATCTTACCCCACCTATTCTATATCCACGTGCAAGTGTAACTTTAATTGAATTAAAGGTTCAAAATATTTTAGATAAATATAATCTTAAACTCCAGGATTTTTTTAATGATCTTGAAACCCTTGCGACAAATATTACAGATAAAAATTCTGATATCGTGGTTCAGAATGTTTTTGAAGAAATTTATAATGAGATGCAAACACCGTTTCAAAAACTAAAAGATAATCTTATAAAGATTGAACCAACTCTTGAAGATGTAATTAATAATGCTCAAAACCGAGTAATTCAAACCCTTGGTGTTGTTAAAGAAAAAGCTTTAGCTGCACAGAAAAAAAGAAACGAAATTATTTTTAGACAAATCTACAAAACTTCAAATCTTCTTTTCCCTGATGAAAATCTTCAAGAACGAGAAATTAATTTTATCTATTTCGCCAATAAGTATTCGATAAATGTTCTTGACTTTATTTTTGAGAACTTAGATATAAATTTATTTGAACATCAAATCATTCAAATTAAATAAACAAAAAAGTCAGGTTGCTTCAGGTCAACCTGACTTTTTAAATTATAGTATCTTCGCGATTCTTTCTACTTCATTGCATAGACAAATGATTAAACTAAAAAATTATCCCCATCTCTTAGATTCTTCAGCTTCAGGACTACTTAAAATAAATTTTCTTAACTCCGTGAGACTACCTAAAGCAAGAGCGATTGAAGTATCTGCAGCACCATAATATAATCTGACCTCATCTCCTTCAACAATCCAACCGCAAGGGAATACGACATCATCAACATCCCCTTCTCTTTCATAAAATTCGCGAGGTCCAAAAATCCATTCATCACTTCTTCTTAAAACTTTTGTTGGATTATCTTTATCTAGTAGTGCAAGTCCTAAACGATAGATTGAACCGCCAGCTGTCCTTTTCACTCCATGATACAAAACAAGCCATCCTTCTGGTATTAAAATTGGGGGTGGTGATAGACCAATTTTATTTGCATCCCACCAGGCACCATCTCTTGCACGAATTAAAATTCTATGCTCGCCCCAATGCAATAAGTCTGGTGAAAAAGAAATCCAGATATGGGCAGCTGAATGGGGAGTTGAAATTATTGGTCGATGTATTAGTGCCCACCTGTTATTAAACTTTATTGGGAATAATGCTGCGTCTTTATCTTCAGGTGGAAGAATTGCACCAACTTTCTCAAATTTTTCAAAATCATCAGTAAAAGCTAAAGATACAAGCGGTCCACCATGGGAATAAGCAGTATAAGTTATTGCATATTTTTTTAACTCTTCAAGATATGTAATCCTTGGATCTTCAATTCCCCAAATTTCTTCTGGAAATCTATCAGGTTCAGGATAAAGAGTTGGTTTATTATCAATTTTCCAATTATCAATTCCATTCTTACTTCTTGCGATAGTTAGGTGAGAGATCCCTCTCATATCCTCGATACGCATTAAAAGAATTGTTTCGTCGCCAAATTTAACTGCACCTGCATTGAAGACTGAATTAGCTTTATAAGGAATGTTTTGAATTGTGATAATTGGATTATCTTTATATCTCTTGAACAATTCAAGTTTTGAATTGCTCATTATCACCTCCATTTTTTATTCGGGTTCTTTAGTCTTCAATTTGTTTAATTTTTTCATAAGCTTTGATCATATTTTCAATTCTATAAATTTCAGCAAGGGAGATGAAAAAACTTAATGTGGATTCAGCACCTTGATTTAAATTTACCCTATCCATTTGAAGAGCATCATAACACCCACCAGTTGATGCATCATAAAGTGGCAATCCGAGATCATTCTTACCAAAGTACCATTCGAAAATTAATTTAGAAAGTTCGTACCAATCTTCTTCACCAGTAATTCGATAAGCTTCGGCGCAGGCTAATATCGCATCACAAGTTGAAACGGGCTGTTGATCAAAGCGAGCTTTATTACCTCCTCTTGTAAACCATCCATCAGAACCAATCGGTGAAAAATGTCCTTTTTCAGTCAACTGAAGATTCATCAACCATTTTAAAGATTCCAGACCGATAGAAATAACCTCACTATTTTTCATATAATATCCGCTAACAATTAGAGCCTGAGATATTTTTGCATTATCATATGTCAAATAATTTTCGAACCACTTCCAATCATCATCAGCAACATTCGAATACAAATTCACAAGTTTATTGACAAGCTCCTCACGAATAGAAAGAACGAGTCGATCACCACTCATCTTTTGCAAATACTCATTAATTCCAAGCAAACCGAAAGCCCAGGCTCTTGGTGAAGTTAATTCCGGTATAATTTGAATTGCTTCATTAAATAATTGTGTCGCCCACATTTGGAGATGCTTTCTCGAAGATTTACCTACGACTGTTCCAAGTGCCCAAAGAGCTCTTCCTTGGGAATCATCAGAACCAGCTTCTTCAGTCCATTTTCTTTCAAAGCTCATAAAATTTCGAAATCGTTTATTCTCTGAATTATAAGAATAGTCAAGAAAAGCTGCATATATCTTTGCAAGTTTGAAAATATTATCATCAGCAATACCAAGATCATCTAATTGAACTGTAAACAGCAAAGCACGTGCATTATCATCAAGACAATAACCTTCTGAGTATCTCGGAATTGAAAATTTAGAATGTT
>JBNAWO010000046.1:9303-13524 GCA_049699815.1 Ignavibacteria bacterium | reverse complement strand
GAATCAGTGAGATTGATTAAATGTTTTAAATTAAATTCTGGTAGTTCCATTCTTTGATCGTCAAGTGTTCTTAGTGATGGAATTGAATAAGCTTTTTGAATTGATAACTCTCTTGCTACCTGGAAAGTGTTTACGTATAAATGAGCAATGTTGCTCCAAACCATTTCACGACCGAGCATATATGCTTTTTTTCTCATCGAATGACGCTTAGCTTCATTCGAAAGTAATTCGATGATTGCATCTGCAATTGCATCTGAATCTTTAAATGGAACTAGAATTCCTCTCTCATCTGCAAGTAATTCTTCCGCATGCCAGTATGGTGTTGAAATAACCGCCTTACCACATCCAAATGAATACGAGAGAGTTCCAGAAGTTATTTGAGCTTTGTTTAGATATGGAGTTATGTAAATATCTGCAGCACCAATAAATTCTTTTAGTTCTTCTGAACTGACAAAATGATTA
Source organism: Ignavibacteria bacterium (assembly GCA_049699815.1). GTDB lineage: Bacteria > Bacteroidota > Ignavibacteria > Ch128b > Ch128b > Ch128b. Next base: position 13,062 of record JBNAWO010000046.1, on the reverse strand, counting down.
TAAAAGATTACATTCTTTTTAATTCCCAGTTCATGTGCTAATCTTTCAAGACTCAAACGATAAGATTCACCTTGCTCTTTGATGATATTCGGATGAGTTGCGCCTAAAATAATATAAACAACATTTGGAAATTTCTTTAGAACTTTTGGTAAAGCCCAGAGAACATATTCAATTCCTTTTCCGGGTGAAAGTAATCCAAAAGTCAAAATCACATACTTACCTTCTACACCAAATCTATCTTTGTAAAAATTTGGGTCAACAAAAGGCATATCAGGAATTCCATGTGGAATTAAATCAATTTTTTCATCTGGCACTTTGTAAATTTCTATTAAAAATTGCCGACCTCTCTCGGTCATCGTTATAATTTTAGATGATTGATTTATTACTTCTTTTAATACTCTTTTTTGTTCTGGATTAGGTTCTTGTAGAATAGTGTGTAAAGTAGTAACTACAGGCACTCTTAAATTTCTCAATAGAGCCAAGATATGGCTTCCTTCTACTCCACCAAATATTCCATATTCGTGCTGAAGACTCACAACATCAATGTTGTTGTAATTTAAAAAGTCTGCTGCTTTCTGGTAGGAGGTTATATCTTGTTTGATAATTTCAAATCTTACTTCTGATGGGTAATCAAAGCTTTGATTTTTATCTGTTATTGCGAGAACAATTGAGTCAATTTCTGGATATTGATTTCGAACTGAATGATATAAATCATAAGTAAAAGTTGCAATTCCGCATCTTCGAGGTAAATAATTGCCAATGTAAGCTACTTTTTTAATTTTCTGGTTTCTTAACATAGAGCCTCCTCTAAATTTGCCTTTAATAAGTCGTGTGATTTTATTCATTTCTTATCTCGAAAGTTCCAAAGATCTTTACAATTATTTAACAAAGGGTTAACAAATTAGAAATATTCTCATCTTAGTTTTCAAAAAAGAGGAAAAGCTATGATAGCTGCAATTGAAAAACTACAAAGCATTGAAGATTCATTAATGCAAAGTCTAAGTGAAAATTTTCTAAATGATGATTTAAAACGCAGTAAGGTTTTAAAAAAATTATTTGTATTATTTACCCGACTCGGTGATGGTTTCGTTTATCCTATAATTATTTTCTTTTTGATCCTGAATTCAAAATTAAATTTAACTCATTTCCTTACCTTTCTGATTGCTTTCACAATTGAAAGGATTTTTTATTTTTCTATAAAAAATTCAACGAGAAGATTAAGGCCATTCGAAAAACTAAAAATCAATAATTTACCAATCTTACCTCCAGATAGATACAGTTTCCCATCTGGGCACACCTCAGCAGCTTTTTTATTTGCAACTTTAATTGGAACTTATTTCACTCCATTTTTAATATTTGTCTTTCTTTATGCTCTGCTTGTTGGATTATCAAGGATTATTTTAAATTTACACTATCCAACTGATGTTTTCATCGGTTCTCAACTTGGAATTTTAATTGGAATTATCTCAATAGAAGTAATGAAATTAATTCTATGAAAAATTTTTTTTGGGGTGTTGCGACTTCTTCTTTTCAAATAGAAGGATATATTGAAAACGATTTTACTCAATGGGAAAAAGAAGGAAAGTTCAAAAAGTCAGGACTCAATCCAATTTATGACAATGGTTCAAATCATTGGATGGTCTGGAGAGAGGACTTCAATTTATTAAAAGAACTTAATGTTAATTCTTATCGCTTTTCCTTCGAGTGGTCAAGAATCCAACCAGAAATTAATTTATTTTCAAAAGAAGCTTTAGATCAATATGACCGAATGGTTGATTATCTTCTCGAGAACAACATAGAACCATTTTTAACTCTTCATCATTTTTCACATCCAATCTGGTTTCATCAAATTTCTCCCTGGCATAATACCAATTCAATCGAAGTATTTTTTAATTATGCGGAAAAGATAGTGGAGAAGTTTAAGAATCGAATAAAATACTGGATAACTTTTAATGAACCTTTAGTTTGGGTAATGGCAGGATATGGGGAAGGAAATTTTCCACCTGGAATTAAAAACCTTGAAACAATGATGGTTGCACTCTCAAATATTTTAGAAGCTCACTCAAAAGTTTATGACTTGATAAAATCAGTTTCTAAAGAATCAAAGATTGGAATAGCCAAACATTTTATTGTTTTCAAAAGTGAAAGAGACTGGTTTTTACTGGACAAAGCGGTTAGAAATCGAGTTAATCAATTTTTTAATAAAATGATTCCAGATGCTTTCTTAACAAACAAATTAGTTGCAAATCTTCCAACTCTTTTAAGATTTGAAAGAGAAATTAAACTTAATAATAAAATAGATTTTTGGGGTGTAAATTATTATTACCGACTTTTTACGAAATTTAAATTAAGCCTGGATAATCCATTTCATTTTTACACCAAGCATCCTGAAACCGATACTGGTTGGGAAATCTATCCTAAGGGAATATTTAAAATTCTACAACTAATCTCCCATTACGGCAAACCAATTATTATCACCGAAAACGGAATTGCGATAAATGATGAAGAAATTCGAAAAAAATTTCTCAAGAAACATTTGAAATTCATCTTTAAAGCATTACAACATAAGATAGATGTTCGCGGATATTTTTATTGGAGTTTAATTGATAATTATGAATGGCTCTATGGTAAATCAAAAAGATTTGGATTAGTATATGTTGATTATGAAAATAATTTTAAAAGAATTCCAAAAGAAAGTTTTTATTTTTACAAGGAGTTAATTAACCAATACTCTAAAAAGTTTGAATCATTAGATAAGGAAAAAATAAGGGTATGACTTTATTCATTGTTTTATTTACGGGAATTATAATTAGTTTAACTTACCATTTAATTGTTTTTATTAATTCATTTATAAATATCAGGAAAGAAAGAAAATTTATTTCTTCAGTAAAGGGAAAGAATGGACTACCAAGAGTCTCGATTTTAAAACCGCTTAAGGGTATTGACGATGGACTTGAAGAGAATATCAAATCTTTTCTTGAAATTGATTATCCGAATTACGAAGTGATTTTTGGTTTTCACTCTGAAGATGATCCAGCACTTGAAATAATAGAAAAACTGATTAAACAACACCAGGAAATAAAAACGAGAATTGTTATTGACAAAACTGAAATCGGATTAAATCCCAAAATCAACAACCTTAACAATGTTTATACTTTTAGTAATGGAGAAATTATTTTTATCAGCGATAGCAACACAAGAGTTGAAAAAGACTTTTTGAGAAAAATTTTAAACCATTTCGAAGATGAAAAAATCGGATTAGTCACCGCAACAATCAAAGGTAAAGGTGCAAAAAATATCTTTGCTCTGTTTGAAAATCTTCATCTGAATTCTTTTGTATTTGGAATAGTGCAAGCAGCAAGTTCTGTTGCTGATGTCCAAATAACAATTGGTAAAGCAATTTTGATTAGAAAAAATATTTTAGATCAGATGAATGGTTTTTTAAGATTTAAAGATGTTCTTGCTGAAGATCATTTGATGGGACTCGAAGTAAAAAAAATGGGTTATAAAGTTTTTACATCAACAATTACAATAGATAATATTAATGAGAGATGGTCTTTAAGCAAATTGATAAACAGGCATCGTCGATGGACATTAATGAGATTAAAGATAGACCCGATTTTTTATGCACTTGAGTTTTTAACTAATACGACACTCTTAGCGATTTTAATGCTCATTTTTTATTCAAATTTTTATCTCATTACCATTATTTCAGTTTTTTTAAAGTTATTGATTGATTATTCAACCTCAAGATTAATA
>JBNAWO010000046.1:0-9293 GCA_049699815.1 Ignavibacteria bacterium | reverse complement strand
TTAAAATTCCATCATTTCTTACTTGTTCCTCTCAAGGATTTGATTATGGGACTTATCTGGTTTTCACCTTTCTTTTATAATAAAATAGTCTGGCGTGAAACTAAATTGAAAGTTTTGAAAAATTCAAAGTTAATGCCGATTCAGACTTGAAATATTTTGATGATTAAATAGACAGATAAAAAAATTTTTATTAAATTTGCATCGCAAATTTGAAAAGATTGTTCTAAAAAATTTTGTTGATTAATCGGGGAGTAGCTCAGCCCGGCTAGAGCGCTTGGTTTGGGACCAAGAAGTCGCAGGTTCGAATCCTGTCTCCCCGACTAAATCACATTCCTATTTTTCCCCTATCATTTTCAAGAAGTATAGCAGGTTGAGAAAAATTTCATCAGAAATTTTTCGAACTTTGTCTCATTCGTGATAAATAACTTTTTATCCCTTAGCTTATCAACTTAATTCTGATGATTTCCCAAAATGAATTTCAATTCGAGACTGAATATTAATTATGATCATGAAATCTAAATGGGTTTTGAGATTAACATCTTAATTATTTCGCTTTGAATAATTTATCTTTAAAGTTACAATAGAGAAAGATTAACAAACCTACTAAATCATCTCATTCAACAACTCAGCTCGTGGTTGTGGAATTACGACTTTATTGACGAGCAATCCTTTCTTACCAATTACATAAGCTCCGGCGTCAACTGCACTTTGAACTGCAGCGACTTCACCTGTTAGAGTTGCAAATGCTTTACCACCTAAAGCCATAGCGAGTCTAACTTCAATCAGTTTCACATTAGCAGCTTTAACTGCCGCATCAGCTCCTTCAATTAAAGACGCAACAGAAAATGATTCAATTATTCCAAGCGCTTCAAGCATCTCAACTTTTGTTGTACCGGCAATAGCCGGGAAAATAGATTCATGGACATTAGGAATGACAAAAGTATCAATCACAGAAAAATTACCTGCTTCTGCACCTGCATCAACAGCACTTTGAACAGCTGCAACTTCTCCTCGAACCAACACCATATATTTACCCGAACAAATTGTACGAGATAAAATCAGTTCAACTTCAGCTGCTTTTAGCATTGCATCTGTTACTTGAAATCCAGCTGCTATACTGCTTAATTCTATTAATCCTATTGAATTTCTTTCCATTTTTACCTCATTTATGATTTTTGAATTCGAATAAATTCTTGATTAACTTCTACAACTTTTCCATCAATGCTTGCGTGAATATAGACACCCAGATCATTTTCATCAATGATTCCTACAACTTGATTTTCTTTTACAAAGTCACCAATTGAGACAACTGGTTTTGCGGGTTTACCTATGTGCTGTTGTAATTTTATTTTAACTTCATCTGGAATGAAATTAATTTCCTCGAAAGGTGTTTCAACATCATATTGATCAACCTTTAATCTTTTACGGAGTTGAGACTGAGGCACCCGTCGAGATTCTTTCATAGGATGGACAATTACAGGTTTGGTTTGTGTAAATTTAATTCCAGCCTGACGCATATCAAATTTTGCTTTGTCGCAGGCTTCTTTTGGAAATAAATCTTCCGGACAGGCATAAAGTGTACACAAACCGCAGGCACAGCAAAGTGCAGCCCACTGATTCCAGATTGCTTCACCAGTTAAAGTAAAACCTAAACTTCTCATAACTTTATGAGGCATTACTTCATAGCCAAGTAAATATCTTGGACAAAATTCAGTACAATAACTACATTGATCACAAGCTGATTTTCCAATTCGATTTCGATTTTCAGGTGTTTGAGTTTTCCTAGTTACTAAGAAATGATCTTTTGGAAGTATGATTAAACCGGCAGTGGTCTTTGTAACAACTTCATTTATATCAAAAGTGATTGAACCCATCATTATTCCGCTTACGATGATTGCAAATTCATCTACAGTTGTTCCACCAGCAAGTTCAATTAAATCTTTAAAAGTAGTTCCAATGGGAACCCAGAAAGCTTTTGGATTTTTTACTTCACCCGAGATTGATATAAATTTTTTTGTAACCGGTTTGTCTTCAATCGCATTTGAAATATTATAAAGTGTTTCGACATTGTTAACAACGCATCCGACCTGTAAAGGGATTCCCGCAGGTGGAATTAATCTTCCAGTTGCAGCATACACGACTTCATATTCATCGCCAGATGGGTAAAAGTCACCTAAAAAAGCAAAATCAATTGAAGAGTTTTTAATGTGATTTGAAATTACTTCAATTGCATCGGAATGTTTTTCTTTTATACCAAATTTTCCTTTACGGGCATTAGTGGCTTCCATCATCAGTTTCATTCCATGAATAATCTTTTCAGGATAATGTTTCATCAATTCAAGATCTTTGTGGATAAGTGGCTCACATTCTGCACCATTGGCAATTACAAATTCAACATTTGCCTGAGCTTTAACATAAGTTGGGAAGCCAGCACCGCCAGCACCAACAACACCCATTTGTTTTAATTTCTGTGACAGCATTTTAGTCTCACTTTTGTTTTCTATCAAATTTAAATGTTTATATTAATTTGATAAGATTTATTTTTTCTTCTTTTTGATATTTCTACTAACCTTTATATGTCCATTTATACCGAATTTATCATAAACATTCAGAATCGCTTCACAAAATTCAATCATTTTTTCATCATTATTTTTAATTGCATCCTCGTAAAGTCTTTTAATTAATCTTTTACCAAACTCAGTTTGTCCATAATTTTTTTTCAAGAAATTATGTTCAGAACAAAGAGTTTGACCGTTTTCAATTGAATTATCACCTCCCTTATCGAAAGGAATTTTATGATCGGCATGAATTTCAACTCCATTTTCCGGGCCACGACCGCAAACAACGCACTTGTAATTATCTCTCTTAAAAATTTCTCGTTTAATTTCCTCAGAAAAAACGAACAACTCTCTCTTTATAACAGCATCCGGATCATACCTGTCAATTCCTTTTTTAACTTTTATTAACATACCCTCCTGATGTAACCTCCTTATTTCTCTACAGCTATCTCGTGGTTTCTTTCTGTATAAATTAAAATATATTACTTCCACATAATCAACAACGGGTCCATGCGGAATATCTTGATAGGGGTGCTTAATGAAATATTCCATTATCAAATCACGAATGGTGGGATTATCTCTCATTCATTAAGCTCTGAACAATTGATCTAATTTTAACTGTGTTAAATTTCCTTCATTAACTAATCGGTTGTAAGCCAATTGACAATGATTTTTATCAATTTCAACTCCAATTCCTTTACGATTTGTTTGTAAACATGCAATTAAAGTAGAACCACTTCCCAAAAATGGATCCAGTACAATATCATCAACAAAAGAAAATAGTTTAATACACCTTTTTGGTAATTCTACAGGGAATGGAGCCGGATGACTAACTCTTTTTTTACTTTCACCAGGAAAAGTCCAAACACCATTTGTCCACTCAACAAATTCTGATTTAGTAATATCAGAGATTTGACTGCCGCTTGTCTTTTTCCAGCTATCTTTATAGAGAATAACAATCATTTCAACCGGTGCAATAACATACGGAGCAGATGCTGATAACCAGGAACCCCAAGCAGTTCTGCGAGAGATATTTTGTTCATTCCAAACAATAGCTGAATGATATTTAAATCCAACTTTTTTTGCAATGGTTACAATATCAGCAAATACACTTTGCTGGCCACCTTTATTTTTATCTAAAGGAATATTTAAACAAAATCTACCATCATATTTTAACAATTTGTAAACTTTCTTCAGCCAAAGTTCTGTAAAATTTAGATATTCTATGTACGATTGAGAATCGTCATAACTGTTATAATCTATTTCAACATTGTAAGGTGGTGAAGTTATAACTAGGTCAATCGATTCATTTTCAATTGCTGGTGTAGTAATAAAATCATCATTAACAATTTTTAATCGATCATTTGCAAAAAAAATATTTCCATCTTTGCTTTGGTTCATTAACAATCCTTTTGATATTTATTTCAATCTTAATAAAACATTAGTTAAAAATCACTCAACTCTTTTCAAAGTTACAATTGTTTTATCATCAGAGTAAGTTGCTCTTGAACTGAATTTCTGAACATCTTCGATTAAAAGTTGAGTAATTTCTTTAGCCGAACGGTTATAAATTTTTTTTACATTTTCAATTAATCGCTCTTCTCCATATTCTTCACCTTGCTCGTTCATTGCTTCAGAAATTCCATCTGTATAAATAACAAGAAAATCACCTTTCTCTAATTTAACAATTGATGTCTTGAACTTTGAATTATAAGCTGGACCAATCAAAGGTCCCGTTGACTCAAGCAGTTCAACTGAGTTTGTCCTTGAACGATATAGAATTGGACTATTATGACCAGCATTACAATATGTGCAAAATCCACTACCATCGCTTGTTAACTCAATATAGAAGAGGGAGACAAATCTATCGTTAGGAAAAATTTTATACACAAGATTGTTTAATCTTTTCATTAATGAAGAAATTTGAGTTTGATAACTTACACCCATTCTTAAAGCAGCAGAGACATAAAATGCTTCTGCTGCAGCTGCAAAACCTTTATTAGCGACATCTGCAACAGCAACACCCAATCTGTCACCATCTTCTCCAACTTCTAAGTAATCGAAAAAATCACCACCGACGATTCTATCCGGGATAGAAACTCCAAACATTTCGTAACCAGAAAACTTAAAGTCGTGAGCTGGTAATATTCTTTTTTGAAGTTCAGCAGCATCATCAATATCTTCAATTAATTGTTTAGATTTTCTTTCGAGTTTACGACTTCTCAAAGTTGCGGTCACAGCTGTTCCAATAATATTTAAAGTATAGAATAAATCTTCGTTAATTTCATCGGCAGAAAAAGCCATTAGATACTGATAAAGCGGGAATTTTTCACCCTGAACTTTTTCGCCAACACCGGTAGCCGAGTATTTGAAAATTCCTTTCTTCCTTAAATATTCATTTGTTTCTGTCGCAAGAACAGTTCGCTCTTTTGCAATCACTTCAAATATTGGATAATCTGAAACATTAATTGTAAAACCATCTCTGATTTTATCAACAGCTCCTTCCTGAGCAATTAGTTTATATTTTGTTCGTGACGAAGTTAATTTCCATATTCTGCCACCTTTTACATTGAATTCTGGACTTCGAACAACTTCTTTCAAAACATTAATCAAAAGTTGCTCTTCTGTTTCAGCAGGTTGATTTGTGATTTTTTCAATTGTACGATAAAGTTTTCTTTGATCCATACTTATTTTTCACAGTAATAATTGATCATTGCTTGAAGTGTTTGTTTGCAAACTACACAAAAGTTATCAATTGATCTCGACTTCATTGTGCAATCAAACATTGGACGATAAACACCTTTGGGAACATAACCACCACCTTCGAAAACACCGACTTTATTTTTGTATTTATCTATTGGCGGAGTTGGAATTGGTGTATCTTTATCAATAAGATTTTTCCATTTTGAATCAAAATCTACGAGAGTTGTAAGATTTCTTTCCCAGGGCTCAACATTTGTTTTGTAAAATTCTTCATAAGAAACCTGAGAAGTATAATATTCATCACCCAACCCAGCGAAACCATGACCAAACTCATGAGTAACCAAGTATTGAAAATTTTCATTATCACTTACACAAACCGAGTAAAAATTGTAAATGGCTCCGCCACCATATTTAGAAGTATTGACCATAATGTAAATTAGATCATAAGGCACATTTCCAGCTAAGTCTCGCAAAGTTTTATTGTCTTCGGTCATAAGATATCTTTCTGTGTCGAATGTGTAGAAAGAAGAATTAACGATTGTATTTTTCCAGATATTATCTCTCGGGATGTCGGTTCCACTTTCCTTTGAAGGCGCTTTAACAGCCCAGATATTAAAATTGTTTTTGTTCTCTCGATACGGTGATGAACCAAACAAGGCGTTAACAAATTTATCAAGGTCCTTCTTGAATTTTTCCATCTCATCATTAGTGTAACCTTCCGGAATTACGACAATATCAACCATTGAAGAAGGGTCCCCATTGTAGATGAATTTCAATGTATCAAATTTATATGGTTTATCTTTTTTTATGAATGGATTTGAAGGATCAATCTCAAATTCGTAAACCTGTCTGAAAACATTTTTTTCATCCCTTGCATAAATTTTTAGAATTACTTCTTTCTTAGGAAATGGGAAGACAATTGTTTCGTGAAATGCTCGCTTGTATTTTTTCGCCTCTGGTGTTGTTAACCATTCAGCAAAAAGTGTTGAATAACCTCTCGAAAAAATTAATTTACCCGATGACTTGTCATAAACTTCATATTTATAATTCCCGAAGTTGAATGGATCAATCAGATTTTTCTTTGGACCACCCCAATAAGGTTCCTCTCTCATTGCATCAAAAGCAATCATTTGGGAATTAATATCTCCAATATGATAATAATCAAATCTCAAAGTTTTATCTGTAAAATAGTCTTCAAATTTTATTTGAGCGAAAACTATTGAGTTAAAAGCAATAAAGAGTAATAAAATTTTTTTCATGATTTTTCCTCTAATTTTTTAACAAAAATTTTTGAACCTTCAATTGAAATAATTTCTATAACTGAATTTTTAGGAATAAACTCACCACTTGATTGAACATCAAATTTTCCCCCTTCAATAAGAACAAATCCCGATGGCTTTAAGTCAGTCAATGAAATTCCTTTTTTACCAATAATCTCAATCTTCTTAGATTTATAATCATCTTTAAGAAAAGATTTCTGTTCTTCTTTCAAAATAAATCGATCACTTATTTTAAATTTTTTGAATAGGAGAAACAAAATAATACCGGCAAATAAAGAAAAGACAAATGTGACAATTGCGATTTCAAAACCATATGTTAGGTTTAAATAAATCACAGCAACAAAAATTAATATACCGCCAAGGATTCCAACAATTAAACCAGGCAAAAAAAATACTTCAAGCGTAATTAAAATTAAACCAATGAGAACAAGAATTAAAGAAAAGAGTATTTCCATCAGCTCTTTGGATTTCTTATTACAACCTGCAAGTAAGGAATTTCAATATTGTTTTCTGAGAATTTCTTTAGGAGTTCTTCTCTGAAATCGCTTTGCATCTGATAAACATTTCGATAATCCGCAGTACGAGAAATTAGTCGTAATGCTATTCCGTTTTGTGTAAAGTTTGTGACAAAAACTGTTGGTTCAAATTCTTGCAAATTTAGAGGATGTGATTTTGCAATTTGAATTAAAATTTTTTTAGCCAGATCAATATCAGTTCCATAAGCTACCTCAACATCTACAAAAACTCGAGAAACATAATCGGGATAGGTCATATTTTGAATTTTAGATTTTACTAAATCTGTATTTGGTACAATTATCAGATTATTATCAAAATCCAAAATTTTAGTGCTGCGCATACCAATTTCATATACATCACCAATTTCTCCACCGGGAAGTTTAATTCTGTCACCTTCTCTAAAAGGTCGATCAATTAAAATCACAAATCCAGCGATCATATTGGCAAGAGTTTCTTGAGCTGCAAGTGCAATTGCAAGTGAACCAACCCCAAGTGTGGCAATAATTCCACTCACATTTATATTAAACCTATTGAGAACGATCAATAAACCAATAATTGAAATGACCACAACAAAAACATTTCTTAAAAGAGGAACAAAATCATGCAGTGAGCCACGAGTCTTTTCAAAATTTTTCTTTTCTACATAATAATCCAGAACAAGATTAAATAACTTGGCAGCAATATAAATTCCAATGATAACTGCAGCAATAAAAAGCAAATGATAAACAACTTCAAAAACGCCTGAGAGAAAATTGAATGTTCCAGTTGAAATTAAAGTTTTTAGACCTTCTTCGCTCTTAATTCTCCCATGAAAATAATTTGACCCAAGATATAAACCCAGCACACTAAAAATTCTATTATCAAACTTTATGAGTAATTCTAAAATTCTGTCGTCAAGTGTTGTTTTAGTTTTCTTAAAAATTGGTCTAAGAATTACTTTAAAAAAGAAATTTAAAATCTTTCCAGATAGAATTGAACCAAGAATAATTGCTAAACCAATTACAACATCAACTAAAATTAAATCTTTAAGTAATCTCTCAAGAAATTGATGAATCGATAACAAAATCATTTTCTACTCCCCGGTTTTATATAAGGGATATTCTGTTTACACAAGGGACAAAGTTCTGGAGTGAAAGTCTCGGCTTCAATTTTAATTGTACTGAAAAATGGAAAATCAAGTTGAAGTTTTTCTTTAGTACGATCTACAATCGCACCCAGTCCAATTGGAATTGCACCGAACGCAGTTACAACATCAAAAACTTCTTTTGAAGATTTTGCAGTAGTGACTACATCTTCACAAATTAAAACTTTTTCACCTTCTCTCAATTGAAAACCTCTCCTTAAAGTCATATTGCCATCTGTTCTCTCTGAAAAGATTGATCGTTTATTTAATAATCTTGCAACTTCCTGACCAACTAAGATTCCACCAATGGCTGGTGATATTACCGTTTCAAATTCGAACTGAGCAAAGTAGTCCGCAATTTCTTTACAAAATAAAGTTGCGTATTCTGGAAATTGAAGAACCAACGCACATTGAAAATAAACATTACTGTGAAGACCAGAACTCAATAGAAAATGTCCGCTTTGCAAGGCACCAGTTTTTCTAAAGATTTCTAGTTTTTGTTCAGATGTCATAGATAAAATAATTCGTCTATTTTTTTCGCAAGCTCAATGTCTTTTAAGGTTACTCCACCTGCGCTATGGGTTGAAAGATTTATTGTCACATTCCTGTAATTAAAAATTCTAATATCAGGATGATGATTTACTTCTTCAGCAAGATCAGCAACTTTATTAACAAACTTCATTGCTTCCTTAAAATTAACGAAGACAAAATTTTTAACAATTGAATCTCGCTCAATAAACCAATTTTTCATTTTGCTTAAGTGATCTTGGATCTCCTGGATAGTTAAAGCACTCATAAGTTACTCCTTCTTTTAGTCAATATAGAAAAGCAATTCTTCAAAATAAATTTAAATTAAAATTTAAAACTTTAGAATTCGATCAAAATTTATTTAATTTTTTGAAAGCAAACCCAGACATCTTAAAAGCAAAAGCAATTTTTAACACCTATAAAAAACTTATCATTTCTTATAGAAAAATTGCAATCAAAAAAATTTTAGATAAAATGCAACCAATAAAAAGAACAAATTCTTCTTTCCAAAATATATCTGAGTTCATCTAAGAGTAAATTTAATACTTTAATTCAGCAATTAATTCAACTTCAACCGGTGCATTG
>JBNAWO010000045.1:0-17817 GCA_049699815.1 Ignavibacteria bacterium | reverse complement strand
AGCTCTCGTTGGTGAAATTTCATCGAAGATTGATGCAGAAAGTCATGAGATAATTCCACTTGAGAAAGTCAAAGAGAATGCTTTAAGACATGCGTTGAAAGTCACCAAAGGAAATATTCAAGAAGCTGCTAGAAGATTACAAATTGGAAGAGCAACTATTTACAGGATGATGAAAGAATATAATATCAAATTTGAAAAAGAATGAACTTAACCGAAATAATTTTCTGGTTATTCTCTTTTTTTATTTTTTATACTTTCATTGGTTATCCTTTACTAACTTATTTCTTATTTCGGTTTGAAAGTTTAAGATATTTTATTCGTTTCCCTATAGATGCAGGTAAGGTTTTTATTAATCCAGAAATTGCGGGAAAGATTATTCTAGATCAGAGATTTCCTTCAAAAGATTTCACTCCATTTGTTTCTATGATTATTGCTGCTTACAACGAAGAGAAATTTATTGAATCAAAAATCAATAATTGTCTGGAACTTGATTATCCAGCCGATAAAATTGAATTTTTATTTGTAACCGACGGCTCGACTGATAAAACTCTTGAAATCCTGAGAAAATATTCTGAACTTAATTCGAACATTAAAATTTTTCATCAATCTGAAAGGCAGGGAAAATTAAAGGCGATAAATAGAGTAGTTCCATTTACAAGGGGTGAAATTTTAATTTTTTCAGATGCAAATTCTTTTTACAATAAAGATGCAATTAAATATTTGGTTCGGCATTTCCAGTTTGAAAAAATTGGATGTGTTGCAGGTGAGAAAAGAGTTGTATCCAGAGATGGAAAACTCGAAGCGGAGGGTTTATACTGGAAATATGAGTCATTTCTTAAAAAACTTGATTCTGAAATTTATTCAATTGTAGGAGCTGCGGGAGAAATTTTTGCGATTAGAAAAAATTTATTTCTTGAATTGCCAGAAAATACAATCAACGAAGATTTTGTGCTCACAATGAACATTGCTGCCAGAGGTTACAGAGTCGTTTATGAACCAAAAGCATTTGCCATTGAAGAACCAACCACATCAATATTTGAAGAATTTAAGAGAAGAATCAGAATCTCGACTGGCGGATTGCAGGCAATTTCACTTCTGAAAAATTTGTTCGATATAAAAAAATATAAATTTCTTTCTTTTCAATTTATCAGTCATAGAATTTTAAGATGGACAATCACACCGCTATCTTTTTTCTTAGTTTTTATTTCGAACATTTTAATTCTAACTAAGTCAGATTTAATTTTTTATAAAATTACTTTTTATTTTCAAACACTTTTTTACATTTCTGGTTTATTTGGCTTTTTGCTTGAGTTAATTAAGGTTAGAATAAATATTTTTTATTTGATTTTTTCGTTCATCTTAATGAATTTTGCTTCAGTCTTAGCAATAATAACATATCCTTTCAAAACCAGAACAAATATCTGGCAAAAAGTCGAAAGGTAATTAATAACAAAAAGAGGTGATTATGAATTTCGTGGAACAAAAAATTGGTGATGCCCTTGTTATTGGAGTAAATCTTGCGAGGGCAACTCTCCAGGAAGCTGACTCATTTAAACAACTTCTCTTTAATGCGATTGAAAAAGGAGAAAGAAAAATTGTAGTTGATTTTTCTCAATGCGATTTTGTTGATTCAACATTTTTGGGTGCACTAGTTGTAAGTCTAAAAAGAATGACGCAAGCTGGAGGTGATATTCGTTTGGTTGGTTTTCGTCCCGCTGTTCGTTCAATGATGGAATTGACAAGGATGCACAAAGTTTTTGATTGTTATGAAACTGTTCAGGACGCAGTTAAAAGTTTTGAATAATAATGAAGGCATTAATTTTAGGTGCAGGAATTGGAAACAGATTACTGCCTCTTACAAACGAAATTCCTGCACCAATGCTTCCAATTCTAAATAAACCTCTTATCCTTTATATCTTAGAGCATCTTAAAAAATTTGGAATTGAAGAAGTAAAAATCTCACTTCACCATTTACCTGAACTTATAGACTCTTTCCTTGGAGATGGTGAAGAATTAGACTTAAAAATTACCTATTCACTTGAAAAAGATTTATTGGGTACAGGTCATTCAATTAAGAGAATTCCTTCTTATTTTGATGATACAATTCTTATTCATTTCGGAAATGTACTCACAAATCTTGATATAAACGATTTCCTTTATTTTCATAAACAACGGAAAAGTATCTTAAGTTATGTTGTAATTGAAAATAGAGATATCAAAAACATAAGTGAAATTAAAATCAATAAAAATTCCCAGATCGTTGATTTTGATTTTAGAGAGAGTGGAAGTAAATATTCTTTTATTCCGGCCGGAATTTTTTTAGCTCAAAAAGAAATACTGGATTACATTCCATCGAACCAGAAATTTTCGCTCGAAGAAGATTTATTGAAATTAATCTGTAAAGAAAAACTTCCATCATACGCTTACATTCATAAAGGTGATTTTTATAAAATTCAATATCCAAAAGATTTACTTGAGATAAATTTGCAGTTATTAAAAATATTGGCTTTTGCTGAAAGGAAATTAATTTTTGGGAATACAACAAAAATTCACAAAGAAGTTTTAAGTTCGATTACTTCACCAATCTTTGTTGGTCAAAATTCAGTTATCAATAAAAATGTTTTAATTAAAGGTTCAGTTGTCATTGGGAATGAAGTGATTATAGATGAAGGTTCGTCAATTTCGAACTCATTAATTCTGGATAATACATACATAGGCAAAAATCTGGAAATTGAGAATTCGATTATCTACAAAAATCTTTGCATTAATACTCAGAGTGATTACAGCATTTATGTAACTGATTCATTTATCCTTTCTCCAATTGTAAATGTAACTTTAAGCGATAAAGTAAAAGAGATTTTAATTAGAGTAATTGATGTAGTTTTATCTTTTTTAGGTTTAATTTTTCTCTCTCCTGTTTTATTAATAATTGCAATTGCAATTAAACTTGATTCAAAAGGACCGGTTATATTCAAATCTCGAAGAGTGCAAAAGCCACAACTTGTTCAGCAAGGTGAAAGATGGTACAGATATGAACCAGAAAAAATTGTCAATTATTACAAATTCAGAACGATGAAAGTTGACGAACAAGATAAAACAGAACTTCAATCTAAAAATATTTACGCAGATGGTTCTTATTTCAAAGTAAAAGATGATCCACGAGTTACAAAAGTCGGAAAGTTTCTTAGACGAACCAGTCTCGATGAACTTCCACTTTTATTCAATGTTTTGAAAGGTGATTTAAGTCTTGTTGGCGTGTGGGGGCTTCCACCGGAAGAAGCACAGAATTTAATGGAAAAAGGAGCTGCGAAAGATTTTCAACAAATTAAAGATCTTTCGCTTTTAAGATTTAAGGGGAAACTTGGCCTTGCCGGTTACTGGCAATCGAGAGGAAGATCTGAACTTTCTGCCGAAGAAAGAGCTATTCACGATTCAATCCAAGCACTTGCATATATTAAAGATGAAAAGCTTAAGGCAAGACTCGGAGCGTATTCAAAAGCAAATTCAATTAGTGGTTATATTTCTTTAATT
Source organism: Ignavibacteria bacterium (assembly GCA_049699815.1). Lineage (GTDB taxonomy): Bacteria > Bacteroidota > Ignavibacteria > Ch128b > Ch128b > Ch128b. The sequence goes on along the minus strand of JBNAWO010000045.1, from coordinate 14,286 downwards.
TTGGACACAATCAAGTCTGTTATCAAAAGAAAAGGTGCTTATTAATGGATCAACCTAAACAAATACTTGTAATTGATGATGATGCAGCGATGAGAAAATTGATCGGCTTTAATCTTAAAAAAGCCGGATACGAAGTAATCGAAGCTGATGGTCCGGGTCAGGCATTCGAACATCTGGAAAAAACTACTCCCGATTTAGTTTTATGCGATATTATGATGAGTGGAATGGATGGATTTACATTTTGCGAAAAAGTTAGATCACAGGAAAAATATAAAGCTTTACCTTTCATTTTTGTTTCTGCAAAAAGTTCTCTGGCTGATAAAGAACGAGCAGTAGCTTTAGGTGCCGATGATTACATTACAAAACCTTTTATTCTTGATGAATTGTTGCTTAAAGTGAGAGCGCTTCTTAAACGATCTGAAATTTACAAAGCTTATGGTGCAAAAAAAGTTATAGAAGAAATAACTCAAACTGCTAAACCAAAAATTTTAATTGTTGATGATGATAAAGTCCTGACTAAAATTTTAGCCGCAGCACTTGAAAAAAATAACTTTGAAGTGAAAGTAGCTCACAACGCTTTTGATGGTTTTAATATCGCAAAAGAATTTAAGCCCGATTTAATTCTCTCTGATATTTTGATGCCTGATGCAGATGGATTTGAATTCCGAAATCTTTTGAGTGCTGACAAAGAATTAAAAACAATTCCATTTGTATTCCTGACTTCAAAAACTGAAGAGCAAGATATTTTGAAAGGCTACGAATATGGAGTTTATGATTATGTTTTGAAAACTGCGGGTATGAATGTAATCACAGCAAAAGTTAAAGCAATAGTCGAATCTCTTCAGAAAGAAAGAAAGAAAGTTGTTGATGAAATACAGCACGCAGCAGAAACTATAAAACTAAAAGTTGTTCCAGATGCACCGCCAAAACTGGATGGATATTTAATTGAGCAATGGCATCAAACTTATCAGGGAATTCCTGGTGGTGATTTTCTTGATTACATAAAATTGTCTTCAGATACTTACGCAATTGCTTTTGGTGATGTAATGGGGAAAAAATGGGGTGCCTGGTATTTTGCTTTTGCTTACGCAGGTTATATTCGGAGTGCAATAAGATTTGTAGCTCAATCCGATGAGGAACACTCACCAGCAAAAATTATGCAGAAACTTAATCGTGCAATTTATCAGGACGCAAAAGTTTCTGAAATCTTTGCAACACTTTCTTTGATAGTAATCAATGTTATCACAAACGAAATCAAATATACTGGAGCTGGCGATTTACCTTTGCTGGTCAAAAAAGCAAAAACTGGTGAAATTCTAAAAGTTGAATCCGAAGGTTTGCTTCTCGGTTTTCTTGAAGATAGTGAATACGAAGACATCAATATTAAACTTGAACTTAATGATGAAATTGCAATTTTCACCGATGGGGTAGTTGAAGCAAAAAATGAAGATGGTGAGCAATTTGGTCACACAAGAATTCAGGAAGTTTTTAAAAGTTATGAAGGTGAATCCTTCTTGAAAGCTTTAAAAGAAAGACTTCTTCAGTTTACAAATATGAAACTTGATGACGATACAACTGCTTTGTGGATCAAGAGAGTAAGCTAATTAATTTTTCTAAATTTTGAAGATTAAATTTTCACCCACTTAGGATTAAATCACTATAAATGGTAAATAAAAATTAGTAGGTGTGAGTATGCCAAATTATTGGTTATTCAAATCTGAACCAGATGTTTATTCCATTGAAGATTTGCAAAGAGAAAAAAAAACTTATTGGGATGGAGTAAGAAATTATGAGGCTCGAAATTTTTTAAGAGATAAAGTGAAAGTCGGTGATCTTGTTTTATTTTATCATAGTAATTGTGATAATCCGGGAGTTTATGGGATTTGTGAAGTTATAAAAGAAGGCTATCCTGATTTTACTCAATTTGATCCTTCTAACAAACACTTTGATCCAAAATCAAAAAAAGAAAACCCGATCTGGTATATGGTTGATATTAAGTTTATTAAGAAGTTAAAAAAGCCTGTATTGCTCGAAGAAATAAAATTAAATCCTAAATTGAGTAATATGCGTCTTATTCGAAAGGGCAATCGATTATCTATCATTCCTTTAACAAAAAGTGAGTTTGAAGAAATTTTAAATATGAGTGAGAAAGATTAAGATTTTTATGGTGAGGATTATCTTTTTGGAGAGATATCTTTTATTTCATAAATTTAATTCGAATGAGTATGAATAAATTGAGGATAAATAATAAATATGGATTATCTGCAGTCGGCAGAGAAAGCAGCTCAAGAAGCGGGCAAGTATATTCTTTCAAATCTAGGAAAGGTAAAACAAGTCTCTTTCAAATCTCTCCAATCTAATCTTGTTACAGAAGTAGATAAGAAGTCGGAAGAAATAATCATAGAATTACTACAGAAAGATTTTCCTGATTTTGACATCCTTGCTGAAGAAAGCGGAGCTTCTTCTACAAAGAACTCTGAATTTATGTGGGTCATTGATCCTCTTGATGGAACAACAAATTTTGCTCATGGATTACCAATTTTCTCAGTTTCAATTGGTCTAATCAAGGGTAATGAAGTTATTGCAGGAGTTGTTTATGATCCTACTCGCGATCAAATTTTTACAGCTGAGAAGGGAAAAGGAGCGTTTCTTAATGGGAAAAAATTATCTGTTTCAAAGACTAAAGACATAAAAAAATCTTTGCTTGTGACTGGCTTTCCATATAATGTCGAAGAAAATCCTGACCATTGCTTTGAGAGATTTGTAATTATGACAAAAAACAGTAGAGCAGTTAGAAGGCTTGGCTCAGCGGCTCTTGATTTTGCATATGTTGCTGCTGGAATTTTTGATGGCTTCTGGGAAGTTAAATTGAATCCCTGGGATATGGCAGCAGGAATTTTATTGGTAAGAGAAGCAGGCGGGAAAGTTACAAACTTTGATGGTGAAGAAAGCGATATTTTCAATCCACAGATTTTAGCTTCAAATGGTCATATCCATTCTAAAATGTTAGAACTTCTTAAACAGGCAGAACAAACTGAACTTATTCTATGATTGAATTCCTTTATTCAATTGATGTTGCTGTTTTTCGTTTTATAAATTCAACTCTGGCAAATCCAGTTACAGATAAGTTGATGCCTTTTATTACTGATGTGAGAAATTGGTATTTGCTCTATGTTTTTCTCTGGTTTCTAATTTTATTTAAAGGTGGGAAATATAGAGTTGGACTTGCAATTGGAATGATTTTGCTTGTTACTGTTTCTGATCAGGTAAGTAGTGTTTTATTAAAAAATTTATTTGCGAGACTACGACCTTGCAAAGTTTTAGAAAATGTTCATTTGCTTGTTGGATGTACCGATTCGTATTCTTTTCCTTCATCACATGCGGTGAATAATTTTGCAGCAGCGATGTTTTTTACTTATTACTATAAACATTTAAAGTGGATTTTATTTAGCGTAGCTTCAGTTATGGCTTTGTCAAGAATTTTTGTAGGTGTTCATTATCCTTCTGATGTGCTTGGCGGCGCTTTAATTGGAATAGTTATTGGTTATTTACTCGCTGTGATTTATGAATTTGTGTTAAAGAAAATCTATTCAATGGAGATTTTCAAAAAACATACTGGTGAATAAAATACAATAAACCTTTATTCCAATTAGTTTATTTTTAATTTTTCTTTTGATATCTCTTTAATTTGTCTAACCAATATTCTTGACAATCCATTGATGAAGTGGAATCATATCTTTCATAACTTTTTGAGAAAACTCAATAATATCTTTTTTCTTGAATTGATCTAAATCACTTGTCTCATACATTGCATATAGCCCGCTGAATTTTGAAAGTTGCGCAAAAGGATGATCAGGAGTAAAACCCGCCGGCAATTTTTTGTACTTTTCTTCTTCTATACTATAACCTTTTTTTCTCAAGCTTCGAATGATTTTAAAAAGTTCAGAATTTTTAGTTTGTTGAAGAAGAATTTGCCTATACTTCTTAAGAATTTCAGGTGGAAAGATATAGAAACCGACTGCAATTAAAAATATTTTTGGTTCAATGTGAAAATAAAATCCAGAGCTATCGAGTTTCTTTTTCTTGCCTTCCCAAAAGTAAAGTCCGAGATTGGTTTTGTAGGGTTTCTTATTTTTTGAAAATCGTACATCTCTATTTAATCTGAAGATAGATTTATTGATTTCCGGTACCGCTATGATATTTGGAATGTAACCTCTCAGAAAATCACCGAGTTGAATTACACAAATCTTTGCTGGAAGAAGGAAATTTATCTCATATTCTTCACGGTGAGAATGAAACCACTCACGACTATTGTTTTTAGAAAGCTTTTTTAGAAATTCGATTGTGTTGAATGGAAATTCAAGTTGTTTCATAGTTTTCAGTTTGATTCGTTGTCAATAATTCAATCGCTCTATCAATTGCGTTATGAGTACCAAAAAGAACCAACAAATCGCCGTCTTTGATCTGGAAATCACCGGATGGATTTGGGATAAATTGATTACTTCTTATGACCGAGATAACAGTTGCATTTGTCTTTGCTCGCAAGTCGATTTCCTTCAAAGTTTTAGTACATGCTGGATGCCTGTCATTAATTAAAACGGTATCAATTGTTCCTTGAGCGAGAATTTGATTTATCTGATCAAAAGCATGTTCAGTGAAACGAACATCTCTAAACAATCCGTAAGAACTTGTTCTCAATGTATTTGCTTGAGCCAAAATTATGCTGTTTGGTATATGAAATCGTTTCAACACGCGACTTAAGATTTGAATTGAAGTCTCGAACTCTTCGGGAATAACTTCATCAGCTCCGAGTTTTACAAGGTCATCTACATCTTTAACATATCTTGTTCTAACGATCAAATAAACATCAGGGTTTAATTCCTTAACAAGCCTGACAATAATTCTTGTTGCCATAGAATCTGAAATTGCGACAACAACCACTTTTGCCGAATGTAAGTGAGTATGTTCAAGGACTTCTCTTTTTGTAGCGTCTCCATTAATTATTTTTTCCCCTTCTTTTTTTGCGTGAAGAACACTTCTGGGATTTGCTTCGATAATTACATAAGGAATGTTAGCTTCTTTCAAGACCTTTGCTACATTTTTGCCATTCAATCCATATCCAATTATAATTACATGGTTTTTCAATCGTTCAATGTAATCTTCAATTTTCGCTTTTTCAAGATGAGGAATTTTTGATGAGATGTAAGGTGAAATTTGTAAAAGCAAAGGAGAGACGAACATTGTAATTAATGATAGAGATATAAAATAATTTGAAAAACTTTCTGAAAATATATTTGCCTGATTACCTTTTAATAGCAAAACAAACGAAAACTCACCGATTTGAGATAAGTAAAGTCCTGTTAAGAACGCAACTCTTAAAGGATATTTTTGAAATAAAATTATCAATGCAATAATTATCATTTTAAAAATAATTATCGCCAAAGCAAGGAAAATGATTTTTAATGGTTCGGTTATAATCAATTGGAAATTCAAAAGCATCCCAAACGAAATAAAGAAAAATGATGTGAAAACTTCTTTGAATGGAACAATATCTCCAATTACCTGATGTGTATAATCCGTTTCGGAAATAATCAAACCAGCAATGAAAGCACCAATTGCAAATGAAAGTCCTAAATATTGTGTAATAAAGGCAGTCCCTAAACTCAAAACGATTACTCCAATTATAAAAACATCTCTCATTTGAATTTGAATTAAAAGATACAGGATATGAGGCATTAAAAATCTGGCGATGACAAAAATTGCAATTATTAAAATGAAGGAAAATACAAGTCTCTGAATTGCATCCGCAAAAGAAGAGTCTACCGACATACTTAAAAGTGGAATTAGCAACATCATTGGCAAAATCATCAAATCTTGAAATACCAGAACCCCAGTTGCAATTTTCCCTTGTGGAGTTTCAATTTCGTCTCGATCATTAAGCATTTTCAGAATGATTGCTGTACTGGAATGAGTTATGAGAAAACCTAAGAAAATGGATTGTTGGGCACTGAATCCGGTTGTTACTCCAAAAATAAAACCGATAAAAATTGTAAGTAGTACCTGCAATCCCCCAATTATTAAAATCTCTTTGAAATTTTTGATAAAGTTACTAAAAGAAATTTCAATTCCAATTGTGAAAAGAAGTAAGGCAACGCCAATCTCAGCAAGTTGATTTATAATTTCGGAATTAGTAATAATTCTAAGGAAGTTGGGTCCAATCAAAACACCTGTAACAATAAAGCCAATAATAGAAGGAACATTAAGTTTATTAAACAAATAGATAATTGGAATTGCAAAAGCAAAGACGATTAAAATATCTTTAAATACATTAATTTCATTCATATCTTTGAGTAAATTTAATTATTAAACAGGAGTTATTATGAAAAAAATAGTTCTACTCTTTACATTTTTTTTCTTATTTCAAAATATCAATTTAATAGGTCAAAATAAACGAACATTCACACCAGATGATTTGTGGGGAATAAAACGACTTTCAAATCTGACTATTTCACCTGATGGTAATTTCGGTTGTTTCGTCTTAACAGAATACAACATCAAGGAAAATAAAGGCAACAGCGATCTGTGGTTGATTGATTTAAAAACTTATAAGACAAAAAGATTAACAACTAATTTAAACTCAGATAACTCACCAATCTGGCATCCAGATAGTCGAAAAATTGCATTTATTTCTAAAAGAGATGGCGATTATCCTCAACTTTATGAAATTGCTATTGATGGTGGTGAAGCTCAATTACTTTATGAAATGCCAATAGGAATTTCTAATCCAAAATATTCCAGCGATGGGAAGAAAATATTTTTTGTATCGAAAATACTTCCAGAATTTGAGAATGATTTTGAAGGTTTAAAAAAAGAATTAAAAGCTCGAAAAGAAAAGAAAGTCTCGGCTAAAGTCACTGAAAATCGTTTGTATAGATATTGGGATTCCTGGTTGACAGATGGTTATGTTTCTCGACTTTATGTTTTAGATATTGAAAAGAGAGAATTAAAAGATTTAACTAAAGGTTCAACAAAAATTTTTAATCTTGATGGAGGAATTTCTTATTCAATTTCTCCTGATGGGAATTGGGTAAGTTTTGCTGCAAACAATACAGAGCCACCATACGACTCTCTCAATTCAGATATCTATATTATGAATGTTAATAAACCCGAAGAAATCAGGAACATAACTCAATTTAATTTTGAGGATGACTCAGCACCATATTTTTCAAAAGATGGTAAATATCTTTTCTTTGGAAGCCAATTTGATCCTGATTTTTCAGCTGATAATGTACGATTAATGGCTTATGATATAGAAAAAGGAACAACTAAAAATTTAACTGAAAAATATGATTATTCATTTTTCGGATTCACTCAAGGAGATGACTTAAACAAAGTTTATTTACTTGCAGAAGACCGAGCTAAAATTTCTTTATTTGAATATGACCTTTCAAAGAACAAACTGGAGAGGATTTTTACTGGTGGTTCTATAAATTCTTTGAATATAAAAAATCAAAAAGCTTATTTCTTGAAAAGCACGATTTCAGAACCTCACGAAATTTTTGAATTTGATTTGAAGAAACGAACGCTTAAAAAAATTTCCAGTTTTAATGACGAATTGATAAGCCAGATAAAATTTGGTATGGTGGAAGAACATTATTTTACTGGTGCTGATGGTGATTCAGTGCAATTGTATCTCGTTTATCCTCCATATTTTGACCCAGATAAAAAATATCCACTTGTGCATATGATTCATGGTGGTCCTCACGGCACATTTGGAGATGATTTTCATTACAGATGGAATGCTCAATTATTTGCTTCACCAGGTTATGTAATTGCACTTGTAAATTTTCATGGTTCAACAAGTTTTGGAAAAGAATTTGGTAAATCAATTGTTGGTGCTCACGGTGATAAACCATTTACAGATCTAATGCTCGCAACAGATTATCTAATTAAGAAATTCGATTTTATAGACTCAACAAGAATGGCTGCAGCTGGTGGAAGCTATGGTGGTTATCTGGTTAACTGGATTGCTGGTCATACAAATCGCTTCAAAGCTTTAATTAGTCATGCCGGTGTTTATAATCTTATGGGACAATTTGCCAGCGATTTAACTTATGAAAGAGTGAAAAACTACGATGGTGCGCCATGGGAAGGCAAATACGAAAATATCAATAGATGGAGTCCAGCTTTTTTTGCGCACAATTTCCAAACTCCAATGTTAATCATTCACGGTGAAAAAGATTATCGTGTAGTTGTAACTCAAGGACTTGAAATTTATGGCGTTTTAAAAGGCAAAGGAGTTCCTGCAAGGTTGGTTTATTTTCCAGATGAAAATCATTGGATACTCCAACCACAAAATTCAATTTACTGGTATAAAGAAGTTCTTGATTGGTTAAAAAGGTATTTAGGAGAATAGAATTGGAATACAGAATTTTAGGCAAAACAAATTTGAAAGTAAGAGAAGTTGGTTTTGGAGCCTGGGCAATTGGTGGACCCGCAATGGCAGGAAAGATCCCAATTGGATGGGGAAAAACTGATGATAATGAATCTAAAAAAGCAATCTTAAAAGCAATCGAAAGAGGAATTAATTTTTTTGATACTGCTGATTTTTACGGACTTGGTCATAGCGAAGAACTTCTTGGTGAAGTTTTACGGGATAAATGGAATGATATAACCTTAGCAACCAAAGTTGGTCATGAATTACTTCCTGATGGTAGAATAAATCTTAATTACACAAAAAATTATATTTTAAATGCTTGTGAAAAAAGTTTAAAACGATTGAGAAAAGATTATATTGATGTTTATCAACTCCATTCAGCAAAAGTTGAACATCTTAAAAACGGTGAATGCATAGAAGCGATGGAGATTTTAAAGCAGCAAGGAAAGATTCGTTTTTGGGGAATTTCATTAAACACATTTAAACCAGAACCTGAGATGAAATATTTAGCAGAAAGGAATTTGGGTGATACAATTCAGGTAGTTTTCAATGTGATTAACCAGATTGCATTAAAAGAAGTTATTCCGTTAGCAAAAGAAAAAAATTATGGAATAATTGCTCGAATGCCTCTTCAATTTGGTTTACTGACCGGAAAGTTTAATGAAAAAACAACTTTTAGCTCTGATGATCATCGTTCATTTCGTTTAAATCAATTTCTTCTAAAAAAATCTATTACTGAATTAAGACCTTATTTTGAGATAGTGAAAAAATATAAAGTAGATCCAGCACTTTTTGCAATAAGTTTTGTATTAAATCATAACGAAATTTCTACAGTTATTCCAGGTATTAGAACTGAAGAACAAGCGATCTTAAACACGAGAGAGAAAATTAAGATTAATGACGAGGACTTAACTTTACTACATCAAATGGGAGAGAAAGAATTTTTTGAATTAGTTACTGAATATGCAAAATATTCTTGAAACTTTTGTTGAATAAATTCAAATTGTATCTAGTTCGTAAGTTTAATACTACATAAAAATACGACAAATGACTAATTGTCGAGGTGATTATGTTCTTTAGTTTGCAATCGAAAATTTATGAAGACAAAATGAAAAAACAATTAACCAAATCATTAACAAAAAACTTGGAGGGTCCTATGAGACTTCAATTTTTTCTTCTTTCATTAATCTTTTTTGTCACTTATAATTTGTTACAAGCCCAGGATTCTGAGCTTGAGCAAACCCTTGCAAAAATTACAGGTGATGCAAGTAAAGCCTATGTCGCTCCAATTTCTTCTGCTTTTGGAGCAAATCTAAATTCTGGGTGGGTCCATGGTGCACCGAAAGCCACAAAATTCAGCTTCGATTTCGAACTTGGATTTGTTGGCATGGCTACTCTTTTTGGGTCGGCTAATAAAACTTTTGCATCAAGTGGAAGCTTCAGGTTTAATTCAACTCAAGCTGAAGAACTAATACCACCAAACATCACGGGTTCACAGAGAACCTCCATAAAAAATGAAATACTTTCTCGTGAGTTTACTGTGTCAATTAGTGGACCAACTATTGTGGGTAGTAAGAAGGACTCCATTAAAGTGAAATTCCCTGGTGCAGTTATTCAAGGTCAAACACTCGGTCAAAAAGAAATAACTCTTCCAGTAACCGGTTATCTTGATGATGTACCAGCATTACCACTTGTGGTTCCTCAATTAACTTTAGGTACTGTTTTTGGGACTCAGTTCTCAGTAAGATACTTTCCAGAGTTTGAGTTAGACCCGGAACTTGGAAAATTCAAATATAGTGGATTTGGAATTCAACATAATCCATCAATGTGGTTACCTTTTTCTTTGCCAGTAAATGTCTCAGTTGGATACTTTACACAATCACTTGAAGTTGGAAAGATCTTTAAAACCTCCGCTTCAATGTTTGGGATTTTTGCATCGAAGAGGTTTGGTCCTGGTGCATTAAATATTGAACCTTATGCTGGTTTTTCTTTAGAAAGCTCCACAATAGATGTTGAATATGATGTGGTGTATGATATACCTACTGGTACATCTCCTGCAAAAATTAAATATTCTTGGAAGGAGAAAATTCATCTCGATTCACAATTGGCGCTACACTTAAATTGTTATTAGTTGGAATAAGTGTTGATTACAACTTAGCTAAATATAATACAGTTAGTGCTTCTCTCAACATTAAGTTTTAATCTCTCTCGCAATCTAAAGAGGCCCGCTTAAAAAAGATTTGGCGGGCTTTTTTTTTATCTCATATTTAACTTTGCCTAAGTTTTTATTCATTCTTATATTTGTATTCGTTATTTGTGTTTTTGTCAATTAATGGCGAGGTAGCTCAGTTGGTTAGAGCAGTGGAATCATAATCCACGTGTCGGGGGTTCGAATCCCTCCCTCGCTACAAATTAAAGGAGATAAAATGTTTACATTCTTATTAATTTTAACAATTTTTATTGCGGTACTTTTAATGGCGGTTGTTTTGATGCAATCAAGTAAAGGAGGTGGATTGGCCGGGACTTTTGGTGGTCCAGGTGAAATGGGCGCTATTTTTGGAGTTCGCCGGACTGCTGATTTCTTAATGAAGACAACCTGGGTTTTAGCTGTTTCTTTAATGTTGTTATCTATTATTATAAATTTAGCTGCCCTTCCTTCTTCATCGCAGGAAAAAATGAGAGAGAGTATCATTCAAAGAAAGGGAATGCAATCATTACCCCAAAGACCAACATTGCCTCCAACTCAACCAGCTCAACCACAACAGAATAAATAATTTTATAAGTAATCGAGTTTTAAAAAAGCAAAAGGCTGTTTCATTAATCTGAAACAGCCTTTTTGTTTTTTTATTTTTAGTTGCTCAATTTACTTTATAAGGAATTCCCCAAGTTGAACTTGAAACATTTCCTTCGACAGTGAAAATGGTTTCGTTTGTTACTGCATTAATTACAGAATGAAATCTTCCCATTGGATGAGCGACAAAAATATTCCAATTACCTTCATAAATTTTTTCCCACTTATCACCAACCTGAACGGATGAGACGAGATTCAATTTGCGTTTAACCTTGAAAGTTTGGCCAGCCATTTTTTTACCGTAATTGATTGTAACAAAGTCATCTTTTGATGAAGTGCTTGTTAGATAGACTCGAAGGGTTACTTCATCATTTCTTTTGCGAGTGGGCAGATCTTTCATCGGATCTCCAATAAAGAAATAAGTATCGAGCGGCGAAGTGATTATTAAAGTATCTTTCCCTGGAATGATTGTTTCTACTTTTGTTATTTGAATATTTCTAACTGAGGTTGAACCTTCAGGGAGAGAAATAGCTTGAATTTTCCATCCTCGATTTCTATCATTTCTTGAATTTGTTCTAATAAAAGTTAAATTTCTTTTAACTGTTTCAACAAATGGTTTGGTGATTATTGTGTCAGGCAAATATGTAGTATCTCCGGGATTTATTCTTGTAAATTTCCCGGCAATGATCAAATATCCAGTATATTTTGAGGTAACCGTAACTTTTGCTGAATCTCCAACAACTTGTTTGTCAAAAGATCTTTCGATTTTGGTAATTCTTCTTCCAACTTTGATGGGATATAAATCTGTCTGAATTTTTCCTACGATGAAAGCAGTCGCATCACCATCGTCAAAGTTTTCGTCAAAGTTGTAAATGGACTCTTCATTATCTATTAATGAGCTCAAAATTACATCATCTAAATAATCAGGTTCATTTACACTTGATTTACAGCTAAGAATTATAAAAGGAATTATTAAAGCCGAAATAAAGACAAATAATTTTTGCTTCATTTTTTCCTCCATTTTTTTTTAGTACTTGACTATATGTTTTTATAAAGGTTTAAAATGAATCTGCTATTAATGTAACAATATTATCCTGCAACTTTCTCATTCTGTACTGGTTGCCTTTGTGATAATTGAAATTAATCGCGAAAATTAATAAATCACCAGATTTTGCAACCACATAACCAGCCAAAGCAGTAACGCCGTTTAATGTTCCAGTTTTTCCTCTTAATCTATCTGGCGGGAATAAATTACTCAGTCGACTGTGTAAAGTTCCATCATTTTGGGGAATTGAAAGAGAGTTGTAAAATTCATTAAAGACACCTGGATTTAGGTAGATATGGTATAAAAATTTAACAAGTGTTTCAGTTGAAAATTGATTTTGTCTCGAAATTCCAGAACCATCAACCATATTAAATTCTGGTTCATAAATATTTAAAGATTTTAGATAAGTGATGATTGCTTTGGAAGCGTCGAATGGACTTCCTTCACTACCTGCATAGTTTGCACCGATAACTAAAAAAAGATGCTCAGCATAAAAATTATTGCTGTTTTTATTTATTGGTTTCAAGAATTCTATGAGTGGAGTTGAAGTTTCTGAAATTCTATCTGAAAATTTTGGGACTTTTCCTTTTTTGATGTCACCCCAAAAACCAATTCCATTTTCTCTGATTAATTTGACAAGCAAGTTTCCGGCATAATATTCAGGTTTTTTAATGTGTATTCTTAGTAAAGAAGATGAATTTCTTCTAATGTTTCCACTGACTGTAATAACTTCTTTATTATTTATAAATTTTGAGTTAACTGAAAGTTTAGTCCGGGATTTGGTTGTCTTAGTATTATTTATTATTTGAAAATACTCAAGTTCTTCTTCTATAATTATATTTCCTGGTTTACCGATTTTGTTTGAACCGATCACCTTTAAAAAAATGGAGTTATTGTTTATCGTAATAGCCGAGATTGGAGGAAGAGGTACCGAAATGTTTTCTTCTTCTATCCATTCATTTCTATAAAATGTTTCTTCAAAAAAAGAATCATCAATAATTAGGTTACCTGTAATGGAGTTGATCTTTAATGATTTAAGCTTGGAGATAAGATTTTTAAGATCATCAGTTGTTATTGTTGGATCTCCATAACCTTTCAGGTAAACATTTCCATTGATAATTCCATCACTTAAATCTCTATCCTCAGTATAAAGTTCTGTATTAATTGCGAAATCTGGTCCAAGACTCATCAAGGCAACTCCGGTTGTAAAAAGTTTGTTGGTAGATGCAGGGATCAATATCAGGTCTGAGTTAATTTTTAAGAGATACTCATTCTTTGAAGTTGAAAAACAAGTTATGGAGTATTTCGAATTTTTAGGCAATGATTTTTGAAGAATTTGTTTGATCTTAACTTCAATGTCATTTTGATTTATTAATTGAAGGAAAAAAAATAATGAGATTAATAAGTGCATTTATTACATCCTGATTCGTTGCGTGCAAAATTAGTATTTGTTAAATTGAATTGAAAATGAAAATAGCCTTTGTAACTGGTGGAACTGGTAAATTAGGAAGTCGGATTGCCCTTCATCTTGGTAAACAAGATTTCGAGGTTGTAATCTCTTACAATAAATCATTTAACAAACTTCAGAAGTTGAAAGAACAATTTGCAAATGAAAATTTAAAATTAAGTTCTTTTAAATGTGATTTTTCGAGTTTATCCAATATTTATCAATTGTTTGAAACTTTTAAGAGTCAATATTCAAAACTTGATGTGTTAATAAATTGTGCAGGAATTTTTGGTAAGAATGATTTCTTTGAAACCAAAGAGAATGATTTCGATAAGTTTATTAATCTTAACTTAAAATCAGTCTATTTTCTTATCCAAAAATTTTCAGAAATAATGAACGAAAATTCAGTTGTGATAAATTTTTCTTCTGTCGGTGGAATAATTGCCTGGAAAGATAGAAGTCTTTATCACATCTCAAAAGCTGGCGTAATTGCTTTAACTCGTTCGTTGGCGGTTGAACTTGCACCAAAAGTAAGAGTGGTTTCTATTGCACCTGGATTCATAGAA
>JBNAWO010000044.1:581-18189 GCA_049699815.1 Ignavibacteria bacterium | reverse complement strand
GAAACCTGCTGAGAAAAGTATATCACTTTCATCATATTGATTAATGGCGATTGGAGGAACATCTGCAATTACACCTGAATTGTTAATAGGTATTTTAAGACGATTAATATCTATCAGATATGTTTTACGGGTTGATAATGCTTTAGAATGCTCGTCCAAATCAGAACGCTTTTTTTCATTCGTATCTTTTGCAAGGCTAACTAAAGATAGTTGAAATAGGAAAATTAAATACAAGAAGAGAATTATTATTTTAAAAACCTTCATAAATACCTCCTTCTTGTGAAAAATTATAGATAAAAATATTTTTTAAATCTTCTCTACCTAATAAAAAGATAATAAAAAGACACTTATTATAAAATATTCCTTTGTCAAACAATGAAAATGCACAGAGGACTCTGAATTGACAATATCAATAGATTAAGGATAAAATTTTTTTCTAAATAGAGACTCAACTCTAAGTCGTAGAGATTTCTTAAATATTTCTTGATCAGCGATTATCCGCGCCTTTTTGCTTTCTCTATCTCAAACAGGATAAATATGGAATGAAATACTGTTTTCTTTTTACCTCGGCATGAAAAAAATGAAATTCGTTTATAAAAAATAACTCCCTTACTTTTCTTATTTTTGTAAAAATAAATTAATGAGGTCAAAATGGATTTCTTAAAAAAACTGGGTATTGAAGAAAAAAATTACGGTGCATCTACAGGTCAAAATTGGTTTAAAACAGAAACAGAAGGTGAACTAAAAATAATTTCACCTGTAGATGGGAAATTAATAGCCACAGTTTATCAAGCATCAATTCAAGATTATAATCAAGTAATTGAGAAAGCAAAAGAAGCTTTCAAATACTGGAGAACTGTCCCCGCACCAAAACGCGGAGAAATTGTAAGACAAATTGGATTAAGACTGAGAGAATACAAAGATGCACTTGGAAGACTCGTCTCTTACGAAATGGGAAAATCACTTCAGGAAGGTTGGGGCGAAGTTCAGGAAATGATCGACATTTGCGATTTTGCTGTTGGTCAATCCAGAATGCTTTACGGTTTTACAATGCACTCAGAAAGACCAAAACACAGAATGTATGAGCAATATCATCCACTTGGTATAGTTGGAATTGTAACAGCGTTCAATTTTCCTGTTGCAGTCTGGTCGTGGAATGCAATGATTGCTGCAGTATGTGGCGATGTTTGCATCTGGAAACCTAGTTCAAAAACTCCTCTTTCAGCAATTGCAACTCAAAAAATTGTCGCTGAAGTTTTGAAAGAAAATAATTTACCAGAAGGAATTTTCTCTCTAATTATTGGTCGTGGTGCAACAGTTGGTGAACGAATGCTTGAAGATAAAAATGTACCTCTAATATCAATTACTGGTTCAGTTGAAGTCGGTAGACACGCAGCTCAGGTTGTTGCAAAAAGATTAGGAAGAACAATTTTAGAGCTCGGTGGAAATAATGCAATCATTATTACAGAAAATGCCGATCTAAAACTTGCAATTCCAGCTGTTGTCTTTGGTGCCGTTGGAACTGCCGGACAAAGATGCACGACCACAAGAAGATTGATTATACATGAAAGTGTGTATGATAAAATTAAAGAATCTCTTGTTAAAGCTTATCAAAGCTTAAGAATTGGAAATCCACTTGATGAAAAAAATCATATGGGACCACTAATAGATAAGGCGGCTGTTGAATTATTTGTCCGTGCACTTGAAGAAGTTAAGAAAGAAGGCGGGAAAATTGTTTATGGTGGTGAAGTTTTAAGCGGTCCTGGATATGAATCTGGTTGTTATGTTAAACCTGCTCTTGTCGAAGCAGAAAATCATTTTAAAATTGTTCAGGAAGAAACCTTTGCACCAATTTTATATTTGATTAAATACTCTGGTTCAGTTGAAAATGCAATTGAATTACAAAACAGTGTACCGCAAGGATTATCTTCTTCTATTTTTACGAATGATCTTAGACAAGCTGAAACATTCCTTTCAGCTTGGGGAAGTGATTGTGGAATTGCAAATGTAAATATTGGTACAAGCGGAGCCGAAATCGGTGGTGCATTTGGTGGCGAAAAGGAAACTGGTGGCGGTAGAGAATCAGGTTCAGATGCCTGGAAAGCTTATATGCGAAGACAAACTAATACAATTAACTTTGGTACCGATTTACCACTTGCACAAGGAATTAAATTTGAAATTGGTGATTAAGAATTAACTAATTAAAAAAATTCTGGCGAAGTGAAGAGTAGTTCTTCACTTCGCTTTTTTTATTTCAACTTTGAAGCAAGTTCAAAAACTTCCTTTGCGTGCGTGTTTACATCAACTTTGTCAATGATATAGGCAATATTCCCCTCTTTATCAACAATGAAAGTTACTCGACTTGCAAAGCCAAGTAAATTTAAAACGCCATAGGCTTTTGTAACTTCTTTCTTCTCATCCGACAGCAATGGAAAATTTAAGGAATATTTTTCTCTGAATTTCTTCAAATCTTCTTTTGAATCAACGCTAATTCCAAATACTGGAATTCCGGCTTCTTCAAATTTTTTCCATTCGTCTCTAATTCCACAAGCTTGCTTTGTGCAGCCGGGCGTATCTGCCTTTGGATAGAAATAAATGACAACAGGACTTTTACCACGGTAAATATTAAGTGAATAAATTTTTCCATCAGCATCAGGCAATTTGAAATTGGGTGCAGGATCGCCAACTTTTAATTTATCACCCTTCATAAAAAATCCCATTAGTGTAAAAGAAACAAGAAAGATTGTTAATTCAATTAATCTCATTTTTTCTCCTTAATTTTGTTAAAGTTTCGTTGAAAAAACAAGACATCATAAATTAAAATTCCTTAACAATGATTAAAGCAATTATTTTTGATCTGGGAAATGTACTTATTTATTTCGATTGGAAGATCGCTGAAAATAGATTAAATGAATTGCAATCTGGCACGGGTACTATAATTACAAAATTTTTAAAAGAAAATAATTCTATTATAAAAATGCTGGAAAAAGGTGCGCTTGATGAGACAGAATTTTTAGATATAATAAAATCTCACCTGAACTCTAATATTGACAAACATACAATTGCAAAAATTTTTTCTGAGATTTTCCAGGAAAACAAAATATTAACAAATCTCCTTTCTAAAATTAAAAAAGAATACAAACTTTTTTTGCTTTCCAATACAAACATAATTCACAAAAAATATGGCTGGGGACATTATGAATTTTTAAAACACTTTGATAGGCTTTTTTTATCCTATGAAATAGGCTCTATAAAACCAGAAAAAGAGATTTTTGATTTTGTAATCAATTCAATTGAATTAAAACCAGAGGAAGTTTTATACATCGATGATATTGAAGACTATGTAAAGGCTGCAAAAAATCTTGGCTGGAATGCATTGCAATTTATTTCAAACGAGAAGTTACTGGAAGATTTGAAAAAATTTAATATTGATTTAAATCTTTTCTAAACAAGTTCCAATCTCTTAAAAATATAATCCACTCTTTCAAGCAATTTTGGTGTATCAAAAATATTTTCAATCTCATTGGCACTTAAATATTTTAAGATTTTTGGATCATCCATTAATACAGTTTTGAAATCTTTTTCACCGTCCCAGACTTTCATTGCATTTGATTGCACAAGTTTATAGGCGTCATCTCGCGATAAGCCTTTTTCGATTAAAGCAAGCAAAATCTTCTGAGAATAAATTAATCCACGAGTGAGTTCAATATTTTTTTCTATTTGTTCATGATTGAACCTCAAATTTGAGAGAACAAAATTCATTTTATCCAAAATGTAATCAAGTAAAATAGTTGTATCCGGAAAAATTATTCTTTCAACAGATGAATGCGAAATATCTCGCTCATGCCAGAGATTAATATTTTCAAGTGAGGCAAAGGCGTTTGTACGAATTAATCTTGCAAGTCCCGCTATTCTTTCACTGATAATAGGATTTCTTTTATGAGGCATTGCGGAAGAACCTCTTTGACCTTCAACGAAAGGTTCTTCAACTTCACGAACTTCTGTTTTTTGAAGGTGACGAATTTCGGTCGCAAATTTTTCAAGCGAGGAAGCAATTAATGCAAGAGTAAGAAGATATTCAGCATGAACATCTCTTTGCACAATTTGAGTTGAAATTCGAGCGGGTTTAATCCCTAATTTTTCACAAACATACTTTTCTACTTCAGGATTTAAATGTTCATAAGTTCCTACAGCACCTGAAATTTTTCCCACAGCAGCATTTTCTGTTGCATGTTTTAATCTTTCAATATTTCTTATGATCTCATCGTACCAGAGTGCGAATTTTAATCCATAAGTTGTAAGTTCAGCATGAACGCCGTGAGTGCGTCCAATACAAACTAAATATTTGTGTTGAAGCGCAAGTTTTCTAAGTGTTGTCCTTAATCTTTCCAGATCATTAAGTAAAATTTTTGAAGCTTGTTTGATTTGAACTGCAAGAGCTGTATCAAGCACATCTGAAGAAGTCATTCCATAATGAATTAACTTCCCTTCTTCTCCCACATTTTTGGCAACTTCTGTAATAAAGGCAATTACATCGTGATGAACTCTTTCTTCAATCTGCTTAATTCTATGGGTATTGAAGTTGGCTTTTTTCCTGATCTGATTGTAAATTGATTTTGGAATCTCTTTAAGATGAACTCGAGCTTCAATTACAAGTAATTCTATTTCCAGCCAGATTTTGAATTTATTTTCTTCTGACCAGACATACGAAATTTCTTTTCTTGAATATCTTTCAATCATCTTTTTTCAAGCTTCATTTTTCGTTCAACAACTTTGTCATCGTGTAAAACTTTAATAGTAATTACCTGACCAGTTCTAAAGTCATTGAATATTGATTTTATATCATTTTCATCATTAATCTGTTCACCTTCAACTTCAAGGATTACATCACCAACTTCAATCTTTGCTCTATCTGCTGGACTTCCTGGTTGAACTTGAGTTACAATTACTCCTTTACTCGTTTTTAATCCATAATATTTCGCAATTCTTTCATCTATATTTTGAATGGATAAACCAGTCCAGAAGTCTCTATCGATTTTTGAATTCCTTTTCAGTTCATCAACAACTTTTTTGATTTTGTTAATTGGAATAGCAAAACCAATTCCAATATTTCCAGTCGAATAAGTATTCCCAGTATAAATCAAAGTGTTCATTCCAATTACTTCGCCAATGCTATTTACAAGTGGTCCCCCGGAATTACCACCGTTAATTGGAGCATCTGTTTGAATCATTTTTCTGTAAAATCGATTGTTTACTGGTTGAAGTGTCAAATTTGTTGAACTTACAACACCAACAGTGACTGTGGGTTTATTGTTTATATCGAAAAGTCCAAATGGATTTCCAAGAGCAATTACCCATTCACCTATTATTACATCATCAGAATTTCCAAGAACGACATAAGGCAGATTCTTTCCATTAATCTTTAAAAGACAAATATCGCTTTGAGGATCACTACCAACTATTTCAGCATCGTATCGTTCGCCATTTGTAAGGGTTACAACAATTTTTTTAGCATTGCCAGCAACATGATCATTTGTAACTATATAACCATCAGGAGAGATAATAAATCCACTTCCAAGACTATGAACTTCTTGTTTGTAAGATCTATCCCCAAAAAATCTTCTAAAAAATGGATCGTCCCTGAAAAATGGATCATCAAAAAATGAGAAGAATGGATCACGATATTCTCGAATCTCAGTCACATTAATTCCCACCACAGCAGGACTAACCTTTCGGACTGTTCGTGTGATTGCAGTTTCTCTTGAACTATTAATATCTTGATTGGCTGCTTCCTTTTGCAAATAGTTTGCTGGTAAAATCTTTGCGTCAGTAGATTCAGTATAAATTTTTTCTTTATGAATACTTAGAAGTTTTTCCACGCTTAGAGTGGTTAAAACCGAAACTAAAATAGTCAGGCCAATTATTGTCAAAATATTTCTTTTCATAATTAAACCTCTCTTTTTAGTTTGCTTTTACTAATCAACTCTTTCAAAGATTCAATATGTTTAATAAATATAATGCCGAGAACAAGTGTAACAATTAAAAGATATTCAAAATAATTTTCTGTTGCTGGATAAAGAAATCTCTTTAAATAACCAAAGTTAATGAGTAGAAGAAAGTAAGTTGAAATTGTCGCCCAAATATTTCCCAGGTGAATGTCTTTATTTTTAAGGTAAACGAAAACCCAGATTACTGCCCAGATGAAAAATGCTGCTGGAACAAATGTGATAGTCGAACCAAATGCAGTTGCAAGTCCACGCCCACCCTTAAAACTAATCCACACAGAGAAACAATGCCCAAAAACAACAAAAAAAGTTGATAGACCAATAATTAAAAAACTTTCAGGGAAATAATTTTTTGCGATTTGAACCGCCACAAACCCTTTTGCGAAATCCACCATAAAGACTATAAATCCTAATAGTTTGGATCCACTTACTTCATAAGTATTCATTCCGCCAACATTGCCAGATCCAGCTTTTCGGATATCAATCCCCTTAACTAATTTCATTAAAATATAAGCTGTGGGAATTGAACCGAGAAGGTAACTCACTAAAAATAAGATTAAAATTTTCATACTTAAAATTACGAAATAGAATCAGTTTTGAAAAATTCTTTGAAGAACTTTGTTCGGTTGAGCTTTTATGATAAAAGCTTAAATATCATTGATGGAGATGCCTATCTTTTTCTCGATATTTAAACCTATCAAATTTCGGCAAACTCATTCTGACAGAAAGAAAAAATTACAACCCAATAAACAGAAACCGAAATTAGATACAAATAATTCTATTGTAATCCGTGGTGATTAAATTGTATTATAATTATCATAAATTTGTATACAGAACCGATAATTATTTCAAAAAAGTTAGGACTATGAAACGAACATTTATTTTATTGGTCACCATCTCAGTAAATCTATTTGCACAATTCTTTTGGAGTAATCCTACAATTCAAAATAATACATTAAGGGATCTCGATTTCTACAACAACACGACTTTGTATGCAGTTGGTGAGATGGGGACAGTTCTAACATCTACTGATCAAGGAAAAACCTGGAATGTTCAACATCGATTTTTAGGCCTCGAGAATGATTTGTATTCAATAGACTTTACAGATGAAAATAATGGTTGGATCTGTGGTAGTTTTGGATTAATAATTCGAACATTTGATGGAACTCAAAGCTGGCAAATTCAATCGTCGCCCACAATGAATAATCTTCGAAAAGTTTTTGCTCTTCGCTGGGATAAAGCATGGATAGTTGGAGAAAATGGAACAATTCTTTACGCTGATAATGGTTACACTTTTATAAAACAAAATTCTCCTTCTCAAAGAAATTTAAATTCCGTTTTTTTCATTGATGAAAATAATGGTTTTATAGTTGGTGATTCCGGAGTAATGTTAAGAACCTTTAACGCAGGATCTTACTGGCAGGCTGTACCATTGCCTCAAGTGAAAAAAAATATTTGTGATATTTATTTCACCTCACCAACAAAAGGTTTTGCAGTTGGTGACTCTGGATTAATTTTAAGAACAACTAATGCAGGAATAAGCTGGCAAATTATTGGTCAGGATGTAACGCAATCTGATTTAAAATCTATTTACTTCTTCAATGATTACAGAGGCTATGTGGTTGGTAAAGAGTCGAGAATTTTCTTCACTACCGATGGAGGAGAAACCTGGACTTTTCAATTAAGTCCTACCTGGCGCACTCTTTATAATTGTTATTTTATAAGTCAATCAACCGGGATTGCAATTGGCGATTGGGGAACAATCTTAAGAACAACAAACGGTGGTGATGGATGGTTGCAACTCAACAGAGGAAGTGATGAATATTTAAATAAATCTTTTTTCATTAATGAAAATTACGGTTGGATTGCTGGTGATCGAGGAACTATATTAAAAACTACCAATGGTGGTCAAAGCTGGTACAAAGTCCTCTGCTGGAATCGATGGAATCAAATTATGACAGCTGATATTAATGCTATCCAGATGTTTAACGAAAGTCAGGGATATGCAATTGGTGATTCAGGATATTTTGGATGGACTTCAGACGGCGGTGAAAATTGGAGATTTTATCATTACGATTCTACAAATCGAATGGATGATCTTTTTGGAATTCATTTCTTCGATCAATGGAATGGCTGGGTTGTTGGTGGTTATTGGAGTCAACCTGTTTTCTTAAAAACTACAAATGGAGGTCAAAGCTGGCATATCTGGCGTCCTTCCGATCAATACTATGCTGCCGTCCCTTTGCACGTTCAGATGTTGAATTACTCTTACGGTTGGGCATCAGGCAGAACTGGAGTTTTAAGGTACACAACTAACGGAGGAGAAAGCTGGAATTATTACGATCCAAATCTTCTGGGATTTGGTGATTGGTTAAATTGGATAAAGTTTGTTAATCCAAATATTGGTTGGACTTGCGGTAAAGCTGGAAAAATATTTAAGACTACTAATTCTGGTCTTTACTGGTTTGAGCAATTCTCAGGAACAAGTAAAGAATTAATGTCAATTAATTTTTATGATGAAAATTTCGGTTTTGCAGTTGGACGAGAAGGAATAATTCTAAAAACTACTGACGGTGGTGAAAACTGGATTGAACTACCTAGAATTACACGGAAAGATTTGAAATCTATTTTTATTATTAATAATCAGGTTGCTTATATAGCTGGAGATTTAGGTTTAATATTGAAAACAACAAATGGTGGAACAACTTTCGTAGAAATTAAAAATCCATTGTTAACTAATTTCAAGCTTGAACAAAATTACCCTAATCCTTTCAACTCATTTACAACAATTAGATTTACAATCCCTGAAGATAAAAATGTTCGGATTGCTGTATTTAACTCAATTGGAGAATTAATCACAGTCTTACTCGATAAAGAATTAAATGCCGGAACCTATGAAATCTATTTCAATACTAACTCTTTAAAATTTGACATCCCTTCTGGAGTATATTTCATTCGAATGAACACTGATAAATTTAATAAAACAATTAAAGCTGTCTATTTAAAATAAAATTTACACTCACGTTACATATCAAAATAAGGTGAAAAAATGAAATCTATCTTCACACTTTGTTTGACTTTATTTTTATCAATAAATCTTTTTGGACAATTATCTCCCGAGTATCAATCACAATATTATCAATATTACAGTACTGCTGGCTGGTTCCCCTTCAAAAAAAATGGAACTAACTGGGAATATCGCTTTTACTATGTTGATTCAACAAAATTTCAAATTTTTTCATCAGTGTATAATGGTTCGGTTCAATATCAATATAATTTTGCTCAACCCGAAGTTACAGCTGGTGGAATAATTTATTCATTCGGTATTGATTTAACGGGAGACAACATTGTTGAGTTTTATGTAATTGGAAAATATACAAATGCATCTTACACTCGACAATCAATCAAAATCTTAAACATCGTAAATAATACGACAATCCTAGAGCTTAACTCACCAAATTATTATTACTCTACTCCTTTAATTTATGACATAGACAATGACGGAATACTTGAGATGATTTTCATCGAATATGATATAAATAATAATTGGCGATATCGATTGATAGTTTATAATACAAATGTTTCTACAGGAACGAGTGAAGATAATTCAATTATTGGTTTCGATTTAAAACAAAATTATCCAAATCCATTTAACCCAGGTACTACAATCGAATTCAAAATCCCTGTTCAATCCAATGTAAAACTTGAGATAATAAATCTAAATGGCCAATTAATAAAAACACTTATTAATAATGAACTACAACCCGGAATTTACAAATTTGATTGGAATGGAACAGATAATTTCAATAATAGAGTTTCAAGCGGTGTTTATATTTACAGATTAATCCAGAATGAAAACGAATTGTCACGCAAAATGATCTTATTAAAATAATTGTAGGTGAAGATATGCTTAAACATTTTATCATTTTATTGATATTTCTCACAGAAATTTTTGCTCAATATCCTGCTTTACTTTCTCCTGAGACAATTGGGTTATCATCAGAAAGGTTAAAATATATAGATACTGTTGTAATTAAAAACATTGAAGAAGGTAATCTACCAGGCGCGGTAGTATTGATCGGAGGAAAGAATGGAGTTGTCTATCGTAAAGCTTTTGGATACTCCTGGCTCGTTCCAGAAAAGAAACCTATGAAAGTAGAAACAATTTTTGACCTTGCGTCACTCACAAAACCAATTGCAACTGCAACATCAATTATGATTTTAGTCGAACGAGGTCAAATTTCTCTTGATGATGAAGTCAGAAAATACATCCCTGAATTTAAGCCTTTTGTTGATGAGAATGGAAAAGAATATCATTCAAAAATTTATCATCTTTTAACTCACACTTCAGGATTACCAGATTATACAAATGCCGACTCCATTAAAAATAAATATGGTTATCCAGCTCCAGAAGGAACTATAGAAACTATTTGTAACTTACCAAGATTTGCTCCACCAGGAAAAGAATTCAAATATAGTTGTCTTGGTTATATTACTTTAGCTGAAATTGTTAAGCGTGTCAGTGGAAAGAACATTGCTGAATTTTCGAAAGAAAATATTTTTGTCCCACTTGGGATGAAAAAAACAACTTATAATCCAGATGAAATTTTGAAAAAGGATTGTGCACCAACTGAATTTAGGGATGGAAAAATGCTCTGTGGAGAAGTTCATGATCCACTTGCAAATGTTCAGGGTGGAATTTCAGGCAATGCAGGACTTTTTTCAAATGTTGATGATCTTGCAATCTTTGCTCAAATGATTTTAAATAATGGAGTTTATAAAGATAAGAGAATACTTGGTTCAAAAACTGTTGAACTGATGACAACAATTTTTCCAAAAGTTGAATTCGCAGGAAGAGGGCTTGGCTGGGATATAAATTCTGCTTATATGCAACAAAGAGGCGACATATTTGAAATTGGTTCATTTGGTCACACAGGATTTACCGGGACATCAATTCACATTTCCAAAAAGGAAAATATTTTTTTAATCATTTTAACTAATCGAGTTCATCCAGATGGGAAAGGAAATGTTGCGTCATTAAGAAGAGCCATTGCAAATATTGTCGCATCAGCAATTGAAAGAGAATAATCAAAAAATACTGCAAACTATATAAACTTTCGTTGTAGCTATTAATATTATATTAAATACAAAAAGTCAGGCTAAAATATTTCAGCCTGACATTTGTAAATCAAACTAAGGGATTATTGATCGAATAAACAATTAGCTTTTTGAGAGGACAGCTTCTTTACAAGCTTTTGCGACTTTAAATTTAACTACTTTCTTTGCAGGTACCTGTACCATTTCACCCGTTCTTGGATTTCTTGCTATTCTTTCTTTCCTTTCAACCAAAACAAGTTTTCCAAATCCAGGTAAAGTAAAAGAATTTTTTGCTTCTTCGTAAGCAAGATTTGCAAGATCCTCAAGAAGTTGTTTGACTTGCTTTTTGGTTAGATTGTTTTTTTCCGCAAGTTTTGCAATGATTTCAGATTTTGATAACGCTTTTCCCATTTTTTAATTCCTTTATTTTTTTGGTTGATTTATTAATTACTTGTAGATGACTGACTTGTACATATTAATTAAAGAACAAAAAAATTTTATGTTTTTGTATAGTGAATTTACATTTAATTAAACTTAGTTTCAATCATTTTTAATTGAATTGATAATGTTTTTTGAATATTCCCAGAGCTGCACAATCTCATCTATCGATAAATCTTTTAATTCTCTTTTCTCATCTCTCAACTTTTGTTCAATAACTTGAAATCTCTTAATAAATTTTTTGTTAGCTTTTCTTAAAGCAGACTCGGCGTTTATTTGATTAAGTCGTGCAAAATTTACAAGAGTAAACAATAAGTCACCAAACTCTTCTTCAATCTTTTCAATGTCTTTTTCATTCAATGATTCTTTTAATTCAAAAATTTCTTCCTCAATTTTTTTGAAAGCTTCTTTTTTGTCTGTCCACTCAAAACCAAGTTTAGCCACCTTTTCTTGAATTCGATGAGCTCTCTGTAGTGCCGGTAAATCATTTGGAATACCATCAACAACGGAATTTCTTCCTTCTGAAAGTTTGATTTTTTCCCAATTATGTTTCACTTCATTATGATCTCTAACTTCCACATTGCCAAAAACATGGGGATGTCTTCGAATAAGTTTTTCTTTCTCAAGATTAATTACCTCCGAAAGTGTAAATTTATTTTCTTCTTCCGCTATAATTGAATGAAAAATTACATGCAGCAATAAATCACCCAATTCTTTCTTAAGTTCGTCATAATCTTTTTGGTCAATTGCTTCAACAACTTCGTAAGCTTCTTCAAGTGTGGCTTCCTTGATTGAATCGTTTGTTTGAATTCTATCCCACGGACATTCTTTTCTTAAAAGTCTGACTATTTTTTCAAGTTCTTTATATTCTTTCTCAGTCATTCTAAGCTTCCCTTTTTAATTATCCTGAAACCACTTAACCTGTAAATTTTGTCCAATTTGACCTTGATAAAATCCCATTACAATGATTGTGTAAGCTTTTCCAGCTGAAAGTGAAAATCCTCTAAGACTGATTAACTCTTCAGTTGTGCTTAAACGAGTAAAGACAAAACTCAATACTTGCGGATCGTATGGTTCATAGCTTGTGATTTGTTGATAAGTAAAATAACTATGGATTGTAGTTCCATTTGGATTTCCAAGTTTAATATCCAGAGGTGGTGAGTTTGGTGACGCATTTATAAAACGAACATAGGATTTTGTAGGGTCAATATTAAAATTTAAATCCTCAATTAGAATGGGAGTTAATTTTGAAACAGAATCCATAGTTAAGAACGAATAAAGTTTATTAGTTTCAAATTGAAAATTAAAACTTAAAAGAGGTTGGGTAGTTTGTCCCGAGCGAAAAACTGAAATTTCTCGCATTCCACTTCTCAGAAATTGATAACCAGAAGAATTTCCAAATAAAATATTCTGCACAAAATTTGATTGATTTAATTTAACATCGAGTCCTGAAGAATTCGGCGAAGCATTTATTACTCTCATACGAGAAATGAGGCTTGGAGTGTAACTGAAAAGTGCCTGTCCACCTAAATTTGTTTCATCTAAAAAATTTAGTGAGTACTCTTCACCAAAATTTCCTGAATTATTTCCGAGAAGAAAAATTGTATAAATTTTTCCTTCTTCAAGTGTTGCATCAATAGCTACAATAAGCTGGCTCGGTGAGGTGGTCTTTGTAACAATTATTTCATTAAAGCCAGCATTTAAATCAATGTAATTTGAGACACCCTTATAATTAAGCGCAGTAATTTTCTGCGTCGTGGTGTAATTATTAAAAGTGATATCAACAGCTGATAAATCAAATGCTCCATGAACTATTCTCACACTGGCTTTTCCTGCTGGAACTACTCTGGATTGATTCTCAAATAAAATATATTCAAGATTAGTTTTTCTATTTGTTACAAGAAAAGTGTAAGCTTTTGTATGACTTAAGTTTAAAGATTGGGAAATTAAAGGAGTAGTTGAACCAAATTCAAAAATTTTTACACTTTTATTAATCCCTGAATTCACATTTAAAAGAGCACTTGCAAACTTGTATCCAATATTTGTTGCAACAAATTCGTCATCAATACTTAATTGTAAATTTGGGTTATCAGTCGATCCATTTACAAATCTTAACTTACTTCTCAAAGGTGCAAATTTAAAGAGTTGTTGTGCTCCAGGATTTGATTCTACCAGAAAATAAATATCCAGAGCTGAAGCATCAGTATTGCCCCATTTGCCAAGAATATAAACTGTATAAGTTTTATTTTCTTCAAGATACGCATCGGCGGTTAAAATTATATTTCCTGTGGTTGATGAGATTGTAACAGTAATTTGATTATTCCCAGAATTTAAATCCACATAATTTGATGCTGATTTGAAAGTTACATTTGGTATAGCAATTGTCCCAGATGAATTTTGAATACTTACTGTAAAATTACCAAGTCCTGTAGATGCATGAACAAACCTGATACTCGATTTACCTGAAGGAACTGTTTTGGCAGGATTCTCAATTAAGAACCCATCTGGAAAATTTTTTTCACCACAGACTACAAATGTATATTCTTTTGAAAAATCTATACTGGCAATGCGACTATAAATTTGTGTAATGCTTCCTGCTTGTGTGACCATTAAGTTTTGATTATTACCTGATGGAATTTTTAATAATCCAGTTGCAAGTTTATAATTAATTGTACTTGCATACCTGACACTATCAACATAGAAATCGACCGATGGATTATCATAAAGCCCATTCAAAAAACGAACATTAGTTTTAATTGAGCTGAATTCCGGTAGTTGTTGATATAGATCATCCGATTCTTTTAAGAATCCAATTGAATATCTTTTCCCTGTCGTTTCTGAACTCAATCCACTTAGTAAAATGGTGTATTGTGCATTTACATCAAGTTCGGCTTCACTGGAAATAAGTACATTTTGAGAACCGGACCTGTAAACAACAATTTTATTTTTACCTCCTAAAACATTAAGATAATTTGTTACACTCTTTGGAACGATTTGATTTATTGATATTGAACCAGATTGATTGATAATTCTAATGTCCAATGCACTCTGGTCATAAATACCATTTACAAATCTTATACTCGAATTTCCAGATGGAATTGACCTTTGAGTAGATTCTAAGACCAAAACTTCAGATGAATTAGTTTCACCCACAGCAAAGAATAGATATTTTTTATCAAATTCTAAATTTAAAGTAGACTGATAGATAGAGGTATTAGAGTCTGATGGTTTAACTTTGATTGTTCTAAATCCTGCATTCACAGGAAAATATTTTGTTGTGTACTTATAACTCAAATTAAAAGCTATTTGATTATCATCAACGATCAAATCCAACCCTGAAAGATCTGGCGATCCATTTATTAATCTTATTGCAGATTTAACCTGTTCGAATGTGAATAAATTTTGTCCCAGAGTATCATTATCTTTTACAAAACTCAGTGTTAGTGCATTTCTTTCTGTACCAATGTAAGAACCTGTTAAGAATGCTGAATAAATTCTTCCACCTTCAAGAAAAGCCGAAATACTCATCAAATTGGGTTTACCGCTTGAACTTAAAGTAAGAATATTTTGCCCTGGTGCAAGTTCAAAATATTCAGTGGATTTCCCATAAGCTGGAATTTCTTTAATTCCCTGTCCGAGTAAAGATTTATACTGAATAATCACATTTTCAAGATCAATTGATGAATTAACAATTCTTAGTAAGGATCGATTTCCGGGAATTGTCTTATTATCATTCAAAAAAGTATAAATAGAGAGTCTATTTTGGGCGTTAGATAAATAAAGTGTGTAATACTTTAATTCATCAATGACTATCGTTGTATCGATATAACCACTACCTGAGCTTAAACTTATTTTAATATTTCGCGCACCTGCTTTTAAGGATTGAAAAGATGTAGCTTGATTAAAAGGGATTGAAATTCGAAAGGGAACATTATCAATCATTATTTGAGCAGATTGAGCAATAGTAATTCCATTAATAAATCTTACTTTAGCAATTCCTTGTTCAAAGCTAAACAACTCTTGAGCTGAAAATTTTGATTCATCAAGAATAAACGCATTAAGTGCTGTACTGTCTGATACTCCTCGCTTACCAAAAATAAAGATGGAATAAATTTTATTGCCCTCAAGATTTAAGGAAGAAGTAAAGATTAATTTTCCAACATCGGGTTCATAGACATTTAGCTTTGAAGTACCTGGAGTTATTCTAATAAATCCTGTTGCTTGTAGATATTTTATTTCTGTAAATAAATAATTATCAAATTGATTGAAAATTGAAATATCTAAACTATCTATTTCATCAAATCCATTGATAAATCTAACAAGAGCAAAATTTGCTTGTGGATTTGTTTGATTAATCTCTAAAGCTCTGATTTTAATGACTTGCCCCTTACCTATAAGACTTATTGAGTATGATTTATTTGAATCAAGTTTAATTGTATCTCTAACTAAAGGATTATCATCAGAATTTACTGTAATCTTAATTTCGTGAAGTCCTGGATTTAAATCGAAAAAATAAGTCGCAAGTTTAAATGTTGAATAAGAGTATACTTTTAAATTATCAACATAAATGTCAACTGCTGGATTATCAAGAATTAAATTAATAAATCGAACTTTCGTCCCTCTGCCAAGATCTTTTTTTCCCGGTTCAGTAGGCCATTCTTTCACCGGTCCACAAGAATTTATCAGAATAAAACTCAAAGCATAAATTAAGAATTGAAAGAAATATTTAAGTCTCAAATCAATCATAACTAAAACTAAAACCAATTAAATAACATTTGTGAACTCGGTTCAGAATCAATTAATAAATCAAAACTTATAGGTGAACTTTGAGTTCCAGTTATAAAACCTATAATGTAAGCTGAATAAACTTTACCACCATCCAGAAACATTCTTCCATACTTTAATGTATCCGTTGTGCCCGCTCTATACATCACAACATCAAGAGGGCCTGCTGGATATTCAATGTAATTCGATACCCCACGATAACTCAATGTCACATAATTTGGAGGTCTATCCTGTCCTGATGAAAACTTAATGTAAACGGAAGGTGCAGCTGGAGAAATATGAACAACTCTTAGAAATGATTTATCACCACCAGGATTTTTTGTTGGCGTTTCAAATACTAATCCCGAAAGGTTTAAAAAGTTATTGATTGCAATCACCATATAGGATTTATCAATTTCAAAATTAAAAGATCCTGTAAAAATTGGAGCAACTCCACCCGACTCCAAAATCTTTACAGTTCTTGATCCCGCTTTAACATTTAAAATTGCTGAAGCTTGCTTGAAAGGTTGATCAACTAAAATTTTTGCATCGTCTACAACAAAATCAAGATTTGGAGAATCTACTGAACCATTCAAAAATCTAATAGAGGCTTGACCCTCTGCATAATTAAAAAGCACTTGTGCTCGTGCATCACTTTCATTTAGAAAATTCAGATTTAACCTTTCATCACCGGTTGCACCATTTATACCAGTTAAAAATGCAGTATAAACTTTCCCAGATTCTAAAAAGGCAACTAGCGTAAGAATTATATAATTTGTTCCACTAACTGTTATTACGATTTTATTTACACCAGATTTTAATTCTAAATAATCAGAAATTCCCCCAAATGAAATTCCTTGTAAAAGCTTTGTACCTTCATCGTTAATAATTTTTATATCTATTGTTCCAGAAACATCTTTGGTCCCTTGAAAAAAACGTATTAATGATTTGCCTAACCCGACCTGCTTTGGATCATTTTCGATAATTATGTATTGAAAATCCGTAATTTTATTATAAGCAACAATTGTATAGATTTTATTTGGATCTACATTTAATGAAAAATCAGCAAGATTTTGATTTTGATTTTCTGTTGGCTTAATTTGAATACTTCGATTACCTCTTCCAACATTATAAATTTGACCAGCAAATTTATACTTTGCCGCAGAAACTAATTTTTTGGTTGCCACAACAAAATCAAGTTGATTTGACTTTGCACAAAGATTAATGAAACGAACTCCAGTCTCACCTTTTTCAAATCCAAATGGTGATTCAATTGGACCACTTGGGAATCGCCCCCTGAAATC
>JBNAWO010000044.1:0-571 GCA_049699815.1 Ignavibacteria bacterium | reverse complement strand
AAAAGCGAAAACACTACAATTAAAATTTTGGCTTTTTGATTTGCCATTTCTTTGTCTCTTTTTTTGAATAATAAAAATAATTTATGACATATTCCACAAGGGTATAAAGAGTTACAGAGATGAGTTAAAAATATTTATTAAGTGAAATTGATAAGATTAAACATTCTTATGAAGAACTTTAGAATACTCCTCTACATACACCAACTCCCAGGGTACTCCTCCCTTCGTCGATGGATTGTATCCCGAATTGTGATACAACAACCTTCTTGATAAATCATTTGTACTCCCAACATAATATCGGTTTGTCTTCAAGGAATGTAATATGTATGTATAAAACTTTTCGCCCATCTGGTGGAGCCAGGGGGAGTCGAACCCCCGACCTCTCCGATTACATCGGAGCGCTCTCAAATCTTTGATCTGCCTATCAATCCCTCTATATACTTACGACTCTTCTTTCGCTTTATCTCTTGTTCTCTACTATATGCCTCTTGCTTCGTCTCATACTCCTCTACATATACCAACTCCCAGGGTACTCCTCCCTTCGTCGATGGATTGTATCCCGAATTGTGAT
>JBNAWO010000043.1:0-18267 GCA_049699815.1 Ignavibacteria bacterium | reverse complement strand
TTAGAAAAAGTAAAAATCTAAATCTTAAATACTTAAATCAGATAAAATATTTACTAAAATAAAACCAATGTAAATCCTATATCTGGTATAAATAATAAGCCAAAATTTTCTTTCACATCCCGAACAAATTCTTTATCTAGTGAATAAATTGCTCCAACATCAAAATAAAAATTTTTATATACCTTTAGTCTTGCACCAAAATTCAGAAATGGATCTGATAAATAAATTCTCTCGTTGGAAGGAATCAGCCAGAAACTTAAACCGGTATAAATGTCAAAGAAACTACCAATTTTTCTTACATATGAAATTGAAAATGGAAAAATTAAAATCATATAACTTAAACTCGAATGAATGTAACTATTCTTATCTATAACGAAATCAGCTGTCAATCCCAGACCACTGAAATACTTTAATTGAACTCCCCATCGCGGTGATAAATCTTCTTCTAAATTAGAATTACAAAAGTTTTCCAGATAAGTAATTTGGTTAGCCGAAAAAATTTCATTTGAACAAATTCCAGATAATTGAATAAAGATGAGTGTGATTATCAATCTTTTCATTCTTTTTTCATTAAAAATTCTATTATTTAAAAATTGATTGCGAGATAATTAAATAGATATTTTTAAAATAGAAGTTAAGGTGCAACCTCCCATCCATAATCAACATATTCAACAGATATTCTATCGCCCTTAATTTTTATTAAAACAAAACCTTCTTCAAGTCCCTCATTTGGACCAGCCCACCATCTACCTGAGACTGCACCTCCAGTTATAAATCTAAGTTTATTTTGAATATTTAAATCTTCATAAATGTGTAGATGCCCTTGAAGAACGAATTTCAAATTGTGTCTTTTGAATAAATCAAAAACATCTTTTGAATTTTCAACAACCAACCCCCTTGAATTTGCTGCCATTGAACCATTTCTAATTTGACTGAAAGTTGTCAATAACGGAATGTGAGTCGAGACAATTAAAATTTGTGTTGTGTCTGTTCTGCTTAATTCGTCCTTTAACCACTGAAGTTGTTCATTGTTTATATAGCCATAATATCTACCCATTTCGGGCACTTCTTCAACTGAATCCAGAACGAAAAGTTTTATACCTTTAAGTTCTACGGAGTAGTAAGTTTTACCCAATTTAGATTGATATAATTTTTTACCAAAGAATTTATGATCTCTTGGAACACCACTTTTTTCATACCAGCCAAAAATATCGTGGTTACCAATTGTATTATAAACAGGTGCTTTAATTGTTTTGATTAAATTAATATAGATATCAAATAAACTGTCTGCTCTTTCAAAATTCACAGCCAACGCATCAAAGATCAAATCACCACCAGTTATAACAAAATCAGGATTAAGTTCATTAACTTTTTCAATTGCTTTTTTAAATCCTTCTATTGCACCCCTTTCAGGTTGAACATGAATGTCAGTCAGGAAAGCGATTACTATTTCATCATCTGTCTTGCTCTGAGAAAAGACAGGACTGACAAGAAACAAGATTGAAATTACAAATAAGATATACCGTTTAAGAAGTTCCTGAAGCATTTTTCCTCCATTAATTTTTTCAAATATAAGTTTTTGAGATTAAGAATTCGTTAAGTTTTGAAATTAAAAGTCCAGATATTTGAAATTTTTTTGGGGAAAGAAAATAGAACAAGTATTTCTTACAAAGAAAAAAATTATCATTTCAACCTATCTGAAATTCAGATCAGAAAAAATAAAACTTGAACGAATTTATTAAACGATTTTAATGGGCAGTGTAAATGCAAATCAATATCGGTATCAGCGAAGTAAGTTTAATTCAAAGAACTAATAATTCTCATTAAGAATCAGTTCCGAAATTTACTTCAGGATTAATTTAATTTTTAATAGATTTCTTATACAGATATAAAGGACTTAAAGCGTATCTGGAGCGTATGTGAAGCGTATTTGAAGCGAATGTGAAGAGAAGATGAAGAGAGATTGGAGAGAGAATGAAGAGAGAATAGAGAGAGGATGTAGAGGAGTTGTAGAGAGAATAATCAGAAAATTCAATAATAAAAATCAGCCCAAAGAGCCAGAATTATACAAGCTCAGTTTTAGTTAAGTAAGGCAAAATTGGCAGGCATTGTTTTTGTCAAGATATTGATCAGGGCGGATTAAAAAATTAAATTTTTTAAGCGATTAGATAAAGTTTGGTTCTATAAAAAAGATGGAGAAAGTCCTTTTCAAAGTATAAGATTGTTCTAAAAAAAGAGAAATTTTCTTGTTTATTCATAAGCGGTGATAAAATTATATATCTTAGAGTTAATAAAATTTACTTTGATGTATGAGTAAGTCTGTTTTAAAACTTTTGAACATTATACAATTTTTGTTAATTAACCAGTTGTTATTAAAAAAATATTTGAGCTTATCTCTCTCTAACTTATTTTAGGAAAAAAATGAGGTCTGACATGAAAAATAAAAAAGAAGAACTCTTAACGGTGGGTAAAATCGCTGAGCTTCTTTCTGTTTCTTCAGCCAAAGTTAAGAAAGCGGTTCAGGATGCAGGAATACAACCAGCTCTCAAAAAAGGAGCCTGCAGTTATTTCTCGAAAAATGATATACCTAAAATTAAAAATGCATTAAAGATTAAGTAATTCAATTCAAAAATTAAAATTTAATTTTGGAATTTTTTACAGAACGATTTTAAGTAAATTATGATTTAAAGAAATTATCTTTCGAATGTTCTTCAGGGATTACCAAGTTTGTGCTTGTGTGAAATAATTTCTGCATTAACCATAAAAATCACATCTTCGGCAATGTTTGTAGAATGATCAGCAAGCCTTTCAATATGACGAGATAAAATCATCAAATGTGAAGCAGGCTCAATCAGTTCAGGCTTATTTTTCATCTTATCTACAAGAAATCTGAAAATATTTTTATTGTAATCATCAACTATATTGTCTTTTTCACCAATTTGTTCAGCCAGTTTTGAATCTCGGTTAATGAACGAATCAATTGCATCTTTAAACATTTGCTTTGCAACTTCTCCCATTTCGAAAATTTTTGCTTCCTCAATTAGAGTTCTGTAATTTATCAAAGGTTTGACTCTTTGAGTAATATTAACTGCAATATCACCGCATCTTTCAAGCTGATTATTAACCATTAATGCAGTTAAAATAAACCTTAAATCAGTTGCAAATGGCTGAAATAGAGCTAAAATATTTTCACATTGAGTTTTAATCAAATTATCGTAAGCATCAATTTCACGATCACGAGCTTTAATTTTTTTACACAGTTCAAGATTCTCATCTTTAAGAGCGATGAAAGCTTCTTGAACCATCTCGTCAACAATGCTTGCCATTTTAATGATATTAGTTTTAAGTGATTCCAGTTCGGTCTCAAAATGTTTTTGCATATCTACTCCTATCCAAATCTTCCTGTGATGTAATCTTCAGTTTGTTTTTTCTTTGGAGCTGTAAAAATAATTTTTGTATCGTCATACTCAATCAAATGACCCATATAGAAAAATGCAGTATAGTCACTTACTCTCGCAGCTTGTTGCATATTGTGAGTTACAATCACAATTGTATAATTTTCTTTAAGCTCAAAGATTAAATCTTCTATTTTTATCGTTGAGATTGGATCAAGAGCACTGGCAGGCTCATCCATTAAAAGAATTTCAGGATTTACAGCTAAAGCCCGAGCAATGCATAGTCTTTGTTGTTGACCTCCTGAAAGAGATAAAGCGCTTTTGTTAAGTTCATCTTTAACTTCTTCCCATAAAGCAGCACGTTTCAAACTTGTTTCAACAATTTCGTCCAAAGTTTTTTTGTCCTTAATACCCTGAATTTTTGGTCCGTAAGCCACATTATCATAAATAGATTTGGGAAATGGATTTGATTTTTGGAAAATCATACCCACCTTTTTTCTCAAAGCAACAACATCAATCCCATTTTGATATATGTTAATTCCATCAATTAATACTTCCCCAACAACTCTGGAATCATTGATTAAGTCATTCATTCGATTTAAAGTTCTAAGAAAGGTTGACTTTCCACAACCGGAAGGTCCAATTAAAGCAGTAACTTTTTTTTCAGGGATTTCAAGATTGATATTAAAGAGTGCCTGTTTCTTACCATAATAGAAGTTCAAATTTTTTGTAACAATTTTTATGTTTTCCATAGGCTTCAATTTTTTAACTAAACCTGCTTTTAATCATTCTCAATTTATATCTCAAAAATATAGCAGAAAAATTAAGTGTGAAAGTTAAGACAAGCAAAACCAGAGTTGTTGCGTATTGGATTGCTTTTGTTGCTTCAACATCGGGAGATTGGGTGCTCATAATAAAGATATGGTAACCGAGCTCCATAAATTGATCTGAAAGTGATGATGGTAAATAAGGTAAAAAGTATGCAGCACCTGTAAATAAAATTGGTGCAACTTCACCGGCACCACGACTTACAGCAAGTATTCCACCAGTCAGAATCCCTGTTATAGAATTTGGAATGACTACTTTTCTAATTGTTTGCCATTTGGTTGCACCAAGAGCAAGACTTGCTTCTCGCAATTCTTTTGGGACAGATTTGATAGCTTCTTCAACAGATACAATCACAACAGGTAAAGTAAGCAAAGCCATTGTTAGACTTGCCCAGAGAATATTTGGTTGACCCCATCTCAATTCCATACCCCCATAAAACACATTATCCATTTCTTTGCCAATAAATTGTATAAAGAAACCAAGACCAAACAAACCAAAAACAATTGCGGGTACACCAGCTAATGTATTAATGGAAAAACGAATAAATCTTGCAGCAATGGAATCAGTTCTTGCGTATTCAGTCAAATAAATTGCGGAAATTGTTCCAATTGGAACGCTGAAAATTGACATTATTACAACTAATAAAAATGTTCCAAAAATTGCTGGAAATATTCCACCCTCCGTCATTCCCTCTTTAGGTGCAGTAGTTAAGAACTCCCAAGTGATATGTGACCATCCACCGGAAATTATAGTTATCATTATCACAGTTACAATTAGCAAAATCAAAAAAGCAGAAATTGCTGTCAGTGACTTAACTGAAAATCCAAGAAGATATTTTTTCATTCTCACTTTTCACCACCAAATTTTCTAAGCAATTTTTTTCTCACATAAAATTCAGCAATTGCATTAAGTGAAAAAGTAAAAATGAAAAGAATGGTTCCTAATAAAAACAAGACATTGTAATGTAACTCACCAAAAACAACTTCAGCCATTTCAGCACCAATTGTAGCCGACATTGTTCGAACAGGTTCAAAGATTGATGGAGAAATTAAAGCCGCATTTCCAGTAGCCATCAAGACAATCATCGTTTCACCGAATGCTCTTCCAATACCCAGAAGAACCGCTGCGAAAATTCCAGGTGTTGCTGCTGGTAAAACAACGAACAAGGCTGTCTGCCATTTCTCTGCACCGAGAGCTAAACTTGCTTCTATATAACTTTTTGGAATTGCTGAAAGAGAATCTTCAGTGACAGTATAAATAATTGGAATAACTGCAAGCGATAATGCAACTCCACCTACAAACGCATTTAATCTATACTGATAACCCAGAAGATTTTGAAAAAAAGTTGCAAGAACCATTAAAGCGAAAAAACCAATTACAACTGATGGAAAACCAGCAAGTATTTCAATCGATGGTTTTAAAATTTCTTTAGCCCATCTGGGTGCAAAAATTGAAGTAAATAATGCTGCTAAAATTCCAATAGGTGCAGCAATGAGTATTGCAATCAAAGTCACCTTGAAACTTCCAATTACAAGAGGAATGATACCATATTTTGGTTGCGATGAAATTGGTTCCCAGACCGCTGAAAATATATTTTCCCAGATTGATTTATTAGTTTGAATTTTGCTTTCGAAGACAGAACCTCCTTCTTTTGAATTCGAAGGGACTTCTACAGCTACATTCTCCTCACCATAAGATTCCTGCTCAAGCTCTTCTACGGAGTAATTTTTATCAGCTGGTTGATAGGAAAAAATTGGAAGAGCTTCACGAATAATAAAGACAAAGATTAAAATGATTGAAATGAATGAAATTAGTGCAATCGTTTTTATTATTACACTTGCAAGCCAATCGCTTAAGTAAAATTTTTTCTGGAGTAAATCGATCTGCTTATGCTGTTCTTTCATCTTCATATCAGTTAATTTAACGTATCGGGAAATAACCTACCTGACTTACAATTTTTTGACCTTCTTCGCTCAATACCCAATCAATAAATTTTTTGATTTCCCCTTCTGGACGTGTTCGTATATATAAGTATAAAAATCTTGAAATCGGATACAATCCTTTTTTAATGTTTTCTCTGGTTGGTGGATAAGCGGGAGAATTCTCATCTTTTTTAACTTTTAATTCTCTTATACCTTTGCCATAAGCAGCACCGCCATACCCTATTCCATATTTATCTTTTGCCACTGCATTAACAACGGCTGCAGTTCCAGGTAAATTTTGACTGGATGGATGAAAATCTGCACCAAGTAAAACCTCGTCTTTAAAGTAAACATAAGTGCCAGAATTATTTTCCCTTGAATAACGAATTATTTTTGCATCTGGTCCACCCACTTCTTTCCAATTATTAATTTTACCTATGTAAATATCCCTAATTTGTTTTAGTGATAATTCCTGTACAGGATTTTTCTCATTCACATATATTGAAAGGCCATCAACGGCAACTTTGATTTCGACACCAGTTGTTCCATATTTTTCTTTAAGTTTAATCTTCTCTTCTTTTTTCATCGGGCGTGATGAAGCACAGATATCAGTTGTCCCATTTATTAAAGCCGATATACCAGTTCCACTTCCACCACCTGTTACCTGTATAATGACATTTTTGTTTTTAGACATATAGACTTCAGCCCATCGCTGAGCAAGTATTACCATTGTATCTGAACCTTTAATGGTAATAACTTCCTTTGCAAATAAGGAAAGAAAAATAGTTACTAATAAAGATAATGAGATAACAAATTGACGCATAGTGAAACCTTTCTTTTTCCGAATTTATTAAAATGATATTAAGAATTTGTTAAGAAATTGTTAATGAAATATTAAAGTATTCTCGTAACCGATACGATTTTATACAATTGAGTTAATTACTTTTAACCAAAATAATTTTAATTCAATTTCAGATCAAAAAATGTATTTTTGAAAAAATCAGGATGGTTAATGAATTTGAAGATATTAACAATACTTTTAATCTTTACTTTCGTTTTCTGGTCATGCAATAAAAAAACTGAAAAACCATATTCAAAAGTGATTTCGTTTACAATTATGGAAAAATCTGCACCAGACTTTGATGAAGAATTAGCCTACGGATACATACTCAAACAATTATCTTTTGGTCCAAGAAATCCAAATTCTTCAGGGCATAAACTCGCAAAAGAATTTTTATTCAATGAATTAAAAAAATTTGCTGATACTGTTTATTATCAAAATTTTAATTATCCTGGATATGATGGTGAAATTTTAAATTGCTCAAATATTATCGCGTCGTTCAATCCTGAAAATAAAATTCGAATTCTCTTATGTGCTCACTGGGATACTCGACCTCGCTCAGAGGAAGATAAAAATCTGGCAAATCAAAATAAACCAGTCCTTGGTGCAAATGATGGTGCAAGTGGAGTTGCGGTGCTTTTAAGTCTCGCAAAAATCTTAAGCGAACAAAAACCTGATTTTGGG
Organism: Ignavibacteria bacterium; assembly: GCA_049699815.1. GTDB lineage: Bacteria > Bacteroidota > Ignavibacteria > Ch128b > Ch128b > Ch128b. The sequence goes on along the minus strand of JBNAWO010000043.1, from coordinate 10,597 downwards.
ATTGACATAATCCTTTTTGATGCTGAAGATTATGGTAAAAAGAATGATTTAATGAACTACTCTCTTGGTTCAAAATATTTTATTCAAAACAAACCCGATTACATTAACCCACAATTTGGAATTTTGCTTGATATGGTTGGTGATAAAGAAGCTGTTTTTAAAAAAGAACCAAATTCATATCAATTTGCGCCTGATATTGTTGATTTTGTATGGAAGCTTGCAAGTGATTTAAATTTTAAAACTTTCTCAAACGAATTTTCAAATCCAATTTATGACGATCATATTCCACTTGGTGAAATGGGAATTAAAATAATAAATATAATAGATGCTGATTTGATTGGTGCTGATTCTCCAAATCCAAGACGAAATTACTGGCATACTCAAAATGATACTATAGAAAATATAAGCAAAGAAACTTTAAATGAAGTCGGAGAACTCTTAGCTCATCTTATTTACAGAATTAAATTCATTGAAAAATGAGTCAAAAAATTTATCATGAAGTCATAATTCGAACTTTCCCATTTGTGCCCGAATTGATTTCAGGTATCGTTATGCTTCTTGAGCTTGATGGAATTGAAGAGAGAGAAAATGAGCTTGTCTGCTTCTTCGAAAAATTTGATGAAGATGATTACAAATTCTTAAACCAGACTCTAAATAATCTAAAAAAAGAATCCTTAATTGAAAGATTTGAGATTTTTCAAACTACACTTGAACACAAAAATTGGAACGAAGAGTGGGAAAAGACAATTCAACCAATTAAAGTCAGTGATAAAATTGTTATCAAACCGTCTTTTAGAGAATATCAAAAACAAAATGACGAAATCGTAATTACAATCGATCCTAAAATGTCTTTTGGTACCGGTTATCATCAAAGCACACGAATTATGATTAGACTAATTGAAAGAAATATCAAAACTGAGATGAAGGTTTTAGATGTAGGAACAGGTACAGGAATTTTAGCAATTGTATGTGCAAAACTTGGCGCAGAAAAAGTTATAACCTGTGACAACGATGAGTTTGTTCAGGAAAATGTTATTGAAAACTTTGAAAACAACGGGGTTCAGGAAAAATGCTCATTTGTTTATGGAACAATTGAACAAATTGTTGAAAGTAATTTTGATTTAATTCTGGCAAATATTCAGAAAAACATTTTAATAGAAATTGCGGACAAGATTAAAGAAAAAATTAAACTTAATGGCTTGGTGATTCTTTCAGGTCTATTAGTTCAGGATGAAAAAGATATAATTGATAAATATTCTTCATTGAATTTCAAACCACTCGAAGTAGAGATTGAAGACGAATGGTTGGGCTTGGTGTTTCAATCAATCCGTTAACTTCCTACTCAAGAAAATTAATTAATAAAAAAAGCGTGACTTTCAACTCTGATAATTGAAAATCACGCTTTTAGATTTTATTCATTCAAATATTGGTCATCAATTACTTCATTAAAACAAATTTCCTGACTATAGACTTACCTTTACTATCAAGTTTATACAAGTAAATACCTGAAACTAACTCACTTCCATCAAATTTTACATTGTAAATTTGATCTGCTTTCAATTCTTCATTTACTAGTGTTTTGATTTCTCTTCCTAATAAATCGTAAACTTTAAGTGTAGTGAAACCATCTTCTGCAAGCGTAAATGAAATTGTAGTGATAGGATTAAAAGGATTAGGATAATTTTGATAAAGTGCGAAAGTTGAAGGGACATTTTCTAATTCCAATTTCAACTTTGAATAAATTCCTTTTAAGAGAATTTCATTTCCATTTAATTCGGCGATTAATTTATCTGTCAGAGGATCGTAAATTTTTAATAAAGCATTTAAGTTATCTGATTTAATTTTAAGTTGTGAATAAATTCCCTGTAAGTTAACCAGATAAGTTTTTTGATTGATAGATTCCACTGCTGAATTACTTTCGAACCTTACATCAAAAATTTGTGAGGGTGGAGTTGGCGGTAATTCAAAAATATTTGAGTAAGATTTTTCGCTTAAGAACAAAACACTTACATTTCCATTTTCATCAGTAAAGAAAATTTTTGCTGCTGAATTTAATTCATTCAAATAATTCATAAAATCTAACTGTGAATCAGTATTATCAGATTTAGCATAAGTTGTTGGGATGGTCATAGTTCCATTTGCAGAAACTTTTACCCAATAACCTTTTCCTTTTTCAAGGGTTGTTGCTGTTTGATATCCATTATTATATCCATAAAATAAAGAGGAAATAATGTTTGGCGGATTCGTTGTAATGTTAGAAACTGGAATATTGTTGTGCAGCGGACCAATTATGTTCCATCCATTCTTAACATTAATTTGGACTGAAGTTTGAGGAGTTCCTGTCAAATTTTTATTTATAGTTTGATTGAATTTTAACCAGTAACCTTTTCCGAGTTCAGCAGTCGTTGCAATTTGATATCCATTGTCATAATAATATGCATTTGAAGCAGCTTCAGGAAAGATTGATGAAAAGTTCATATTCGAAAGCGAAATTGGAACGCTCAACAAATTCCAACCTGAATTATAACTAACAGAGGTTGAAAAAGTAGTTTGCTCTGTGATCGAGTATGTAAAAGTGGGTCCAGTGTTCCCCGATACAACCGCCACACAAAGTCCTGCATATTGAAGTTGATTATTTGGAATTGTTATCAAAAAACTTCCATCGTTATTAGCATCAAGTGGAATTTCAAAGGATTGAACAAGTCCAGATGAATTTCGAGTCACAACCGATACTTTGAAGATGTGAGGTGAATTTGCACCATTAAAATTAATCATCAAATTATTTGAATTAGCAGGTGGATTAATTCTAATGAAATTGGCTGAATATTTTGTGATTGAACAATTATTTCCATTGTATGGATATGAGCTCACAGTTGTGCAAAGTGCAGCAAGTGGATACTGAGGTGCTTCTCCATAACCAGGATGAGTTGTAGTTGCTCTTGAATTAGTTAGAAAATTCCAGACAATATATTCTCTAAATGCACTCTGAAAATTTGATGAATAAAAAGTTGAAAGAACATAATTAAAAGTTGTAAATACATTCTCTGACGGATTTGATTGTCGCCTCTGCCAGATTCTTTTATTGATATTTACATCAAATCTTTCACTCAAAAAAATCATCCAGTTACAGTCTTCATAACCTGAGCCAGCATCTAAAGATTGACCGGGAGAAGTGAAAGGTGAACCTGAAGAAGTTATATAATTGTAATAATCATTAACATAATCATAAGCGATATCTTCCATCCAGGTTGCATCAAGTTCAATGTACCACGATGGCTCGTTCCAGTAATTATAAACAATTTGAGTTGCGTGCTTAAATTCGTGTGCTGCAGTTACTTTTGCTGCACCTTTAACATTTCCTTCAGGATCTTGATTGGGAGGGAAACCAATAAAATTTCTATGCATTACAATTCTTGTCAAAGTTCCACTGACAACTGTTGTATATCCATAAGCACTCATTTCTTCAAAACCAATTTGATATTTACCAGTTCCAATTGGAGGTGGTAAAAATCCGAGCGTATCAATTTCAAATGCCCAGCTATAATCAAAGTAACTGGCGACCCATTCGACAAAGTCGGGTACACCATTGCCGTTATTATCAGCTGTTGGAACTGCATTTGGTCCCGTTGTTTCGTATGTCAATCGGAATTTACCACCCGGTGAATCATAAGTGAATGCTGTTGGTGAATTTAATTTTTCCGGATTGATAAATGATTCTATTTCATCAATAGCTGATTGATCAAGAAGATTTTTATTTCTTTGATATTCTATTATTAATGATGTTGCACATTTAACAGGTGGATCATTCTCAAAATAAAATTGCTTATCCAGTTTATCTCTTTTGAAGATATAATAAAATTTATTGAGCAGACTTTGTTGATAAGAAATTTTTCCTTCCTCATAAAATTTCTGAATCAAATTAAATCCCTTTGATTCATAATCTGAAGCAAACGATAAGTTTGATAGAATAAGAAAAATTAAAAATAAATATTTCATAAATCCTCCTGGTTGTGATTTTTTAGATTACTATTTACCACATCACCAATAATACCAGACGATGCAAGGCAAATTTATTTAATTGAGAGAAAAATTAAAACTTTTGTGAGTGATAAGAAGATAAAATAAAAACGGAGCCTTTATATTTCATTACGGCTCCGTTCGATTAAGAGAGAGAGAATTTGAAAAAGTTTTTACCGCCTTTGTCTTTCAATTGAACGAGAATTTTCTAAGTCCCTTTTACGCAATTCTTCCCTCTTAGGTTCGTTCTTTTGATTTTGATAATCGTAAATTCCCCTTTGCTCTGATGAACGAAATTCAGGTCTCGAATTTTCTATTTTTAATTCCTGCCTTTCCCCTCTTCGATTAACATTATTGTTTCCGGTTTCTCTATCAATTGTTTCACTCTTCCTCTCAAAAATTTTTCTATCAAACTCGGACTTTCTTTCTTGAGAAGGTGTTTGCGATTTTCGATCGATCTCAATTCTGCCGCGAATGTTTTCATCTCTATTAGCTGGAAACTGTCTTTCATTCTGATTTCTTTCGTTGCGTTCAAATTTTTGATCAAAATTTTTATCTCGATCGATTCTCTCAATTCTTTCGTTGCGTTCAAAAGTTTCTGGATTTCTTTCCCTTGATCTTGTATCGATTCTTTCCCTTGGAGTTTGAATTTTACTCACATCAAGCGAAGTACTGCGATCAATTTTTCTAAATTTAAAATCAACATCACGATTAACATTCCGTTCGTCCGGTTTGTAAATAATTACTTTATCATCCCGTTCATTAAATTTTCTCTCAGAGAAATCTCTAAGACGCGTTGTTTCTTCAACTTTTGCTTCAATAATTCTTCCGCCTTTTCGTTCGACAAAATTTCGATCAATACCATCGTTAATTATTCGTTCACCTTCAAAGCGGTATCTAACAGTATGCCGGGACTCAGAATAAATTCGATATTTATATTTTGGATCAACCACATATTTATGGACTTCATATCCACAGAAATATTTTACAGGAATAAATGTCCAGTAGGAATGCGGCGAATACCATCTTATTGAATAATGAATTCCAATTGTTATTGAAATTCTTGCATAAGGCGGAAGCGGAGCCCATCCAATGTAATAATCTGAATATCGCCACTCGACCCAGGCGGGAGCCCATTCATAGTCAGGGATCCAGATCCATCCATAGTAATCATCATAATACCATCTTCCATAATGATAAACTGCCCAACCAAATGGTTCAAACGAATCCCAGTACCAACCGTAAGGTGTCCAGACCCATCTTCCAATTAAGTAAGGTGACCAGCCAACTTTAACATACAAAGGACGCCAGGCATAAACTCCGTAATCAATTTCAATCCACTCACCATACGGAGAAAGTGAAGTATAAAAGATTGTGAAACTAACTCTTCCATATGGAGCTGGATTTTTTGCCTCTGCGATTGATAAGCTCAATCCAAAAACTATTGCAAGGATAAAAATTGCTTTTTTCATTTTAGACCTCATTGATTTTTAAATTACCTACTTCAATCACTGTGCCTGAATAAATTTATAGATTTATCGACAAAAACGACGACAAAATCGGTATTTAATTTTTGAAATGTATAACTATCTAAACAATGAGATGAATTTTAAGAACAGAGAACACTCATCGATCTAAGTGCTTTGAGTAAGAAAAATTTTTAATAAATGGATGGATTATCCCTGAAGGAGTAAAATTCATTGAATAAAATCAAATCTTCAATTCAAAAACTAAATCAAAATAGTTTTTGTCTTCATAATTGCGTTCAACGAATTTAATTTGATTATCATAATCTACGAGTATCACCGTAGATGCTCTTGTTCCATATGTTTCGCTTTTAATAAAAATTGATGAAAGAAGTCTCTCCCTTTCTATTCCAACGCCTGTATCCGGCAGTAAATCATCATCAAATTGTGAGTTATCTGAAAGTAAAGTCAATAGATCATTAATCAAATCATTCGAATTCCGGATGATATCAGAGAATCTGAGTTTAGCCCAGTGAACTTTTGGCCAGGGAATATCCAAAAAATTGTTACTTAAACCATGAATGCCAGTTTGAATTAATTCAACTTCATTTTTCACGTTTGAGTAATAATAGATCTCATCAAAGTTACCAAAGATCAAATTTAATGCGTTATAGTTACGAGAGTTTGAAAGTAAATAATCACAAAAGTCTCTAAAACGAGTTTCTGCCTTTTTAAATGGATAATTTGTTTGAAGAAAATCTTTAACGAGTTCCCCTCTTGAAGTAAGTTCAGGATTTTCTCTATAACTATAAAAATCTCTGAAATTAGTTACGACACAAAAATCTCCTGCGGGGATTGAATCATTTCTTTCAACTGTAATTCCAAGCCAAGTCCCATTTGATTTGAGATCTATGCCAGAGAGAATTTTAATTTCATCTCCCCAAATTGCTGCTGGTGCAGTTGGTCTGGTATAAAATTCATCACGATTACCAGCGAAAATAAATTTATAATCTGGATGGAACTTTAAAGCAAAAACAAGAACACACACTTTTAATCCATGGAATTGAACTTATGAATTACTGAGAGTACAAAATCTTCAGGAACTATTCGAACGAGTTTAGTTCCAACTTTATTAAAAATCCCAGGAATGACAACTCTTTTACCCTTCATTAATCCCTTGAAACCAGCCAGTGCAACTTTTTCTGCTGACATATATGGTAGAAGTTTTGATCTTTCAAGATTAATATTTTCCATTCTTGCTCGTTTCTGAAATTCTGTTTTTGTAGGACCTGGACACAGGGCAGTAACTGAAATCCCATTATCTTTTAATTCTTTATAAAGTGCTTTAGAAAAAGATAAAACAAAAGCTTTGCTTGCATAATAAACAGCCATATTTGGACCGGGTTGAAACGCTGCAGTAGATGCAACATTCATTATCTTTCCATCTCCACGTTTAATCATCGATGGAAGGATCAAGCCGGTTAGATGAACTAACGAAGTTATATTGACCTGAATCATATTAAGTTGCTCTTGTAAACTCATTTCACTAAATGGACCAAGTAAACCAAATCCTGCATTATTTATTAAAATATCAACATCAATTTTATCATAAATCAGTTCTTCAAAAATTTCTATTGGAGCGGAAGGATTGGATAAGTCTTTAACCAGATTCTTTATTCTAATATTATTGTTTCTTTTGAGTTCAGATTCAATTTCATTCAATCTTTCTCTATTTCGGGCAACAAGTACAAGATCGTATTTCTGATTGGCAAAGATTTTTGCAAGTTCATAACCTATTCCGAAAGAAGCTCCTGTGATTAGTGCAGTTTTCATAAAACCTTTCCTAATTTTGTTAGTGTTAAATCTTTTTTTGTAAGTTTATTAAAATTAAATTTTACTTGAAAGCAATATGCATATAAAAAAGTTCAAAATAGAATATCTGGCATTAGTCCTTTCTATCGTTTTAACTTTTGCATTAAGCGTTAGAACTGATACATTAGATTATAACCATCCACATTTCAAATTTAATTGGGATCATCATAAATATATCTGGATGGCTCTTAACAATCTCGATTTTCACATTGCACCATTCTGCTGGAGAATCTTTGTTCCATTTCTTGCTTCAATTTTACCTTTTGAGTTATCACTCAATTTCAAATTGATTTCAATTTCATCAATTGTTCTAACAGGATTTTTTACTTTTAAGATTGGGCAGAAGATATTTAGTGATTTATCCTCATCATTTGCTCTAATGTTTGCATATTTCTCAATTGGATTCGTTACTAAGTATGTGATTCATAATTTCTGGCTACCAGATTCTTTTACATTTCTTCTAATAACACTTGGCTTATATTCAATTTTGATTAAAAATGATTTATTGTTTTTAGCAGTTATGACAATAGGAGCAATGACAAAAGAATCAGTATTGTTTGTCCTTCCCCTTTATTATACTTTTAATGCAACAAAATTATTTGACTTTCAAGTTTTCAAAAAAACATTGTTTATATCAATTATTCCAATCATTGTTTTTATAACAATAAGGATTATTATTCCACCATTCAACGAAGACCCGGAATATTTATCTTCTCTTTCTCCTCAATTGAGAAATGTAAATTTTGATGATAGTACTTACAATTTGAAATATCTATATTATACAATTGGACTACCGAGATTAAAAGAATTTTCGTTTACGCTTTTGTACAATATTACAATCTATTCTTTCTTAATTCATTTTATTCTTGCGCTTATTGATTGGAAAACAATTAAAATTTTTGGACCTAAGTTTTTACCTCTTGTAGTTTTATCCTATTTACAGATTCTTTTTGCGGTAAATACGGAACGACTTGTTGTTGTCGCATTTCTACCATTTATAATTTTATCAATATATAATCAAAAGAAGATATTTGACAGAATAACCAATTCAACTTTTGTTCTTCCGTTAATAAACCTTCTTATAATGGGGCTGGTTATATCGAGCGGAATTTTTTACGGTAATTGGGTTATTCTTAGACAGATTTTTTTGTTTGTTACTTTCATTCTTTTCTTATCAATAATTAAAAAATTTAAAGATCGAAAACAAAATACTGGATTAATCAATTAATCTTTTTCTAATTATTTTATTGTTTTTGAGTTGCAATAGTTTTTGTTATTTATAAATATCAACATTGAAACTACTTTATACTTCATTTCTCATTTTTTATAAAACTATATTTATAAATATCAAAAAATTGCTTAAAAATTGACTAATTTGTTGGCAAATTATTTGCTAAATCTTAATAGTAAGATGTTTAATGAAAATTGATATGAAACAATCAAATCCAAAATACAAAATAAGTGAAGCGGCTAAGATACTCGGAATTTCAGTCCATACTTTAAGAATGTATGAAAGAGAAGGACTCATAATCCCATACAAAAAATCAACGAAACAGAGAGTGTATTCCGATGAAGATATTGATAGACTTAAATGCATTAGGAATGCAATCAACGAAGAAAATTAAGCATTGAAGGGATTAAAAGAATTTTTTCATTAATACCCTGCTGGGCAATCGTAAATTGTACCTTGCAAAACATCGAACACTGTAAAGCTCTTAAAATTTCAAATAAACCGTGCTGGACATTCAAACATGAAAAGGATTTTTGTGCTGATAGAAATTGCCGCGAGTGCGAGGTTTACAACATTTTCAATAATTGTGAATCGATAAAATCTAAACTGGTCGAATTAACATTTAACGGAATTTATCAAAAAGAAGAATTAAAAGAGGAAAAGTTATGAGAAAACTCGTTATTCTTGGTGCCGGAACTGCAGGCACAATGATGCTCAATAAATTATATAACGCTCTTGATCTTAAAGAATGGAGCATTACAATTGTCGATAAAGAAGAAACGCATTACTATCAACCCGGATTTTTATTTATTCCATTTGAGATTTACACGAGAAGAGATGTTATAAAACCGAAAAGAGATTTCTTCCCCCCTGGTGTTGAAGTTATAATGAGTGAAATTGAAAGGATTGAACCTGATAAAAACAGAGTAATTCTTTCTAACAATAGAGTTATCCCGTATGATTATTTAATTATTGCTACAGGTTCGAGAGTCGATCCAACCGAAATCGAAGGAATGAAAGATAAACTCTGGTATAAGAATGTTTTCGATTTTTATACAATAGAAGGTGCTTGTGCCTTAAGAAATTTCTTCAAACACTGGGATGGTGGAAAGCTTGTCATTCAAATTACTGAAATGCCAATCAAATGTCCGGTTGCACCACTTGAATTTGCATTTTTAGCTGATTAGTATTTCACTGAGAGAGGAATTCGAGATAAAGTTGATATTCATTTTGTTACTCCTCTGCCAGGTGCATTTACAAAACCAAGAGCTTCTGCAATACTTGGCGATTTCCTTGAAAAGAAAAACATAAAGCTTGTTCCGGATTTCAATATTGCAAGAGTTGATAATGATGAGAAAAAAATTGTAAGCTGGGACGAAATTGAGATACCATTTGATGTTCTGGTTACAATTCCAACAAACAAAGGTGATGAAGCTATTGCCAGAAGCGGAATGGGAGATGTATTGAATTTCATTCCAACTGATAAACAAACTTTACTGGCAGAAGGATTTGACAACATTTTTGTAATTGGTGATGCAACAAATCTTCCAAGTTCAAAAGCTGGTTCAGTTGCACACTTCCAATCCGAAATTCTTTTTGAGAATTTTATGGATGTCATTGATGGTAGAAAACCTACTGCAAAATTTGATGGTCATGCTAATTGCTTCATTGAAAGCGGTTTTGGGAAAGGAATTTTAATTGATTTTAATTACGACACCGAGCCACTTCCCGGCAAATTCCCATTACCCGGAATTGGACCATTCTCTTTACTTGAAGAAACTAAGATGAATCATTATGGCAAAGTAATGTTTAGATGGATGTACTGGAACTTCTTACTAAAAGGTATCGAACTTCCAATTGAATCTCATATGACAATGGCTGGAAAGAGGTTATAAATATGGAGAACAAAGAACTTCAATTACAACTTGAAGAAATTAATAAAAAGCTCAATATAATTATGGAAGAAATTGAGCTTCAGAGAAGACATCGCCAGGAAATGCAGGATTTGAAA
>JBNAWO010000042.1:8746-18442 GCA_049699815.1 Ignavibacteria bacterium | reverse complement strand
TAATCGATATTAAGCATTAACTTAAGTGGAATAGCAGTCGCAAAAAGTCTTACTCCATCTGCAGCTGTTCTTGTAAACATAAAAACAATTGAAGCGAAAGTTCTAGTTTTGTAACCGAAACGATTTTCTAAAAAAGCGTATGCGGTAGAGAGTTCACCTTGCAAATATGCCGGTAAAAATAGGAAAGCAACAATTATTCTTCCGATCAAATATCCAAATGTTAATTGCAAAAAATTCAAATTAGTAAGATATGCCAGACCTGGGATAGAAATGAAAGTCAAAGTGCTTGTTTCAGCTGCGACGATTGCAAAGCAAACTGCCCACCAGGGGACGACATCGGCTCCTAAGAAATAATCTTTAATTGATTTCTGTTTTCCGCCTGAGATAATTCCAATTAGAGTAATTAAAACTAAATAAGCGATGATGATTATATAATCAATATAAGAGAGAAGAATTGATTGCACTTTTTACTCTAAATTTTCTAATTCTTCAAAAGCTTCTTCCTGCGAATTGCAAACCGGCAGGACATTTTCAAGGAAAGATATTTTAATTAGATTGTGAACTTTTTCATTAACATTTATAAGCCTGATTGCACCGCCCTTTTCTCTAATTTGTCTCTGTGCTAGAAGTAATGCACTTAAACCTGAGCTGTCACACAATTCAACCTTTTCTAAATCGATAATCAGCTTTCGAACATTTTCTGCCTGACAAAGAATTGTAAATTCACCTTTTAATAAACCCGAAATAGTTGTATCCATTTTTCTTTCGTTGAGTTTGAAGATTATGATATCGTCTATATGTTTTATTTCGAAATTCATAACGCTCCTTCAAAGTTTTAGCAGGAATAAAAAGTTTTCGTAGACTGTTTTAACTTTATCAATGTTTTTAACTCTCATTACTAAGTTATTAAATAGAGTCGAATTTTTCCTATAGAGTCCAAGTTTAAATTCAGCATCGAGACTTTTGGTTATCCAGTAATGAAAATTTGAGTCATCAAGATTTAGATCAATTATCAAATCAAAGTTTTTTGATTGAAGAGACTTAATGAATTCTTTTTTTGGTAGATCGAATAAGTTTTTCTCTTTTTTTGAATAGGAGATGAAATGGTCTAAAATTTCTGGCTTTAGTAATTGAATTAATGATGCTTCAGCTACAAAAGTTATTTGCTTAAAGATTTGCTGAAGAACTTCAACTACAAAATTAATTTCATCTTTAAGCTCATTTTGTTCAGGAAGTAATACAAGAACATTTTTAGAATTTTTTAAAATGTTCTTTGGGTTAACGAAATTGAAATGAGGTTTTTTCAAAGAGTAGAGATAAATCAAGATTTTTTGAATAAGTGTTTTCATCAGAAAGTTTAAACTCAGTCTTTGATCATCTTCAAGAATTCTTCTTCAGATAAAATTGGAATCTTTAGCTTTTTAGCTTTTTCATATTTTGAACCAGGATCTTTGCCAACAATTACAAAAGAAGTTTTCGAACTAACATTATCAGAAGTTTTGCCTCCATATTTTTCAATTAATTCTTTTGCTTCATTGCGCGACATTGAGTCTAATGTACCGGTAATAACGAATGTCTTTCCAGCAAGTTTGTTTGAAATGTTTTTTTTCTCTGTTGAAAATTTTAATCCGAATGATCTTAGTTCTTCAATTAATTTAACATTTCTTTGATCGTTAAAATATTCAACGATGCTTTGACTGATTGTTTCACCAATTTCAGGTATTTTTTGTAATTCTTCTGGAGTAGCTTTCATTAATTCGTCAATGGATTTAAAGTGGTCTGCAAGATCTTTGGCAACGCTTGCACCTACGTGTCTGATTCCAAGTGCAAACAGAACTCTCTCAAATGGTTGATTTTTAGAATCTTCAATTGCTCTCAGAAGATTGTCAACGCTTTTTTCACCAAATCCTTCAAGCTTTATTAATTGATCTCTTTTATCTTTTAATCGATAAATATCGGCAGGTGAATAAAGGAAACCAAGATCAACAAATTTATCCACAATAGCCTCGCCCAATCCTTCTATATCCATTGCTACACGTGATGCAAAATGAACAAGTCTTTGTTTAACTTGTTCAGGACAATCATAATTAGGGCAGTAATAAGCAACTTCACCTGGAGGATTAACCAATTTTGATCCACAAATAGGGCAATTTTCTGGAATTTCGAAAGGTTGAGATTTTGAACTTCGTTCATCTAAAACAACTTCAACAACCTTAGGAATTATATCACCGCCTTTCTCGATAATTACTGTATCTCCGACACGAATATCTTTTCTTTGAATTTCTTCGAAGTTGTGAAGAGTTGCACGACTAACAGTTGTGCCAGCGAGAAAAACTGGTTCAAGTTCAGCAACTGGAGTTATAGTTCCTAATCTTCCAACTTGAAGAGTAATTGCCTTAAGTTTTGTTTTTGCTTTTTTCGCTTCGAATTTAAAAGCAGTTGCCCATCTGGGTGATTTAGCCACATTTCCTAAAATTTCTTGTTGCCTCAAACTGTTTACTTTAATTACGACCCCATCAATATCATAAGGTAAAGTTTCTCTCTTCTCCTCCCATTCTTTGCAATATTGAATTACTTCTTCAATTGTAGAGCAGAGCCTATAGTAAGGATTAACTTTGAAACCAAGATTTTTTAAGATATTAAGATTTTCAAATTGAGTTTTAAGTTCTTTTGTGTTTGTTCTTAAGTAGTAACAGAAAAGATTTAATGGTCTTTCAGCGACTTGCTTTGGATCTTGAAGTTTTAATGTTCCTGCGGTAGCGTTTCTTGGATTGGCAAAAAGTTTTTCACCCAATTTTTCTCTTTCACGATTCAGCGCTTCGAAATCAGAGCGATTCATATAAACTTCACCACGAACTTCAATGTCTTCAAAATCTTTTCTTTTAACATTATTGAAGTTTAATCTTAGAGGTAAAGAGCGAATCGTTCGCAAGTTGTTTGTTATATCGTCGCCTCGAGTTCCATCTCCTCGTGTAACTCCTTGAACAAATAAACCGTGACGATATTTTAGACTAATTGCAACGCCATCAATTTTAAGTTCAGTTACATATTCAATTTTTTCACCTTCGGGTAAATTTTCTTTAACTTTTCGATGAAAATCGTAGAGATCTTCGATTGAATATGTGTTAGATAAAGAGAGCATTGGGACTTCGTGGACGACAACGGGAAATTCTTTGGTCGGTTCGCCGCCAACTCTTTGTGTTGGTGAATCTGGTGTAATCAAAAATGGATATTTGTTTTCAAGTTCAATTAATTCTTGCATTAAGAGGTCGTATTCACGATCAGAAATTGTAGGTTCGTTCAAAACATAGTAATTGTAATCGTGTTGATGAATTAATTCTCTTAGCTCTTCGATTCTTTTGATAATTTCAGGACTAACAATTTCTTGATTATTGTCTTTTGAGCTCATTTTTAACCTGAATTAGTTTCAGACCTTCTTTATCTATTTTTAATCGCTTGACTGAACCTTTTACGCCTGAAAATGGTAATTCAGTTTCATTAAGATAAAGAACAATTCCCCCAGCATTGCCCACCAGTAATTGAAAATCATTTTTTGCTTTGAATTTTTTTGCTTCACCACTTCTCATATAAACTTCTTCAATTTTTGAATCATCCATTTTAACCTGAATCCAGACTGAATCCATTGCATTTATACCCAATATTAAACTATCGCTCGAAACAAAATTAGTAAAATTTTGTGTTTTGTCTTCGTAACTTTCTTCAAACATTTTCTCTTCGGTTTTTGTAGTTACTAAAGTTTTGTTATCACTTCCTTTTGAAAAGATTAATATGAGAATTACAAACAAAAAAATTAAAGCTGAACCGAAGAATAAAACATTTTTGAATGTTAGAATGTTTGTTTTTCCAAGAAAAAAATTCAACGATTTAATTTTATTCTCATTTTCAATTTCTTGTATTTCCACTTCTTTTTCTAATTCTGATTTCTCCTTTATTTTGGGATGTAAAATTTCTTCAAAGATTTCTAAGAATTTTTTCTCGTCGCCTCCGAGATATTTAACATAAGTTTTGAGGAAAGAGCGAACATAAACTTCAGGCATAAAAGTGAAATTGTTTTGTTCAAGGTATTCAAGATATTTAATGTTAATGCGTGTTAAATCGGAGAGTTCTTTAAGTGTTAAACCTTTTAAAAGGCGGAGTTCTTTTAGTTCTTTACCGATATCGTTCATTTCATTCCTGCACCTCCTGGTTTTTTTGTTAAAAAAATTATTGAAAAATTGGCTCTCTACCTTGAAATTAATAAAGTCGAATTAATTTTGCTGTAAAACTTCCATCCATTTCATGAACATTAGGATAAGTTGCAATACAACCATTTTCATCAATCAAATCCGGATGAATGGTTGGATGATTCTTTACAAGTTCGAAATTAGGATGTGTTTCAAGGAATTTTGAAATGATATCGAAATTTTCTTCTGGTTCAATTGTGCAGGTACTGTAAACAAGAACTCCACCGATTTTGACAAGCTTTGCTGCATTATTAATTAATCTTGTCTGAATATCAGCCAAACGTTTTATGTCTTCCGAATCTTTTTTCCATTTGATTTCAGGTTTTTTAGTTAAGACTCCAAGTCCTGAGCAAGGTGCATCGAGAAGAACTTTATCGACTGGAGGTATTTCAAGAGTTTCGCTGTCAGCTTCAAGAAATTCGATATTTGTAATTTTTAATCTCTCAACATTTTTCTTCATTAATTTAATTCGACTTTGATATTTATCAACTGCAATTATTTTACCTTGATTGTCCATCAGCTCAGCTATGTAAGTGCTCTTTCCTCCAGGAGCCGCACATAAATCAAGAATCGTTTCACCGGGTTTTGGGTCCAGGAGTATGCAAGGTATTCCAGCACTTTCATCTTGAATTGAAAAGTATCCTTGCTGGAAATAATTCCAATCGGTTATGTTTGTTAAGTGTAAAAGAACGAAAAAGTGTTCAAGATATTTTGAAGGTCGAAATTTTAGTTCTGCTTCTTCAAGTTTTTTAATGAATGTTTCACGATTGGTAAGTAATCTATTAAACCTTAAAGTGAGTTTAGGTCTCTGGTTATTTTCCTCCATCAATTTTTCGGTGAACTCTCTTCCATATCTTTTAAGCCATCGTTTGACTAACCAATTGGGATGAGAGTAATAAGTTCCGAGATAATTGATTTCGTCTTGCTCGGGATCCGGATATCTAATTTCAGCTTCTTCGATTGTACGAATTATGTTTCTTAAAACAGCGTTTACAAGATTTGCTGATTTTTCACCTTGAATTTTTTTGACGAATTCAACTGCTTCATTAACAGCGGCATAATGTGGAATGTTATCTAAAAAAAGAATTTGATAAAGAGCAACGCGCATTGCATTTTTTAAATTTGGAATACACTTCGAGAACTCGCCTTTATAAAAACCTCTAAGTATCCAATCAAGTCTTCGCTCCCATCGCACTACCCCATGAACAATTTCATTTAAGAGTGCTTTATCAGGACCTGAGAGTTCGCCGTATTTTAATTCCACATCGATTAATTTATCGAGATAAGCATCGGTTCGATCGACACGATTCAAAATTTTTACAGCAATTCCTCTTGGACCAACATATAAATCTTTTAATTCTGTCATTTTTCATCACATTTAATTTAGTTCAACAAATTAAATATTCAGCATTGCAAAGTTAAAATTTAAAAGGTTAATATTTAAGTAGAGTGAAGGTTTCGTATTTAAATTTATGTCGAGCCGAACCTTTTTCAGTTGAAGGATAATTCGCTTCAGACGAATAAGAATGACATTATAGGAAGTATGTCTTCCTGTCACCTTTCGATTGACTCAGGGTTAAAGTGGATTCCCTTTTGTGCGGGAATGACAGATGGAGGCTTTTCGACTGGCTCAGGATGTCATCAGCATTAATTTCAATATAGTCGATGAAATTGAGATGGCAATAAAATTATTTTGAAAATTTCTGCAAAACCAGTCGGATAATTCTTAAATTTTACAATAAAGTTTTCTGAGATGACATGGCTAAAAATTAAAATAAAATTAAATCTCAATGCTTAAGTTAGATGAGCTTACTTTTTTAAAATAAAAAAGCGGAGTATTTGACTCCGCTCTGACCATTTCAAAAGTCAATATTCAATTTGGCATTCCACGTTTTCTTCTTTCTTCACGTGTAAGATCAAACACTTTCCGTAAAAGTTTCTCTTCTGATGGAGACATTGTGACATTTCTTCTTGCCATAACTCTTTTTGCGACTTCAAGACTTCTTTCAAGGTCATAAGTTGTTAACATTTCAGCACCACCCCATGAAAATGAAGGAACATATTTTGGAGGAATTCCAGAACCGTAAATATTACAAGAAACACCGACAACAGTTCCTGTATTAAACATTGTATTAATTCCAGTTTTTGAATGATCTCCCATCATTAATCCAACAAATTGAGAACCGCTGTCAATCAACTCACCATTAATATAAACTTTCACACTTCCGTAGTTGTTTTTCAAATCACTGTTATTTGTATCGGCGCCAATGTTTACCCATTTTCCTAGATAACTATGACCTAAAAAACCTTCGTGCTGTTTATTTGAATAGGAGTGAATAATACTATTCTCAACTTCACCACCAACCTTACAAACTTCACCGATTGAAGTTCCTTCATAAATTTTTGCTGAAATTTTGATTTGGGTTTTATCGCCAATATAAGCTGGACCTTCTATCACTGCATTTGGAAATATGGTTACATTTTTACCAATATAAATTGGACCATTCTCCGCATCTAAAACTACACCGGGTTTAATCTTTGTGCCTTCATCAATAAAAATGTAATCTTCATTTAATAGATGAACGCCTTGGTAAATTTTTCCATTAATTTTTTTCTCTTTTGATTTAATCAGGTATTCAAAATCTTTTTCAATTTGTTCTGCATTATTATTTACCAGATCCCAGGGATAGTTGATTAATTTTACATCGACCTGTTGCTTAAACAATCCATCGAAATCAGAAAGTGTGAATAAGTCGTGGAGTGAATTTTTCAAATCTTCTAATTTTGAACCGCTGACTTTTGCTGCAACTATTGCTTCTCCATTCACATAGAGAACATCATTGGGATCTTTGAGATCTATTTTTTCAAGGAAATCATTATCTGCAATTACTCGTCCGTTGATGAACAAACATTCATCATTACTGCTGATTTGATTTATTTCATATTGTGGATAGATATCGGAAAGATATTCTGATAAATAATTTCTACAATGAAGGGTAACTTTTGCATCAGGAAAATGTCTTAAAATTTTATCTTTTAATGTGAGAATTCCACATCTCAACTCATAAGTTGGACGAGTATAAACAAGAGGCAATAATCTCGTGTAGTAAATGCCCTCAAAAATACAAATGTGCATAAGTTTTCCTTTTAACTGTTGTAATCTCTGCTCAATTTTGAAGCAGCTTCTTTATCGACAATCACATAAGCTTTACGATGCATCTGGATAATTGAAGCAGGACACATTGCTGTAATTGGTCCTTCAACGGCAGATTTAATTGCATCGGCTTTGTTTTTTCCATTAGCAAGCAAAATTATTTCTTTTGCTTCCATTATTGTCCCAATGCCCATTGTAATTGCATATCTTGGAACTTCGTCAATTGATTTGAAAAATCTTGCATTGTCTTTTACAGTCTGTTCGGTAAGAGTTTTAATTCTAGTTCGTGACCCGAGTGAAGAACCTGGTTCATTAAATGCAATGTGGCCATTTGCGCCTATGCCGAGTATTTGCAAATCAATTCCACCGAATTTTTTGATTTGTTCTTCATACCATTCGCAATGTGCTTCGATATCGTCTGCCATTCCATTTGGAACGTGAATATATCTTTTATCAATGTTTATGTGATTGAACAAATTGATATCCATAAAATATCGGTAGCTTTGATCGTGATGCGGCGGTAACCCGATATATTCATCTAAATTAAAAGTAACGACTTTGGAAAAATCCAAGCCTTCTTCTTTGTGTAACCTGATGAGCTCTTTGTAAAGCCCAACTGGAGTACTTCCAGTAGCGAGACCAAGGACGAGGTTAGGTTTACGACGGAGACGAGCAGCAACTATTTTCGCAGCTTCTTTGCTCATCTCGTCGTAATTTTCTTTTATTATAACCAGCATAGGTTCGCTCCATTGTTGTTAGTTTATATTTTAGTAAGAGATGAGCCCGGTGCAAGAAGGTTATTGAGTAGCCTTTTTCCCGTATTTCTTCATAAATTTTTCAACGCGACCTGCTGAGTCAACTAATTTCTGTTTTCCAGTAAAGAATGGATGACAGTTTGAGCAGATTTCTAATTTTAAATCTCCCGCTGTTGATCTTGTGACAAATGTATTACCGCAAACGCAAGTAACAACCGATTTTCTATAAACTGGGTGAATACCTTTCTTCATTTTTACTCCATTTTTTAAAATTTCCGATGCAAAATAAGAAATGAAGAGAGCAAAAACAATTTTGGACTAATTTTCAACAATTTTATAAAATTAAATTACTTATAAGAGGCAATCAACAATTTATCAAAGCTTAGATGCCTAAAAGCTAAGCCGAAATCTACATTCTAATAATTCGTATTGCCATAAAAAGCTGTGAAAAACAGACAAATCATTATCATAGTGATGTAAAAAATTTTTGATAATAAGGATTTTCAGTATGGTTTTTATGTATTTTGTTAAAAGTGAATTCAGTACTCCTTTGATTTATTTATTTAGGGTAGATCCTTTCTACTAATTTTGCTTTACACAGTTTATTAAACGCTACTATAATTTCAGATTATATTCTTATTCAAAGTGAAAGGAAATAGAATACTTGAATTCAACCCATATTATGAGTAATTAAAAATAACAATTATTCTTTCCTGGGTAATTCCGGAGGAACGCGTTTTTCGAGTTCTCGTAATTCCTGAATTCTCTTTTCGAGTTCTTTTTGTTGCTTCTTGATTTCTTCGAGTTTCATATCAAGTTCTCTTTCGTATTCAGAGCGTTCCCAGTATCCTCTTCTTTCAAAGTAACCTTTAAAAAGCCAGTTGTGTTTTAAGGCTTCCATATTTTCTGCAAATCTTTCCGCACCAATTTTAGCTTGATTTGCTGTAATAATTAAATTATTGATGATTGCTTTGACTGAATCATAAGCACTTTTGTCGCTTATCAATGCGCCCAATACACCTTCGCCTTGATTTACACGCAATACAAGATTATCAACTTTTTTAACGATTGAATCAACCCCGGATATTACATTAACAAGATTATTTCCCAGTCCTGTTACAACATTTGTAATTTCTTCGAGACTTGTAGTTAATCCCATCATTGTTTGATTTGCCGTTTGAGTTGCCTGATCTAAACTCTGGTAAAGCTTCTTATCATTTAAAAGTTTTCCAATTGTTCCTTGACCTTCGTTGACTTTTTTAAGAGTAATAGAAAATTCTTTCGCTATTTCTTTAATGTAGTTTAAAATGCCTTGAGTTTCTTCTACTATTTCCGCATAACTAACTGTAGTTTTTGTTTGTAAAATGTCTCCATCTTCCACATGAGGGACCTGACCACTTCCTCCATAAATTATTAAAACTTTATTACCGACCAAACCTTCAGTTTCAATGCTCGCTCGAGAATCTTTTTTAATGAATTGTTGAACATCTTTTCTAATTTTCATTGTAACTAAAATTTTACTTGTTGTATCGGTAATAAATTC
>JBNAWO010000042.1:0-8736 GCA_049699815.1 Ignavibacteria bacterium | reverse complement strand
TTGAACCTACATCAATACCGGTGAGTCTGACAGGAGCCCCAACTCGTAATCCTTCAACAGTTGAGAAATATGCTTTTAATTCAAATGTTTCAAGAAAAAGTAGATCTTTATTCCCGATTAGAAAAATTCCAATCACAAGAATTACTGTTCCTAAAAAAGTAAATAAACCAAGTCTTGCGCCTTTGAGTTTGCTAGCCATATCAAACTCCTTTTTTAATCAAGTTTATTTGATAAAAATTTTTGAACAATTTCAAGTTTAGAGTTAATTAAATCTTCAGATGTTCCTTCAAAAATAAAATGACCATTATCCAGCAGTAAAATTTTATCAGCAGTACTTAAAGCAACAACCATATCGTGAGTTACAACGATATTTGTCATTTTAAATTTTCTTTGCATTTCAAGAATTAACCTCGCAATCTCTTTTGAAGTTACTGGATCGAGCCCTGTCGTTGGTTCATCATACAACATAATTTTGGGATGAAGAATCAAAGCTCGAGCTAACCCGATTCGTTTTTTCATTCCACCAGAAAGTTCAGAAGGCATTTTATCTATTGCATATTCAAGTCCAACGAGTGAAAGCATTTCTTTCACTCTGTTATCAATTTCATCTTCACTCAAATTTGTATGTCTGATTAAAGGGAACGCTAGATTTTCTCTAACTGACATAGAATCGTACAAGGCTGCGCTTTGAAATAAAAAACCGATTTCTTTTCTAATTTCATTTAATTCTTTATGAGAAAGCTCAAGTATATCATTTCCATCAATTAAAATTTTCCCCTGATCTGGATCGAGTAATCGGACAAGGCATTTTAAAAGAACACTTTTACCCGTTCCACTTCTCCCAAGAATTACAAAAGTTTGCCCGGCAGGGACTTCAAAGGTTACTCCATCAAGAACAACTAAATCACCAAATCTTTTATGGAGATTTTCAACTTTTATCATATCAATTACGGAAAAAGAATTAAAGTTAATCTAACAAGTATCATATCGAATAGCAGTATAAGAAGAGAAGAAATCACAACCGCTGTTGTGCTTGCCTTACCCACTCCTTCGGTTCCTTTAGTTGCATTAAAACCAAGATACGAACCAACTATTCCAACAATAAAACCAAAAACAAAAGTCTTTGCTATACCTGGTATTACATCAGAAAAAGTAATTGCTTCTAGTACAAGCTGGATGTAATAAGCAAATGTTAAATTTTGAGTGATGATGACAGCAATATATCCTCCAATTAATGCAATGAAATCGACATAGACTGTAAGCAAAGGCAACATAAGGGTTGTTGCAATTACTCGAGTTACAACTAAATACCTGAATGGATCTACAGCGGAAACTTCCATCGCATCAATTTGTTCGGTTACTCGCATTGAACCAAGTTCAGCACCAATTCCTGAACCGACTCTGCCAGCAAAAATCAATGCCGTAAGAACAGGTCCAAGTTCACGGATTACAGAGAGAGCAATTGTTCCTGGCAAAAACATTTCCGCTCCAAATCTTGCAAGAACAGGTTGTGTCTGCATCCCAAGGACTAAACCAATTATAAATCCAGTTACGCTTACAATTGAAAAAGTTTTTACACCAAGTTCGTCCATATGTTTTCTAACTTCACCAATTTCATATGGGGGGCGAAATACTTCGACAAAAAATCTCACTGAGAAAGCAGTTAAACCTCCAATTGTATTGAAAAATTGATTTACTCTTTCACCTAAAGTCATTTATTCAATTCCTAATGCAAAACTGATTTTTTTTGATTCTGGATTCTCTTCAAAAGCAATCGGGACATTTGGAAATGATCTTTCAATGAAATGTTGAAATTCTTCCAGATCTCGCAAAGTATACATCTGCGGATTATAGATAATTTTTATGAGCTTGATTGTATAAGTATCGAGTTCCTTTAGTTTTTTAATATCATCCGCAATTTGAAGTTCGATGAAATCCATAACGATAACCAGATTGTTTATTTCATTTTTCACAAAATAATTAAAGAAATGAAATAATTCATTTCATTTTGAAGAGTACATTGTATCTTAAGAAATCGATTACGCCCCAATAGTTTTGATAGAATTTTTAATTTTTCAGAAAATTTAGAATTGCCTGATTAACTTTTTCTGTATCTTCTAAATTCACCATATGGCCAGCAAGATCTGAGTAGAAAACTTGAACATTTTTAATTTTACTTGCCATTAATTCAGCGTTTTGCAATGGACTTGCAAGATCGCTCTTTCCATGAATAACCAAAACTGGAATTTCAATCTTTTCAAGAAAATCAACATAATCTTTTCTGTCTCTCATTGCTCCAAGAGATCCAATAATTCCATTGATACTGGCTCTTTCCATTATTACCGCAACTTTATTTACAAGCTGAATATTTCTTTCCCAGGTGATTGGGGCAAATAAAATTTTCTTGAATGCTTCGATCACAGGGGTTTTGCCCGAAGTTCTTGCGGCTTGAATTAATTCGTTCCTTCGATTTTTTGCCTGCTCGTCATCAGCATGTGCTTTTGTTGCGACTAAAATTGCTTTTGAAATTCTATCACTAAATCTTTCTAATAAATTAAAAGTTATATAACCGCCCATACTCATTCCAGCAACCGCAAATTTATGAATCTCAAGTTTATCAGCGAGACAAATTATATCGTTTGCAAAATCGTCCATTGACCATTCTGAAATTTCAACCAAAGAATTTCCAAAACCTCTTAAATCCGGTGCGATAACTTTGTAACCAGATCCGATCAAAAATTTAATCTGCGGTTCCCACATTTCGTGTGTTAATGGAAATCCATGAATAAGAATAATAGGCTCACCTTCACCCTCTACTCTTGTGAAAAGAAAACAGTTTGAAAGTTCGTATTTCATTTCTTGCCCTTTCTTTTAATATCCAACGCAAAGTAAGAAATTGATAAAGATAAAACAAAAGCGAACTTGCACATTAAACTTTCAATAAAATTAATTGAATCAGGATAAATAAAAAGAGCTACAATCATTGGAACTAAAAATGATAAATAACCAAAAATTAAAATCGAATTATTCTTTCTCAATGTTTGGTCGTTTGATTTCAAAAGATTTTTAAATGCTATATAAAGAGCAATTAAAATAGGTATGTAATAAAATAAACCGTAAAGGAATCCAAGTGGATAATGATATGAAACATAAATTACTGAACATTCACGGACGCGAAATTCTTTTATTGTTAATAAGTAATAAAGCGAAAAAAATAAAGGTGGAACAAAAATTAAACTTTGAAATTTTTTGAAATTAATTTTATTAACTCTGGCTATTAGAAGTAGTCCATTAGGTGGTAAAAATGAAATGGTTACAAACGCAAGATATATCACAAAACTTTCTTTTAATCCCATTCCACAAATCAAAAATTCAAAAAATTGATAAAGCGCAAGAAGAGCAAGAATTACGACGCTCAGATTTTTATACCTGGATTTTGAAAAGTATAAGACATTAATTAGAAGAACTAATTCAACGCAAAAAAACAGTAGTGAAAGAATTCCATTATAGTTCTGCATTTACTTTCTCTTTTTGTAAGCGTTTTAATGTTTTGTAATTTTACAAAAATTTTTAATTAAAAAGATAATTAAAAGGAGACATAATGAGGAAAAAGATCGTTGCTGGTAACTGGAAAATGTATAAAGATAAGAATGAGACAATTGAACTTATTTCTCAACTAAAAGAAAAACTAAAAGAAAGTAACTTGGATGTTGAAATTGTGATTTGTCCACCTTTTACTTCAATTGAACTTGCAGGTGAATTAATAAAAAATTCGCCAATTCATCTCGGTGCTCAAAATATGCATTCGGAAATGGAAGGAGCTTTTACTGGTGAAGTTTCTGCAAAAATGTTGAAATCATTTGGCGTTGAATATGTAATATTGGGTCACTCTGAAAGAAGAACTTATTTCAAAGAAAGTAATGAGTTTATCAATCAAAAAATTAAAAGAGCAATTGAATTCAATTTGAAACCAATTTTTTGTCTTGGCGAAACACTTGAAGAAAGAGAAAAAGGTAAAACTTTTGAAATAGTAGATGATCAATTGACAAAAGGCCTTGCCGGTATTTCGCGATTTGATCTTGACAAAATTGTAATTGCATACGAACCAGTATGGGCAATTGGAACAGGCAAAACTGCAACTCCTGAGCAGGCACAAGAGGTTCATTCATTCTTGCGTGAAAAACTTGCTCAGCTTTATAATTCTGAAATTTCAACTATAACAAAAATTCTTTATGGCGGAAGTGTAAAACCTGAAAATGCTAGAGATTTATTCAAACAACCAGATATCGATGGCGGATTAATTGGCGGTGCTTGTTTGAAAGCTGATTTGTTTTATCAAATTATACTTGCAGCTCAAGCTTAGTTGCAGGCTTTAGGATTAAAACTAAATTGTATAAACGCACTTCAAAAATTATATTTGTTTGATGATTCAAAAATGAAGGAATTAAAGTGTTTAAGTATAGTTTAATCTTTCTTTTACTTGTTTTTAATCTTGTTTATGGAAATAACCTGGAATTTTCATTTAATGAAAGTTCTTCAAGCCAGTTCAGAAAAATTGTTCTGCTAAATAAAAATTGGACTTATAAACCGGAAGAAGAAATCAAAAGACTAAATGTTCCATTCTGGTTAGACGAAGAAAAAATTGTAATCGAAAATAGATTCAAGCTTAATGAACAAAAGCCTTTCTTGAATTTTCTACTGAAATTTGAAGGAGTTCGAGGACTTGAAGCTTTATACTTCAATGATGAAAGAATTCCATTCGATCCTTTTGAACTCGAAGAGTATGAATTTAAAATTCCATCGAATATTGTAAAAGAAAATGGTGAAAACTTTATTAAGATTATTCTTTCAAAAAAATTAAGATTGAAAGAACAGAATGTTCTTGCTAGTAGATTAGAATTGCCTGAAAGAAAGTCCGGAATCTTTAAGGATGTTTACATTGAAATTTTACCATCTATTTCTATAACTAATTTTAGATTTTACCCTCAACTCGATAAAAATCTTTCCAGCGGAAAAATAAATTACGCCATTGAAATCTCTTCTTCAAAACATATTCAATCAGACACTTCTAAGCCAATTAGATTAATGATAGATATACTTGATGGGTTGACTTCAAATTCTGTTGGTTCAATGATTTTAGATCTAAATTTTTCTGGGGCATCAAAAGTCGTTTCGGGAGAAATGGGAATTAAAAATCCCACTCTCTGGGATATTCAGAAGCCATACAATTATAAAATCGAGATCAAACTCTTCAGTTCTAACGAACTGATTGATCAAGTTAAATCAAAAATCGGTTTCAGGAAGATTGAGGTCAACGAAGGAAAACTTTTTTTTAACAATCATCCTATAACTTTAAGGGGTGTAACTTATTTCGAATCGAACGGAGTTAAAAATTCATTTTTCAAATTAGGAGAATACGAAAGAGATGTTAATCTCATCAAAGAATTGGGAGCGAATGCAATTCTTGTAAAAAATTCTCTGCCATCTGATGAACTAATGATGCAATGCGAGAAAAATGGAGTTTTAGTCTTTTTTGATCTGGATAGTAAAATTTATCCTCTCAATTCTTCTCAATTAATTGAAAAGAGTAAAAAACTTGATTTTATTTTTAATCATTATTCTAACTATGCCAGTTTTGTCGGTTTAAATTTTGGGTTCGTTTTTCATGAAGATGAAATAAAAAATCTTTTTGAACTCGTCAAAAAGTCCAACCAAACTAATCTCAACTTCCTTAGATTTTTCGAGACAGGTAATTTCCATCTTAATCAAATCAATGGATTTGACTTTGTCGGATATAATCTCTTGCACAAAAAAATTATGGAGATAGAAAAATTCCTTTCTAATTTAAATGAAGATAAATTCTTTGTAATTACTGCCTTTGGGTACAATCATGGACTTGAAGAAGAGGAAGGTTATACAAATCCATATTCGGTTCAAGCACAGGCAAAATATCTTTCTGATGTTTTGAAATTACTTCAGGGAAAAAATGCTTCATTCTTTGTTCACACTTTTGCTGATTATAGACTTCCTTATCAATCAATTATTGCTGGTAAGCTCGACAATACTTTGATGAAAACCGGTCTTGTTAATGAGTATCGTGATGTGAAGAAACTTTCATATCGAGTTGTAAGGAGTTATTTAACTGATAACAAACTTCCTGTGATAATGCAGGGTAACTATTCTGAAAAAGCATTTATCGTATATGCATTTGCTGGATTACTTTTGCTGGCATTGACAATTCTTTCAATCAATTCAACTCATCGTTTTCGAGAGAATGTATCCAGGGCAATTCTAAAAACTTACAATTTCTTTTCGGATATCAGAGACGGTTGGTTTATATCATCTTTTCATACTGTCATTCTTGCATTAAACATTGCTTTATCTGTTGGATTGATTTATTCGGGAATATTTTATTACTGGAAAGATAAAATCAATTTTGAGAGATTTGTTTCGATTTTTAATTCTTTGTTTACTTTCGAACTTTCCAGTTTTCTTGCGTGGAGACCAATCGAGTCAATTCTTTATTTCACATTTATTGTTGTGTTGTGGTTTATATTTTTAACTTTCATTGTTCGCTTCTTCAACTTTTTTGTAAGAAATAAAATCTTTTTTAATCATTCATTCCTGATTGTTATATGGAGTGCGCTCCCTTTTCTAATTCTTCTTCCGCTCGGAATTGTGGTTTTTAAAGTTCTTGCAATTGAAAAATACAATTTATTGATTTATTCAATTGTGATAATCTTTCACATCTGGATTCTCACCCGGACTTTAAAAGGAATTTCAATTGTCTTTGAAGTAAAAAAATCAAGAGTTTATTTTGTAGCTTTTTCTCTTATGATTATTACACTTGCAAGTTTAATTTTATATTTACAGATTAATTATAGCTCAATTGATTATTTAATGGAGTATTTCGGTTAAGATATGTATTTATCAAAAGTAGAAATTTTTGGTTTTAAATCGTTTGCAAACAAAGTTGAGATAAAGTTTAACTCAGGACTGACGGCTATTGTTGGTCCAAACGGTTGTGGAAAAACCAATGTAGTTGATGCAATTCGATGGGCACTCGGAGAACAAAGAACCAGTGTTCTTCGAAGCGATAAGATGGATAATGTAATTTTCAATGGAACATCCAACCGCAAACCACTCGGAATGGCTGAAGTTTCTCTCACAATTCAAAACAACAGAAATATCCTTCCGATCGAATACACTGAAGTAAAAATTACGAGAAGATTATTTAGATCTGGTGAAAGTGAATACTTAATAAACAATGTTCCCTGTCGATTGAAAGACATTCAGAATCTTTTTATGGATACAGGAATGAGCGCCAATGCTTATTCCGTAATCGAGCTGAAAATGATAGAAGATATTTTGAGTAATCGTGCTGATGACAGAAGAGTCTTATTTGAAGAAGCTGCAGGCGTAAATAAATATAAGCATCGAAGAAAAGCAGCACTAAGAAAACTTGAAGCTGTAAAACAAGATCTCGTAAGAGTTAATGATATTTATGCAGAAGTTCAAAAGAAAGTTAATTCACTTGAAAGACAATCGAAAAAAGCTGAACAGTTCAATAAATTATATCAAGAATTAAAAGAGCTCGAAATTGATTTAGTTGAGAGAGATCTGGTTAGACTGAAAAATAGAATAAACGAAGCCGAAATGGCTCTTTCTCAATTGCATCAAGAAAAACAAAAATTTGTAACCCAGATTAATGAGCTTGATAATCAGCAACAACAGCTCTACAAACAACTTGATGAAGTCGAAGCAAAACTTGAAAACAAAAGAGAAGAAATTCTAAGAAGCACTGAGAGTATTTACAAAGTCAAAGAAAACATTGTAAGAAACAGAGAAAGACTGAACAATAACGAGAATAATCTTAATCGATTCAAACAGAATATTCAGGATAACATTAATAAAATTTCGGCTTTAAATATTTCAATTACTGAGACTGAAAATAAAATCAATCAAATTAATATTGAGGTAGAAAGTACAAAACAACTTTTAAATGGTCTTGAAGAGAAAAAAGTCGAAATCGAAAGTTATCTTAAAGATAGAAATAAAGAATTAGAAGAGAAAAGGAAAGAACTTCAACAACTTTATTCAGTGTTTAATGACCTCAAAAATCAACAGGAGAAATTAAATCTTCGAATTCAAAACAACAATGAAAGTATAAAATCTCTTAATGAAAAGATTTCAAAAACCGAGCAGACAATTGAAAAACTTTCAAAGTATTTAGAAGAATTAACGCAAGAACTTTATAAAGCAAAAACTAAAGTCAGTGAAGCTGAAGTTGAACTTGAAAAAGCTCAGGATAGGAAGTCTGAAATAGAACAACAGATTTCAAACCTCAAACAAGAGGAACTTGAAAACAGAGCTGCACTAAACGCAATTAAGAATAAGATTGATTTCATACAAAACTTAATTGATAATCTCGAGGGAATAACAAGAGGCACGAAAGAATTAATTCTTAAAACCGGATGGAACAAAGGCGAAAGAATTCTGGTTGCTGATGCTGGTTCAACTGAGGAAAAATATCGAATTGCTGTTGATAATGCCTTGAAGAATTATCTGAGTTATATTCTCTTACAATTAAAAGAAGACTTGAAAAGTGGAATTGAATATTTGAAAGCCAATCAACTCGGTCAGGCGAGTTTCTTTTATCCATTTGAAAAAAAACAAAATCTATGGGAAAAACTAAATTCTTTTGCTCAGAGACGATTGAAGAAAAAAATCGAAAAA
>JBNAWO010000041.1:4943-18478 GCA_049699815.1 Ignavibacteria bacterium | reverse complement strand
GGTGTTTCTATAAAACCTGTGCCGTATTTAATTCGAGAAAATAATTTTCTCATTCCAGATTACTCAGAATCAAGATTTGAAAATTTTGAAAATATAAATTTCGAATTGGTCAGGTGGGGCGAAATTGGAATAGTTCGGGATTTAATCGTTGGGAATTTACTTATTTATCCTTATCAACAGATTAGCGCAAATACAGTTAGAATTTATAAAAAGATAAAAATTCAAATAAATTTCAGCACGCCTATAATTTCAATTAAAACGAGAGAAAATGATGATTTAGTTTATCGAGGAGTGATAAATGAAAATCAAGCCCGAAACTGGGTTTATGAATTAAAAAATTTTTCGCTTGAGAAAATCACGAGTAGTAGATTAAGCAACGGCAATTGGTTTAGAATTAAAATCATAGAAGAAGGTATCTATAAACTTGATTTCAATTTTCTGAAATCAAAAGGAATTGATTTGTCTAATGTCGATCCGAGAACAATTCAAATATTTGGTAACGGAGGTAGAACTTTAAGCGAAAGACCTGAAGATTTTGTTAATGTTGATTTAATAGAAAACGCAATTCTGGTTGTTGGTGAAGATGATGGGAAATTTGATCCATCAGATTATATAATTTTCTACGCGCCCTCAGTGAAAGGCTGGGAATATAAATCAGCATCAAGGTCGATTGGTCATTATTTCCATTATTACAGCGATGTAAATTATGTGTGGCTAACATTCGGTAATGCAATTGGAAAAAGAATGACAGGGAAAATTTCTGTAACAAACAATCCAGATTCAATTGTAACAACAACTACCGGATATGTTCTTTATAGAGAATTTAAGAAAAACATTGCTGAGACTGGCAGAAGATGGTTTGGCGATGAATTTAATGATAGAACAAAATCAAGAGTTTACACAAATCGTCTTCCTGGATTAATTTCTGACAGAGTGATTACTTACAAAATCGGTGTTGCAGCAAGGTCTGATCGGTCAACCACTTTCTTAATTGATGAAGGAAATAATAGAATCGGATCTATCTCGCTTTCTCCGGTTAATCTTGCCGACGGAATTGGGCTTTATGCAACTACTAATCAGGGAGTATTCACACATTCATCAAACCTTTCGGATTCAAGAAGCGTTTTGAAATTAACTTATAATGTAACAGATGCAATTTCAACCGGTTATATTGATTTTATTGAAATTCACTATCCAAGATATTTATCAGCGGAACAGGATAGAATCTCTTTCTTTTCCCCGCTTAAGTCTGGAACTTTTGAGTATGTCTTAAATAATTTTTCAAGTAGTGATATAAGAGTATTTGATATTTCCAGTTTTGATGAAGTTAAATTTATTTCAAATCCAGAAATCAGTGGAATGCAGTTGAAATTTAGGTCAATTGAAGATGGAAATTTCCCGTCAAAATATCTTGCAGTTGGACAGAATGGGTATCTTACACCATCTGAAGTTATTAAGGTTGGTAATCAGAATCTACGGGGAATAAATCCGGGTGGTGAATTGATAATTATTTCGCCTAAGGAATTCTTAGCTGAAGCAAATCGTTTGAAGGCTCACAAAGACTCTCGTGCGAAGAAACCAATTTCTACTGTTGTAGTGAATGTTGAAGAGATTTATAATGAGTTTAGCGGGGGTTTGCTCGATGTTGCGGCAATAAGAAACTTTATTAAATACGCTTATACATTCTGGAATGTTAAACCAAAATATGTTCTCTTATTTGGTGATG
This sequence comes from Ignavibacteria bacterium, assembly GCA_049699815.1. Lineage (GTDB taxonomy): Bacteria > Bacteroidota > Ignavibacteria > Ch128b > Ch128b > Ch128b. The sequence continues at coordinate 16,752 of JBNAWO010000041.1, read as the reverse complement.
GAAATTACGATTATCGAAACATTGAAGGTTACGGTAAGAATTTCATTCCTGTGTATGAAACAGAAGAGAGTCTCTATTTAATTTACAGTTATCCAACTGATGATTTTTATGGTCGAATTGTTGGAAATGATGCTTTTATGGATTTGGCTATTGGACGAATCCATATTCAATCAGTAGAAGAAGCTAAAGCTGCTGTGGATAAAATTATTAGGTATGAAAACAATAAAGATTTTGGTTTATGGAAAAATTTGATCACTTTAGTCGCTGACGACGGTAAAACAACAAAAGGTGACGATGGTCCAATTCACACTTCACAATCTGAAGAGCTTGCAAAAGTAGCAATACCCTTATCGTTTGAAATAAAAAAGATTTATCTAATACAATATCCTACAGTTGAAACCGCCGGAGGAAGGAGAAAACCGGATGTAAATAGAGAAATTATTAATACTTTCAACGATGGAACTCTTGTAATGAATTTCATTGGTCACGGCAATCCTGAAGTCTGGACTCATGAATATGTTTTTGAAAAAACTATAACTGTTCCACAATTAAAAAATTCAGTTCGACTTCCATTTCTCTCAGCAGCAACTTGCGATTTTGGTGATTATGATAAACCTGCAAATCAAAGTTCAATGGAAATGCTTTTAACGAAAGCTGATGGTGGAATTATTGCTGGTTTTACAGCTTCAAGAGCAGTTTGGTCAAATGAAAATGCAGCAATAAATATGACTCTTTTTCAGAACTTATTTAATTATCGTACAACAAATTCTCCGCAACCTTCGATTGGTGATGCTTATTTGAGAACAAAGATGGTTAGAATTTCAGACAATGATCAGAAATACAATTTATTCGGAGATCCAAGTATTTATCTACAAGCTCCGGTTGAGTTAGGCTCTATTGATTCAATTAACAATTTTTCAGCAACCAATACTGTGGAAATAAAGGCTCTAAACAAAGCGACAATTGTTGGTAGTGTTAGAAATTCTGATGGCTCGATTAAAACGAATTTCAATGGAGAAGCTCTTGTTACAGTTTATGATTCAAAAAGATATCAAGAAGTGCCCGAATGGTATGGATGGACCGGTCCAGGCAAAGGTATTGAACTTTCAGGTGGAATAATCTACCGTGGACGAGTTTCAGTAAGAAATGGAATTTTCAGAACAGATTTTGTTGTTCCAAAAGACCTTTCTTATGAAAGAAATAATGGAAAAATATCGGTGTACTTCTTCGGTAACGATGTAGATGGAATTGCTTACACACAAAACATTCGAGTCACTTCAGCAGATAGTGTGACAATTACAGATTTCAAAGGACCTGATATTAAAATTTATTTTGATAATGACTTATCATATGGAGCAAATTTAGTTTCTCGCTCACCTTTGCTAATTGTTAAGCTCGAAGATGAAACTGGAATAAATACAACTGGGCTGGGAATTGGTCACAATATTGAAGCTGTTCTAAATGATAATGAATTGAATTCTATTAAATTGAATGAATCTTTTCAGGGTGATCTTGATGCCGGAAATAGACGAGGAGAGGTCAGATACAGATTAAGTGATTTATCATTAGGTAAAAATAAAATTAAGATCATTGCCTGGGATGTATTTAATAATAAGAACGAAGCAGAAATGTTATTTGAAGTTGTGGGTGAAAATCAGCTTGTAATTAAGAATGTTTTCAATTATCCAAATCCAGTAAATAATTCGACTTATTTTACTTTTCAGCATAGTTATGATCAGCCAGTTAATGTAACAATAAAAATTTATTCGGTTGCTGGTAGGCTAATACATAAGATTGAAAGACAGAATGTTTTAGAAAAGTTTGTAAAAATCTACTGGGATGGTCGAGATCAGGAAGGAGACTATCTCGGTAATGGTGTATATTTGTATAAAATAATCATTAATTCGCTCGACAATGCAAAAAGCAGCGAAGCCTTAGGTAAATTAGCTATTGTTAGATAATTTGGAGGATAAATTAAATATGAAAATGATGCAAATTATAATCGCTTTATTTGGCTTGATAACTTTTAGTACAAGTCAAATTGCAAATGCACAGGGAGAAGCAGCAGTTCCATTTCTTTTGCTTGCACCAGATTCGAGAGCTGGTGGAATTGGAGAATCAGGCGTTGCTCTCGGAGATAACGCAAATGCTGTTTTCTGGAATCCAGCTGGAATAGCTTTCCTTGATGGAAGTGAAATTTCTTTCACTCACTCAAACTGGTTACCTCAATTTGGACTTGACCTTTATTATGAATATGCTGCATATCGTCAGTACTTCCCGTCAATTGATGGAAGTCTTTTTGCAAGCATTACTTTTATGAATTTTGGTGAATTTGTTAGAACTTCTTCTATGAGTCCTGATCCAATTGGAACATTTAGGTCATTTGATGCGGCTGCAACAATTGGGTATGCAACTAAATTATCGCCGTCTCTCGGTATAGGTGGAAATTTTAGATTAATTCACAGCAGATTAGCTGACAAGGGAACTGAGCTTGAACAGGGTAAAGGGGTTGCGACCACTGTTAGTTTTGATGTGGCAATGATGTACCGACCACAAAAACTTTATCTTCCTCTTGTAGGTGATTTCAGTAAAAGATTTAGCTTTGGGATGAATCTTAGCAATTTGGGACCTAAGATTTATTATATCGATCAAGCACAAGCAGATCCAATTCCAACAAATTTGAGAATGGGAATTGCATTAAAACTTTTAGATGTTGATTACAATTCATTTACTTACACTCTTGATTTCAGCAAGTTGCTAGTTCATAAAAGGCATAAAGATACTCTCGCAGGAATTGATATTCCACCAGATGGTTTACCTAAATCGTTAATTACATCCTGGACAGATGAACCATTTAGAGAAGAATTAAGACAAATTGTAACTTCAATGGGTCTTGAATACTGGTATGGTATGCCTGGTGATTTTATGTTTGCGGCAAGAGTCGGGTTCTTTTATGAAGATCCTGCATATGGAAATAGAAAATTTGTCTCTCTTGGTGCTGGTGTAAGATACGATATGTATGGTTTTGATTTCTCCTACATCACTACTTCAATGTTCAAAGGTCAGGAAAATCATCCACTTAATGAAACTTTGAGATTTACTCTTTCTATTGCCTGGGGTTCGAAACCAACCAGTTCGAAAGGTTTCCCTTCCGGACCTTACACTGGTAAATAAAGTTGATAGAAATTAAAAAATATTTTCTTTGAATAAATTCTAAAAGCCTGAGATTTTCTCAGGCTTAATTTTGTTTTGATAAAGATGAATCAAATAATTGAAATTTGAAAATGAAAAAATTTATTTATTTGTTTCTCATTTTCGCATCAGGAATAAATCTTTATTCTCAGAATTTTCTGAGCAAAATCGAAAAGAGATTACCTCATTCGCTTAATCCTTTGAGTGATGAGATTGCAATTAAGCCAAAAACATTTACTCGAGATACCATTCATCTTCTTGCGGTAATGGTAGATTTTGCAGTTGATCAAGATGCGGCAACATATGGCAATGGAAAATTCGGTTCACATTATTCAAAAGATTATGGGAAAAGTATCATTGATCCACTTCCGCATGATAAAAACTACTTTAGCTCGCACCTTGAATTTTTGAAAAATTATTACAAAAAGATTTCGGATGGCAAGATAGTAATTGAGTATAAGGTTCTGGATCGGATTATCACTTTGCCGAAGGTAATGAGTTACTATTCACCTCCTCCTAAATCAAATGATCTATCTCGTTTAGGAATTTTGTTCGAAGAAGTCTGGAAAAAAGTAGATTCTCTTTATTCAGATCAGGATTTTACTAAATATGATGCTTTTGCAATTTTTCATGCTGGGGTTGGAAGAGATATTGTTATTCCTGAAACATTTGGATTAGAGAAAGACATTCCATCTGTTTACTTAAGTCCAGCAACACTTAAGAATTTCTTCGGTTCAAATTATCAGGGTGTAAAAATTGGAAATCCTCCTAAGTATGTTTTCAATTCAATGATTTTACCAGAAACTGAAAGTCGGGAAATTCAAACTTTGACCGGCAAAGCATTACTTGAATTAAGCATAAATGGATTACTTGCAGCAAGTTTCGGTAGTTATCTTGGACTTCCCGATTTGTTTGATACCAAGACTGGCAAGACAGCAATTGGTCGTTTTGGTTTAATGGACGGTCAGGCAATGTTTGCTTATGCAGGGCTATTTCCACCAGAGCCATCAGCATGGGAAAAATATTTTCTGGGATTGGTTCAACCAGTTGAAATTGCTAAAGACACATTAAATATAGAAATCTTTGCTCGTTTAGCTTCGACCAATAATTCAAACACTCTTTATAAAATTCCAATTAATTCAAGAGAATACTATTTAATTGAAAATAGACAGAAAGATGTTTTCAAGGATGGAATCAAAATTAAATCCCAAGTGGGAGTTAATTTACTTGAATACAATTTCTTAAAGGATTTTAGAAATTTTAATTCCTATTATGTTGATTCTGTCGATGGAGTTGTGATTGATGTTGATGAATTTGATTGGGCTACTCCTGGAAATGGAATTGTGATCTGGCATATTGATGAAAAAGTTGTGGCTGAAAATTTTGCTGATAATTCTATTAATTCTAATCCAAAGTTAAGAGGAATAAAGGTAATTGAAGCGGATGGAATACAGGACATTGGAAATGAATTCAAAACAATTTTCGGCGATGTAATGGTTGGTGAAGGTGATTCGGTCGATTTCTGGTTTAGAAATAATCCTTCGAGATTTTACAGAAATGAATTTTCAAATGAGACAAGACCGCGAACTTTATCAAATAATGGAACGCCGACATTTATTAAAATTTATAATTTCTCTGAATTAGCCAATCAAATGACTTTTAGTGTAAGTTTTGGTGATGATAAAATAAAATCAATTTTTAACGAACGAATTGCTGAATCTTTAAAAACAGTATTTATTCATCGAAATGAAATTGATACGAACAAAATTTTTATTAAATCGGGCAATGAGTTTTTTAGTTATGATTTATTAACAAAAACCAGAAAAGTTTATTCAAGTTCAGTTCAAACCAATGTAGTATATATAGATTTCTTAAGTACACAAAATATTTATTCCTTTGTTGAGAAAAATTCATCAAATGAACTTTTGCTTAATTTGTTGTACACTTCTCAAGATTCAAGCTGGATAAGAAAATTTCCTATAACATTTACTAACAATGTGAAAAATCTAATTGCTTATCGTTCACCACAAATGCCATATGACTTTGAAATTGAAATACTGAGCGAAGATGGTCAACAGTATTTATTTGCATCTCCACAAAATATTTTTATCCCGACAGGATTGAACCTGACTGAAAAGGCAATTAAGTCGGCATTTAATAATAATAGAATAGTAACTCTTACTTCAAAATCTGTTTATTTTGGTAACTCAAAAGTAGAACATTCACTCAATGATCCAGTTGACATGGTTTTAATCTGGGATAACTCACTTGCTAAAACACCTGCTGAAAAAGAAATTGCTGTTGTTTTTGATAGAAATGGTATTGTTGAAACATTGAATGAAAAAGGAACGATTGCTCGTTTTAAGATTGACCTGGCTGATTCGAATTTTTCAATTGCCGCTGGTAATTTAAAACTAGACGAGACCAACTATGTCTTTGTTAATACTGGTGAAAAGATATTTGCTTTCAATAAAATAGGTGCAATAGGAGAAAACTTCCCGATTTATCCACCTTTCGGGACAAAATTCGTGGGGAACCTGAATTTGATCGATTACAATAAAGATGGAATTAACGATATTCTTGTAACCACAGAAGATGGAAGATTAATCTGTTATAGTGGTAAGAAACCTTCTGAAAATTTACTGGAAAGTCTATTTTCTTACTCGATTGGTTATCCATCAACCGGTTCATCCCTCGTTTTTAATAAAAGCAAATTATATTATTTGACAGGAAATGACAGTGGCTATGTTCAATTAATTCAAATTGCAGATGAATCAAAAGCCATCAAATGGACTTTGAACTCAGGCAACTTATATAATCATAATGTGGCTGAAATTCCAGCTGGTGCATTTGATAAAAATGAGTTTCTTTCAAAATCAAAAGTTTACAACTGGCCTAATCCTGTTTATGATAATGAAACTTATTTCAGAGTTTATGTTTCAGAGGATGCAAAAATTACAATTAAGATTTATGATTTGAGTGGAGATTTTGTCGATGAAATCAATTCATTTGCTGCTGCTGGAGTTGAGACTGATATTAAGTGGAATGTAACGAATGTCCAGAGTGGAATTTATTACGCAAGAATTGAAGCAAGTTCAGCAGGTAAAAGTGATTTTAAAATTATCAAAGTTGCTGTAGTTAAATGATAGATCATCATATCTTTATTTTAATACAAATAATGTCAATCGAAAAAGATTTTATTGAAAAATGAAAAAATTCATTTTGCCGATTTTTGTTTTTGTAACTTTTATTGCAGTAACAGTTTCTGCTCAATTCAATGAATATCATCCTGAAGTAAACTGGTTCACCATTGAAACAAAACATTTCTCAGTTCACTTTCACGAAGGTGCTGAAAGAACAGCAAAAGTTATTGCAAAAATTGCTGAAGAAATTTACGAGCCAATCACTTCCCTTTATGGTTATAAACCCGAACGAGTTCACTTTGTTATAAAAGATATTGATGATTATTCAAACGGAGCGACTTACTTTTTCGATAACAAAATTGAAATCTGGGCACCACCACTTGATACAGATCTAAGAGGAACGCACCATTGGTTGAGGAATGTAATCGCTCACGAGTTTACACATATGGTTCAACTTCAAGCTGCAATGAAAGTTAATCGAAATTTCCCGGCTATTTATTTTCAGGCTTTAAACTATGAAAGAGAACGAAGACCCGATGTATTGTATGGATTTCCCAATGTGATTATTTCGTATCCAATTCCTTCGATCAATGTTCCCCAATGGTTTGCAGAAGGTACAGCTCAATATATGAGAAATGAATTTCAGTATGACTTCTGGGATTCTCACCGCGATATGATTTTGAGATCTTATGTTCTTGATGGAAATATGTTGACCTGGAATCAAATGGCTGTGTTTGATAAAACAAGTCTAGGAAATGAATCCGTTTATAATTCCGGCTTTGCTCTTGTCAGTTATATTGCTTACAAGTATGGCGAGAAAAAATTAATTGAAATAAATAATAGATTGAAAGATAAATTGTCTTTCACAATTGATGAAGCAATTCATAAAGTGCTTAATATTTCTGGTGAACAATTATACAATGAATGGAAAAACTTTTTGAAAAATTATTACACAAAGCACACAGAGGTAATTCGCAAGAATTTGTTTACTGGTACATTAATCGAAACCGAAGGTTTTGGAAATTTTTACCCAGCCTTTAATCCCGATGGTTCAAAGATTTACTATCTATCAAACAAGAATGAAGATTATTTTTTGACTTCACTTTATGTTTATGATTTTAATACAAAAAAATCGGAGTTCGTTCAGCAAGGTGTGCGATCAACATTTTCAATTACGCCTGATGGAAATAAAATTATCTATTCGAAACTAACCGAGAAAAATAAAAATCTGGTTAAGATACACGATCTATATATCTACGACCTGGTTAAAAAGAAAGAGAAAAGACTCACATATGGATTGAGAGCTAATAATCCAGGTCTTTCTCCAGATGGAAAAACTATTGTTTATGTTTCACAGAAAGATGGAACATTAAATTTATTTTTAATCGACATTGAAGGAAAAAATCAAAGACAATTAACTTTCTTTCAGAATGGTGAGCAAATCTATAATCCAAAATTTTCTCCTGATGGCTCAAAAATAATTTTTGATTATTCGTTGAATGAAAGCAGAGATATTGCAATTTGTGATTTAGATGGAAATGTCGATTTCGTTCTTGCCGAAAAAAATGTCGATGAACGAAATCCAGTTTTCTTGAATCAGGATGAAATAATTTATTCATCCGATAAAAAGGGGATTTATAATCTTTTTGTTTATAATTTGAAAACTGGGGCTTCGAAACAGATTACAAATGTTTTAGGTGGTGCATTTATGCCAGCGGTTAATTTCAAAGGTGAGCTCGCTTATGCTGGATTTACTTCAACTGGTTATAAGATTTTTTACTTAAATAATTTTGATACTGTTGATTTTAGCGGGTTACCAACTTACAGTTATAGATTATTTCCAATTGTTGATGATAAACTTGTTGGCGGAAATTTTGACTGGGAAAAACTTCGAAATTTCGATGACTCTCAAATTCCAAACTTTGAAGTAAAAAAGTACACAGCAAATTTTACAAAGCTGTCATTCATTCCATTTTTGAGATATGATAATTATAGCCGGTTAGCAAAAGGGTTTGAATTGATTAAACCAGGATTTTATTTCTATTCATCGGATATATTAAATCGAACGGGAATGTTTGGTAGTGTTGCAATCAATTCAAGATTTGAAAGAGATTTATATTTTGGTTTTGAATATCGTGATCGTGTACCGATTTTTTATCAACTTGGTTTGAAGCCTGAATTAAATCTTGAGATCTATAGTGTTTCGAGAAAAGCTGAGAATTTTCTTGGACTTTATCCCGACACATTATCTGATGGAACAATAAATTACGCATATAAAACTCCTGTGAATGTAACTTATAATCTTTTCGAAGTTGATTTTTCAGCAAAACATTATTTGTTTTCCAAAAATCAAACACTTCAATTCAAAACAGTTTATAGCCGTTACTCTGCTGATTTAAGCTCATTCTTATTGCCAGGTGGAATTCTTTATCCTGCAACTTTTGAAATTTACTTGCGTGGCTGGACATTTAATTTGATTTATAATTTTGAAAACATTCTATTGAAAAAAGATAACGACATCAATCCTTACGGAACAAAGGTTAATCTTAATCTTGAATATTCAATAAATGATTTTAATCCCGAGACTTATTATGATGAGAATGAAGGTGCATTACTCACAAAGTACAGTAAAACTAAATATTCAAGAGTTGAATTGAATTTAATGCAGGCGTTTAAATTACCAGCGGGTAAACATTCTTTAACTTTTAAAACTCGAGCTGGAACTACATTTGGACCTGAAACAGATAGCTTCTTTGATTTTTATCTTGGTGGTTTAATTGGAATGAAGAGTTATCCTTTTTATGCAATCAGTGGAAATGAAATCTTTCACCTTAATATAAATTATCGTTTCCCGATTTTTGAGGATATCGATAAAAGATTTTATCATCTTTATGTAGATAAAATTTATGGTTCAGTTTATTTTGATTTTGGAAATGCCTGGCAATCAAAAGCTGTAAAAATATCAAACTTTAAAAAAGGACTTGGTGCTGAATTAAGAATTCAAATGAATTCTTTTTATATGTTTCCAACAAGTTTATTTGTAAATGTAGCCTATGGCTTTGATGAATTCAAAAGACAAAACATCTTCACAAAAGAAACAATCAAATACGGAAAAGAAATTTTAGTTTATTTCGGAATTTTATTTGGATTTGAATTATGAGGTTAAAAATATGAAACAAATAATCGCTTTATTCATTTTCGTTATCTCGTTTAATCTTTTTGCAAACGAAGATAATTTTAGAACAGGGGATCTTCATGCAGATTTTAAATTTTGCTTACAGAATGAATTAAAATCTGAATCTCACAATTTGAATGTGGATAATAAGAAATCTCCAGTTTTGGCAGGGGCTTTATCTGCTCTAATTCCTGGTGCTGGAGAAATTTATACAGGTGATTATTTAAAAGCTGCTCTTTTCATTGCAATTGAAGGGTTGACGATTTATTTAAACAATTACTATACAAAAAAGGGTGATGATCAGACAATCTTCTTTCAAAATTTTGCAGATACTTACTGGAGTGTTGTTCGATATGCTGAATGGTTAAATCAATGGGCGACTGCGCTTGGTGGGACTGCAAACATTCACATTAGTCCAGATCTAAATTTAAAACCGTGGGAAAGAGTTAACTGGGATGAATTGAATACAGCAGAACGTTCGATCAGAGAATTTTCTCATACTTTATATCCGCACGGCCATCAGCAATATTATGAGATGATTGGTAAATATCCACAATACAGTCAGGGTTGGGATGATTCAAAATTTGCTCGAGGTCAGTATTCTGTTGCTGGTGAATATTATTACGATACAAGAGGTAAGTTTATTTATTACTCTGGACTGAGAGGTAAAGCAAACGATTATTACAATTATGCAGACAAAGCCCTTTTGGTTACAGTTACAAACCACATTATCAGTATGATTGACGCAATTATCTCGGCAAATAAATACAATTCTAAAATCAAGCTGGATATGACCCTTGAAAAGCATCGATCAAATTATTTCGTTGAATATTATCCACAACTTAATGTAAGATTTAATTTTTAAGTTTTTGTTTAAATTTTAACCGATAAAATTTTTTATTTTCTTGCTGAAGAATAACTTTCTAAATCATAATGAATAACTTTCTCTGGCATTGGTAGTTTATCGATTTGAACTCCCGCATCTCTAAAGAATTGAACTCCAAGTGAATCGTGATAATCTGAGAAAACAACCACTCTTACAATTCCAGCAGCAATCAAAGCTTTTGCACAGGTTGTGCAGGGCATATTTGTCACATAAGCTGTTGCGCCTTTCACACTAACGCCGTGCAATGATGCCTGAACAAGAGCATTTATTTCAGCGTGATTTGTTCTAACACAATGATTATCAACAATTAAACATCCAACCTCATCACAATGGGGAAGTCCTGGTAAAGAACCATTGTAACCTGTTGCAAGAACATATTTATCTTTTACAAGAACACAACCAACATGCATTCTTGGACAGGTTGATCTTTCCGATGCAAGCATTGCGAGTTTTAAGAAATATTCATCCCAGCTTGGTCTTTTTTTGTGTTCCATATTTTACTTCCTTCAAATAAGTTTTAATTATTATGAAATTTAATTTGAAATTAAGAATTAAAAAATATCAGCTAACAAACACGAAATTTGATCAAGGTGTAATAATTTTGTAAGACTTATATTGTTTATATGGGTTATTACGCATTTAGTCATTCTCCAGATTACCAACAACAAAACTGAAATTTGTAGTGAATTATTCAGCATTTTCGCAATTAGCCTTTGATGTTATTTGAATCAAAAATTCACATTGCCATTAATTTCGATGCTGTGCAAATAAATCATCATACATGATGATGAAAAAATTTTTTCATAAGAAAGCAATTTTATTTCACTAGGGTGTTTATGTTTTTTGTTGCATGTGAATTCTACACCATTTTTGTTCTAAATTTATTCAGTGTAAATCCTTTTTCCATTTTTTTTTACACAATTTTCAAAACGCTGTTCGAAATTTTGAGTTCAATATTTTGTTTTTCATTTATCAACAAAAATGTTTGCCATCGTTTCTCTTGTTAAGTTTTAAAAACTAATTTTGTAAAAAATGAGGTGACAGATGAAAATTACTTTTCTATTCTTATTTATTCTGTTATTTTCTGCACAGCTTTTAGCTGATGATTCAACGGTTGTAGTGGTAGGACCAGGAATTAAATATCATTCTGTTTATAAAACTTCAGTAGGACCTTACAACATTAAGATTCTTGAGATAGACATTACTCATCCTAAAAACAAAATTGAGACTGTTCTTGCTAAGGATGTGCTTGGGACAGGTTTTGAAAAAACTTCATCGATGGCTAAACGAAATAGTAGAAGCGGGCATATTGTTATTGGGGCAGTGAATGCCGATTTTTTTGGTATCAGTGATCCTTATAATCCATATACTTTTCTAATTGGTTCTATGATTAAAGATAACGAATACACTTTT
>JBNAWO010000041.1:0-4933 GCA_049699815.1 Ignavibacteria bacterium | reverse complement strand
AACGTCCTTCTTTCGCTGTTGATACATCCAAAAGATTGATAATTGATGATCTCGGATTTTCTGCAGCTATTAAAACCAAACAAGGTTATGTAAGAGCTTTATCTAGTCTTAACGATACTGTTCGTTCAAACACTCTTATCATCTTTAATAAGTATTTTGGAAATTCAACCAAAACAAATAACGAAGTGACCGAAATTAAATTGAAAAGACTAACTCCATTAATAATAGGCGACTCAATCAAATTCGTAGTTAGAGCAAAAAATGTTGGAATCGGCAATATGAGATTTGAACAAGATGAATATGTTTTATCTGGAAATGGAACTGCAAAAGCATTTCTTGATTCATCAATTCTTGTTAACGATACAGTAACTTTAATTTTCAACACAAATCCTTTTAAAGGGAATATTTTCACGATGACCGGAGGAGGTCCAACTTTGGTAATTAATGGTGTAATTCCCGGTGGACTTCAGACAGCTGTGCATCCGAGAACGGCTGTTGGTTTTAATTATGATTCAACAAAAGTGTTCTTTGTAACCGTCGATGGGCGTCAACCTGGATTTAGTGTTGGAATGTCTTTGCCCGAACTTGCAAATTATATGAAGTCAATTGGTTGTTATAACGCTGTTAATCTTGATGGCGGTGGATCAACTACAATGGTTGTTAGAAATAAAGTTGTAAATTCTCCGAGTGATGCAGCCGGAGAAAGACCTGTTGCAAATGCACTTCTTGCTGTGAGTGAAATTTATGCAAGTGAAGTGATTGATAGCTTTTATCTCTGGCCAAGACAAATTTTTATTGATTCTACTCAATCAAAAAAAATTGAAATTTATGGAAAAGACATCTGGGGTTATGAAATTGATGTTTTACCAACTGAAGTTAACTGGGAGGTTCAAGGATTAAATGGTTTTATAGATTCACTCGGATTTTTTTACCCATTGCAAGTTGGTTCAGGTATCATAATTGGAAGAATAAAAAATCTTGCTGATACAATTTCAATTACTGTAACAGGCGAAAGAATTCCAACCTGGAGTTTTTCTGATGCAGGTAATAATATGCCGTCCTGGTTATCTCCAATTGCAAGCACTGAGAGAGGCTTGGCTTATGGTTTTATTAATAATAATCACAGACTGTATGTTGTCTCTCGACCAAATGTTTTAATTCTTGATGCACAAACGGGTGATGTCGTTGGTAATTTGAATATTAGCGGAATTACCGGAGGGACTTTTACATTAAATGATGTTGAAGTTACAGATGATGGTAAAATCATCGCTGCTAATCTTACAACTAATGCACTATCTTCACCATTTAAAGTTTACAAATGGGATGATGAGTCATCAATCCCGCAGTTAATTCTTGAATATTCAGGTGGAGCTTATCGTCTTGGTGATAAAATCACTGTGGTTGGAAGTTGGTTTGATAATTCGGCTGTAATTTATGCTGGAGTTGCAAATTCAAATCGAATTTTAAAATGGACTATGAGCAATGGAAACTTCATTCAAACACCACAAGAAATTGTTCTTTCAGATGTTTCAAATTATGGGACTAATCCATCCATTGCACCAGTCGGGAAAGGAAACTCAAATTTTTTTGTTAACGCAACGAGCATAGTTCCAAAGTATTATTCGCCAACAGGTTTACTACTTGGAACCTGTCCACCGGGTTTAGTAGCTACACAAAGTAACTCAATTAGATATTTTGAAAAATTCGGTAAAAAGTTTTTAGTTACCTATCAATATGGTGCATTTAATGAAAATGCAAAGATCCTTGACATTACAAATGGAATAACAAATGCAACTCTCTACGAGACAACACCAACCTTAGGTGATAATCCAAATAATATTGGATTGAGCGGCGATGTGGCGGTTCGTTATTATGGAAGAGGAGTTTTTATTATTTATGTCCTTGCGACAAACAATGGAATTGGCGCTTATCAAATTACAATTGATACAACCACATCTGTTGAAAATGAAGTTTCAATCCCGCGTTATTGTTATTTGAGTCAGAACTATCCAAACCCGTTTAATTCATCGACAAGGATTAAATTTAAAATTCCAAAAACAACCAATGTTAAAATTTATCTTTATGATTGTCTTGGAAGAAAAATTTCTGAATTACTAAATGAAACTAAAGCTCCAGGACATTATGAAATTGAATTAAATGAAAATCACTTCAAGAATGCAAGTTCCGGGATTTACTTTTATCAACTTGTTTCAGATGAAAAAGTATTAACAAAAAAACTAATATTACTTAAGTAATTAGATTTAATTTAAGCTATGTGTGGTAATGAAACTTGTAAAATAAATCAATTAAATTTTTCTAAACATTAAAATCTAATTTATCTCTACTTTATTACTTATTTCATCAATATCGTCTGGTTTGCGCGGGTAATGTTTTGCAAGAGCATCACCGCATTTTCTAAGCACTTTTATAATTCCTTCGAAGAAATTTTTTTCACGAAATGAGTTTTCAGCTTCTTTTGCAATTTCATCCCAGTATGATTGTTGAATTTTTTCTGAAATACCAATATCAGGGAGGATGTAAAATTCTCTATCTTTTAATAATAAAAAGAAGAGAATTCCACTTCGATCTCGTGTATTTATCATACCGAGGCGTTGGAATTCTCTAATTGCAAGTTCTCTGACACTTTTTTTCTTTTCAAAAAAACCACGACCTTTTTTTATTGAAACTTTGAGTTCGCCGGATGTCTTCTGTTCTTGTCGTTTTATCTCTTCAGAAATTTTTTCGAGTTCAACTTCTGAAAGAATTTTATGTATGAAATGCTTATTGATCATTCTAAATAATATTTATTTACAATCTTGCCATTTTCAAATTCATAAACAAGAGGAATACCAGTTGGAATATTCAATTCAAGTACTTCTTCTTTTGTTAAACCGTCTAAATGCATCACTAATGCACGAAGTGAATTTCCATGAGCGGTTACAAGAACATTTAAACCGGCATCGAGATCTGGTTTTATCTTATTAAGGAAATACGGAATTACTCGATCCGCTGTATCTTTAAGACTTTCACTAATCCCATCTGGATTTAATGGAGTTACATCTTTTGGTGGGGCTATATCGTAACTTCTTCTCCAGAGATGAACTTGCTCTTTACCATACTTTTGTGCTGTTTCTTCTTTATTGAGGCCTTGAAGTGCACCATAATGTCTTTCGTTTAATGCTTTATCTCTTTCAACCGGAACATCTAATTTTCCAGCGACTTCCATTGCGATTCGATCTGTATCGATTGCGCGTTTAAGAACTGAAGTATATCTCTTATCAATTTGAATGTTTTTTAGTTTTTCACCGGCTTTGCGGGCTTCTTCTTCACCTTTTGGACTTAAAGGTACATCAACCCAACCAGTGAAACGATTCTCAAGATTCCATTGAGATTCACCGTGTCGCAAAAGAATAAGTTTTGCCATAGTTCTATTTATCTCCTCAAATTTTTACAAAATTACCCATAAAAATCTTACTCATCAATCAATATTTGTCAAATTTTTGATCAAAATTATTGGTTCAATAATTCTTCAGCTTTAATTAAATTAAATGAAAAATTTCTGGAGATGGTGATATGTTCAGAGTGATTTTAATTTTAGTCTTTTTATTTCAAATTTTGTTTAGTCAACAAAAGTTCACCTTAGAAGAACAATTTAAACTCGAATATCCGGCTTCAATTTCTGTTTCTAAAGATGGTAAATACACAGCTTTCAATATCAGAAAACCGGATTTTAATCAGTCGAAATGGATAAGTCAGCTTTATTTACTTAAAAATCAAACAAAAGAAATTCGTCAGTTAACAACTCATCCTTCTGGAGTTGGAATTTTTTCATTTTCACCTGATGGGAAATTCGTTTACTTCGTTTCATCAAGAGAATTTCAAAGTGATGATGGAAAAGTTGTAAAAGGTGAAAGGCAACTGTGGAGAATTTCGATTGAAGGAGGAGAGGCTGAGCATTTTATCCGTCTTCCTAATGGTGTTGATGAATTTACTTTTTCAAATGATGGAAAATATTTAGCTCTTTTATCTGATGAAGAAATTTCTGATTCGCTCCAGAAAATTTTAGATGAAAAAGAAAAAACAAAAAATGATGAGATTGTCTATCCGAAAGAAAATCCCAAAAAAGAAGTGTGGCTTTATGATTTTTCAAACAAAAAATTGAAAAAGATTTTCAAAGGTGATGCTGGAATAAGTAATATTAGGTTTTCTTCGAAAGGAAATTTTTTGCTTTATCAAACAAATTACACTGGTGAATACAACGATGAGCAACATCACGATATTTTTACTTTAACATTGGATGGAATTTCTAATCAATTGACAAATTATGAAGGACCTGAAACAGAACCACAAACTTCCCCTGATGAAAAATATCTTTCATTTATTTCACAAACCGTTCCCGACATAGAATTTGCTGAAACAGATGTTGAGTTATTTGATCTTCAAAATAAATCTAGAATAAATCTGACAGAGAATTTTAATCTCTCAATAATTAATTATGTCTGGCATCCAAAAGATTTAGTCATCTTTGCACTTGTAAATGAAGGTTACACCACTCCTGTTTACAAAATTGATGTAAATAAAAATACGATTGAAAAACTTGTTAGAGATGGCTCTGTTATAAGCAATTTGCAGGTTACTCAGATAGGTGATTTATTCTTCATTTATGAGAATGATAAATTACTTAAGGAAATAGGTAAGCTCTCACGAAACAAAATTGAACTTCTTACAAATTATTCTGAACAAATTAAAAAGTATAAAATCAGTCCAGCCGAGATTTTTTCTTTCAAAACTTATGATAACAGGTTTACAATCGAATCGATGTTAATCAAACCAGTTGATTTTGATCCAGCAAAAAAATATCGATTAATTTTATGCGTACATGGTGGTCCATACAGTGCGATTAAAAAAACTTTTTTACAAAGTTATCCGATGC
>JBNAWO010000040.1:14680-19926 GCA_049699815.1 Ignavibacteria bacterium | reverse complement strand
AATATTACAGGAGTAAATGATCCAGTAGTTACAAAGCCGACGACATATTCGTTATCACAGAACTATCCGAACCCATTCAATCCATCGACAACAATAAACTTTGCATTACCGAAAGAAAGCAATGTGACTTTGAAAGTTTATAATATGATAGGTCAGGAAGTGATGACATTGCTGAACAATGAAAGAATGAGTGCTGGTTATCATTCAGTAAAAGTTAACGGTTCCAAACTTACAAGTGGAGTTTACATTTATAAATTGCAGGCAGGTGAATTCATTGCAACTAAAAAGATGGTCTTGATGAAGTAATTATTGTAATAATTATGGGCACCGATGTTTGACCGGGTCGGTACCCTATTTTTTTTCTTAAATAGTTAGTCTAAAAAATTCATTTTTTAAAAAATAGTCAGGAATAAATTTATGCCTTTATTACGATCAGTTTTGTTTTTACTTATTACTCAATTCTTTTTTCTTTTTGCTCAACCTTCCATTCAAATTCAAAATGCCTTATTGACAATAAAGCAAGATGAAATATTTGAGAATTTAAAGTTCCTAGCATCTGATAGTTTGAAAGGTAGAGCTGCGGGTTCAATTGAGAATAATGTTGCTGCAGAATTCATTGCCAGTAAATTTATTGAATATGGTTTGAAACCGGCTGGAAATTTATCTTCAATATTTCAAGCTCGATTAAAGTCAAAAAAATCAGATGATCAATATCTACCTGAAGAATACTTCCAAAAATTTACATTTATAAAATCAAAACTCTCAGAGAATAATTCGTTCAAAATTTGTAAATCAACACCAACTTCTGAAATTGAATTGTCATTTCAATACAAAAAAGATTTTATAATTCAGGCAAACAAATTATTCAATGATCTTTACATAAAAGCTCCAGTTGTCTTTACTGGATACGGTATTAATAAAGGAGAAAACAATTACAACGATTATCTTGATGAAAAAGGCAAACTAATCGATGTTAAAAATAAAATCGTTCTAATAGTTGATGGATTTCCACAGGAAAATGATCCAGAAAGTAGGTTTTCAAAATCGAGAAATGCTCTTTATCGTAATCCCCTAAGAAAAATGGAGGCAGCGCAAAATCTCGGTGCTCTCGCAGTCATTTTAGTAAGTTCACCGATGAAAAATGAACCGCCGTTTAATGTGAAATATGAACAAAGAATTAAAGCTTTTGAAAATCCGAATTTCAATTTACCGGTTCAGTCAGGTAATTCAATTCCAATCATTTTTGTGAGTGAAAATATAGTTAATGAAATTTTCAAAGATGTAAATATCAACTTGAAAGATTTGCTTCAAAAAATTGATAAGAACTTAAAAGGAAATGCTTTTGAAATCCCTTCAATTAAGATTGAAATAAACATTCGATTTGAAAAAGAAATCATCAATACTCAAAATGTTGCAGGTATAATTGAAGGTACTGATGAAAAACTCAAAGATGAATTTATTGTAATAGGTGCTCACTATGATCATGTTGGACTTGGTTATTATGGTGCAATGAATAAATCAGATACTGGACAAATTCACAACGGTGCTGACGATAATGCTTCAGGAACTTCGGCATTAATTGAACTTGCAGAAGCTTTTTCAGTCGGTAGACCAAAAAGGAGTCTTCTTTTCATTGCGTTTAGCGGAGAAGAAAATGGTCTGCTCGGTTCAAGATTTTTTGTAAACTATCAACCCTTAGTTCCAATTGAAAAAATTATTGCAATGTTTAATTTCGATATGGTTGGAAGAAACGAACCTGATTTGCTATGGATTGGTGGTGCATTTTACAGCGATGATCTACGAAAAATAATTGAGGAAGCGAACTTTGAAACTAAATTCGATATTCTTTATAATGTTGGTCTACTAAATTTTGCAAGCGATCAAGCTCCTTTTTTGAGGAAAGAAATTCCATCTGCATTTTTCTTTACTGGTCTTCACGGCGATTATCACACACCGAAAGATGATTTCGATAAGATTGATTATGAAAAACTTTCACGAGTTGCAAAGCTTGGATTTTTATCAATCGAATCTCTTGCTAATTCTAATTTCAAACCACAATTCAAAGAACTTTCAATCGAAGAAAGAAAGTCACTTGTTGAAGAATCTATGCAAAAACAAAAAAAATATCGAACAATTAAAAATTCAGAATTGGAGGAAATTGAAAAATGAAAAAACTTAAAATTCTTATTTTATTCGTTTTAATGACTTCAACTTTACTTCATTCGCAGAAAATTAAATATGAAGAAGGTAAAGTTTATCGTCATCAACTTGAAAATGGACTGGTTGTCTTAACAATGGAAAGACATCTCGCCCCTTATATCTATCATCAATTGACATATCGAGTTGGTTCGAGAAACGAGCGACTTGGAATTACCGGCATCAGCCATGTTGTTGAACATATGATGTTCAAAGGAACAGAGAAATATCCAAAAGGAGTAACATCGAAAACAATTTCGAAAAATGGTGGCGTGTTCAACGCTTTCACAATGAACGATATGACAAGTTATTACGAATATCTTCCGAAAAATAAAATTGAACTTGCAATGGATATTGAATCAGACAGAATGATGAATTGTATTTTTGATCCAGAAGAATTTAAATCTGAAATAGAAGTGATTATTCAAGAAAGAAGAATGCGAATTGAAAGCACTTCAAATGGAATTGCCAATGAAATGATGAACGCTATAGCTTTCGATAGTCATCCAAATCGCGATCCTGTTATTGGTTGGCCTTACGATTTGAAAAATATAACAAGAGACGATGCGTATACCTATTACAAAACTTTCTACATCCCAAACAATGCATTTCTGGTTCTTGTGGGTGATTTCGAGACAGAAAAAATTCTTGAACTCGTAAAAAAATATTATGGAAAAATTCCAAAAGGTCCAGAAATTCCACAATTAAAAATAGGTGAGCAAAATCAAGTCGTTCGCAAAACTTTCACATTATATCACAATGATATAACTCAACCAACTTTAAGAATGGCTTTTCATGTTCCAAATTATGAACATCCCGATGCACCTGCTTTAAAACTTGTTCAAAGACTATTTACCGCAAAAGCAAGAAGTGCTCGACTCTACGATCGACTGGTTGAAAAAGAAAAAGTAGCTACAATGGCTGCAGGTGGGTTTGGATTTACGAAAGATCCAACCTTGTATCAAATTACTGTTGTTCTCAAACCCGATGCGAAAGTTGATAGCGTTGAAAAAATTGTCTGGGAAGAAATTAAAAAGTTGCAGGATTCTTTGGTAACAGAAAAAGAACTTCAAAAAGCAAAAAATAGATTTCGATTTGATGAATTGACAAGTTACACCAAAAATGCTGATATCGGCTCAAGAATTAGTCTTTATGAAAATTATGTTAATTATGAATTCATAGATACATTTAGCAATCGTGTCAAAGCAGTTACTCGAGAAGATATTCAAAGAGTGATGAAGAAATATTTCAATCCAGAACAGGTAACAGTTGCATATCTTTATCCAAAAGGACCGGTTAAAAAGCAGGACGAAAAAGAAGAAGAGAATGAAGAAAATGGTGAAGAAGAAAAAATTGAACTTTATGACAGCAAATTTTATTTCAAACTGCCGAATGAAATTTTTGACTTGATGATTCAAGTTGATGAAGAAGATTACAAAGATATTCTCAAACCAATACCAATTGCACCACTTGTAAAATCTTTAAAACTTAAAAATGGAATTACTGTTTACACAATCGAAAATCATCTTACACCTTCAATTTACATTGGCGGAGTAATACAACCTGGATACATCGAAGAAGCGATTGGAAATAACAAGCCCGGGATCGTTGATTTGCTGAGTGATGTAATTAATCGAGGTCCCAAAAATATGACTTATGAAGAGTTCATTGAGAAAGCATCGTTTGTTCCTTTTCAATTTAGTGTTCAAGGAAATTATAGAAGAATTTATTTTCAAGGATATTGTTTGAAAGAAAATCTTGATGAAATGATGCAAACAGGACTTGACATTTTGAAAGCACCTAGATTTGATGATAAAGAGATTGAAGATTTACGAAATCGTAACTTGATCCAGGCAAAAAACAGATATAAAAGAACGAGCGTCAAAGCTTTTTATTATATGTTCAATAAGATTTTCGATGGTCATCCTTACTCGCAATACTTAAGTACCGAAGAATCCTTGAATAAAATCACAAAACAAGATTTGATTGATTTGTGGAATAAATATTTCCAGCCAAAATTAATGTCGGTTGTTATTCTTGGTGATTATTCTCATAAGGAAATGCAGAAGATCGCTGAAAAATACTTTTCAGACTTTAAATCCAAAAATCAACCTCCTGACTACAAAGTGATGCCGAAAGTAAAACCTCTTGAAGGTAAAGAAATTAAAGTTTTCCCTGAGAAAGATTATACTCAATGCACAATCAATATTGGCTTTTCACCTTTCAATGATATTCCAGATGATGAAGAGGATGCTGTTAATGTATTGAATTACATTCTTGCATCAAGTGCATTGACATCAAGAATTGGAGTCAATTTAAGAGACAAGCAAGGATTAATCTATGGAATTAAAAGTGAGCTGTGGAAGACAACAGATGGAATCGGATACTGGAAATTTAATACAAAGACAGCTCCACAAAATGTGGATAAAGTCATTAAAGGAATTTTCTCTGAAATAAAAAATCTCATTGAAAACGGAATAACGGACGAAGAATTAAAAACAGCTAAAGTCAGATTATTGAGTCTTCTTCCACTTTATGTTGAAACTCCCGATGATATTGCTAGTCGAGTTTTTGAATTAATACAGGACGGCAAGCCACTCGATTACTTCGATAAAAAAGCTGATCGAATTATAAAAGTGACAAAAAATGATGTGGTTAAATTGGCAAAGAAATATTTTACACTTGATCGTTTTATTATTGTAATCGATGGACCAATTGAACAAAAAGATGTTGATGGGTTAATAGAACAATTATAAATCAGTCTGTATTGTCATAATATCGTGTTGTCAAAACATCGCATTGCTATAAATGGCAATGCTGTGCAAACAAATCATCATAAATGATGATATGTTTAGGAATTAGGTTCTAATTTTACTCCCTTTCTTCTCCGCGACTCTGCGATTTATTTTCTTTCTATCGCAGAGATGCGGAGATTAAAATTTAACATTCGCATTCCCATAAACAACGCAACATAAAGCAAATAAATCATGATAAATTATGATGTGAAATTATAATATCGTCATCTCTGGCAATGATGTTTGGTTAATGTT
>JBNAWO010000040.1:0-14670 GCA_049699815.1 Ignavibacteria bacterium | reverse complement strand
TTTCTTGCAAGATAGCAAGCTTCCATTGCTATTTGAATTTCCTGAATTCTAATGTTGAGCCAACAACTAATCAGGAATAATGATGAAAGAAGTTATTTTAATGAAAATTTTTAAGGTCCATCAATTTTCTATATTCAGATATTGATTCATTTTAAAAAACATTTTTAATTTAAATAGAGCTATGAAACGCTTTATACCTGCCACAATTTTTGGAATTTCATTCGGTTTTCTCGAAGCTATTGTGGTAGTTTATCTACGAGCGTTATATTATCCCAACGGTTTCAAATTTCCACTCACTTTTCTGGATCCCCAAATGCTAAAAGTCGAGATTATGCGTGAGTTCTGTACGATTGTTATGCTTGCAACAGCTGGATGGATACTCGGAAAGTCGAAAGGAGAGAGATTTTCATTCTTCATTTTTTTATTCGGCGTATGGGACATTTTTTATTATGTAGCTTTAAAACTTTTTCTTAATTGGCCTCAATCAATTCTTGAATGGGATGTTCTATTTTTAATTCCAATTACATGGATTGGACCTGTTCTGGCTCCTGTCATCTGCTCCCTTGGAATGATATTGATTGCTTTGATTTATGTTTACCTAAGTGAGAAAAATTTTCAGATTAAATTTAGTCTGATTCAAATTTCTTTGATAACTTTTGGTGTTTTAATTGTGATCTACACTTTTATATGTGATTACTTAAATTTATTTAATGAACATAATTTTTGGGCAGAACTACCTAACATTACTGAGAGCAAAAAATTCTGGGATGTGATTCAAAATTATGTTCCACATAAATTTAACTGGCTGCTGTTTTTTACTGGATGCTTGTTAATTGGGATTAATTATATTTATTCTTTCATCAAATCAGAGAAAAAAGTTTAGTGAATCAATTTCACTTCAAAACTTTTTTGATAAAAATTTTTCTCTTTAACTAATCTTGAAACTTCTTCTAAAATCTGTTGTGCTTCTTCAAGATCAAAGGTTGTTGCTGATTTTTGATTTAACTCCTCAATTTTTTTTGAAAGTGATAGTTCTTTCAGATTTCTAATGTAATCGGTCAAAGTTTTCTCAATTGAATTTTCAGAGATTACAATTTCCTGAATTTCATTCCATCCCTCACTTATTTTATATCTTTCGGTCAATGCGTCAGCAAAAAGACTCTTTAGATCTTCCTTCTCTATTTTATTCATTATAAAAAGACTATCAATTTTTTCACCGGCAGGTAAATCGAAATAGTGATCTTTCAATAATTTAAAAATTTCCCCTGCAAGTGGATTAATGAAATCACTCTCTTGAATATTAGCAAAGATCGGCTCAAGGTAAATGTAATCAACTTCACAAATTAATTTAATGACTCCTCGTTCGGCTGGAGCAAGTTCTTGATATTTTATTTGCTCGTTTCTTCGAATTTCTATCTCACGATTTAATTCCTGTTGTCTTTGCTCAATTTTATTGTAGTTTCTTACAATTCTATCAAGTTTTTGAAGAACCGAGCTATCAGTCAATTTGAATTTTTTTGCAACTTCTCTTGCGAGTAACTCTCTTCTAACGGGATCTTTAACACGAGCAGTAAATTCAATTACACTATCAATGACTTTTAATTTCGAATGGCTGTCGCTTAAGGCATTGTGTTTTTCAGCAAGAGAGTAAATGTAATCAATATAATTTTTCCCTTGTTCAATAAATTTTTTGAATTCAACAACACCGTAATTTTTAATAAAAGAATCGGGATCTTCATTTTCTGGCAAAGCAACAATTTTGAAATTTACATCAGTCTGAAGTAGTAATTCAATTGCACGAACGGCGGCTTTTTGTCCGGCTTCATCTCCATCAAAAACTAAATTTAAATTCGGTGCTGTTCTTGAAAGAATAAAAATTTGATCCGTCGTAAGTGCTGTTCCAGCGGAAGCTATAACATTCTTAATTCCACTCTGATAAAGTGAAAGAAAATCCATATAACCTTCCACAAGTATTGCGGACTGTGTTTTTCTTATTTCATCTTTTGTTTGAAAAAGTCCGAAGAGCGTTTTTCCTTTTGTGTAAATTTTTGTTTCAGGTGAATTGAGATATTTTGGTTGTCCTTCATCGTCTATTAGAATTCTTCCACCAAAAGCAATTACACGACCCGAAGTAGAAAAAATTGGAAAGATAATCCTTCCTCGAAATCGATCGTAATATTCGCCATCTTCTTTTTTTATAACAAGACCGAGCTTTTCAAAAATTTCAATGTCGTAATTATTCTTTTGAATAAAATTTACAAATCCATCCCAGGCACTTAGTGCGTAACCTATCCCAAAATTTTTAATTGTTGTTTCTTGAATTCCTCTTTCTTTAAGATACTTAAGAGCATTTTGCCCTTCATTTGAATTGAAGAGCTTATCGTAAAAGTATCTCGAAGCTATAAGGGAATACTCATAAAGTTTTTCGATTTCCTCATCTTGATCAAATGATGATTTACCTTCGTATTCAATTTTAACTCCGAATAATTTGGCGAGATATTCGATAGCTTCAGGAAATCTAAAATTTTCAATTTTCATTATAAAGTCAACGACAGTTCCGCCTGCTTTACAACCAAAACAATGATATAATTGTTTTTGAGGCGAAACAGTAAATGAAGGAGTTTTCTCTTTGTGAAATGGACATAATCCAACATAATTTCTGCCCACTGGTTTTAAAGTTACATAGTTACCGACTACGCTTAGTATATCTGCACGCAGTAAAACTTCTTTTATGGATTTATCGGATATTCTCATAGAAATAAAATAATTATTTGATTAATTCATTCAAAAGTGACTTTTTAAAGTCGATTTGGAATTTTAAAAAGAGTTTAGATAAAAATTTCAATTGACCAGTAAACTCAATTTTATTTTTGTGCCGTAATGATTTTTCTGACTGTTTTATAATTAAACTTAATTTCAAATTATGTTAGGAGTAAATTGAAGTAATTGTTTATACCTATCATCATGATTTTATAGAAGGATGAAATCGTGAGCCTATCGAATGTAGGCACCATGTCATTCCCGCGTAAGCGGGAATCCACATTCACATTGAACTTTTCAAAGATTATCACCCTGAGCCTGTCGAAGGGTGACAGGATGATATACCCCTTGAAAAACTAAACAAAAAGCTCCTTAAATTAAATTATGATTATCGTTAAATTTTACACAGTAAAAATTTATAGTTGAGTACCAATGAAAAACGAAAAAAGAAATTTAAAACTAATTTTTACCGATTCGGGATTGGGTGGTATAAACATTATGGCAAATACAGCAGATTTCTTTTTAAAAGAAAAACCTTCTGGCAAAATTGATCTAATCTATTTCAATTCCACTCCCGATAAACAGATTGGTTACAATAAATTAAACAGCGAAGAAGAAAAAATTTTTGTATTCAACCGTGCTTTGTATTCGATGAAAAAGAATTTCAATCCCGATTATATTTTCATTGTATGCAACACACTCTCTGTAATTTATAAACAGACAGAATTTTCGGAAAGAGAAAAAATTCAAGTTGAAGGAATTGTTGAATACAGTTTGCAGGCAATGAAAGAAAAGTTAACTGGTGAGCCTGAATCAATTGTGGTCATTCTTGGAACTCCTACTACAATTAATAAAAACACTTACAAATTAAATTTAATAGAAAATGAAATAGATGAAAGAAGAATTATAAATCAAGCCTGTCCAGAACTTGAAAGTGAAATTCAAAAAGATCCAGAAAGTTTTGAAACAAAAATTTTAATAAAAAAATACTTGAGCGAAGCCGTTAGGATGATTGCTGATAAAAACACAAAGGTTTTTCTTGCTCTTTGTTGTACACATTACGGCTTTGCTGAAAAAGTTTTTGATAAAGTTATGAAAGAATTAGGTTTCAACAATTTCGAAATCGTAGATCCAAACAAAAAAATGATTGAAGGGATAAAGAAGAAGTTCGGCGGTGAAAGAAATCAACAAATCCAGGTCAATTGTCGAGTAGTTTCGAAAGTGATTTTTTATGAGGAAGAAATAAACTCAATCAGTAAACTTATTGAGAAAACTTCACCAATTGTTTCAGAGAGTTTAAGGAACTATGAATTGAGAGTAGATTTGTTTTGAAATTTAGAAATGAAGTTTGGGGCTTTAGGTTACAAGCGATTAATTTTTTCAATTATAAATTAAATACTTGATTTAACCGGGATTTATTTCGTTTCATAAAATCGAATTTTACTTAAAAATATTTCTCATTAACCTGCCAAAAAATTTTCCAAGCACTCTTCTCCCGATTCGTTGTCCAATTTTTCCTTTTTGAACAGCGTTAACATCTCCGAGAATACGAGCAATTAAATAAAGAATGGATCTAACTTTATTGATAGTCATAATCTGTCCTTTTTCTTGAATTTTACAAAATTTTAGTATCAACTAAAATAATATGAGTTCAAAATTTGATTTTTTTTCAAACAAAAAAGCCCGACCATCTCTGATCGGGCTTTATGATACAATATACTGTGATCAATTAAAACATTTCCTGTTCAATTTCATCTGGATTTAATCTATCTCGTTTCTCTTTGTAATTGTTAAATTTATAGCTAATTCCGAGATAAAGAACTCTTGTGTCCATTTTTCGATTGAACTTTGAAGTGAAGGTGCTTCCGTTGACCTCTCCACCAAATTCTCTTGTGTTGAAGACATCACTCAATCTTAAAGTAACGGAGAGTTTGTCATTAAAGAAATCTTTACGTAGTGCAAGGTCAAGCCCATATATTTCATACATTTTTCCTTGAGCTAAAATTGTATTTCCACCATAACGACCGCCGCCCGGACCACCGCCAAACATTCCACCGCCCATTGTAATTGTTGGTGAGTTATAATTGAATACAACTTGCAATTGTGTTTTATTCCAGAATGTAAATGAAGACATTATTCTTGTCATCCAGCTTGTAGCTTCTTGATTAACATTGACTATTCCCTGACCATCGACTTTTGTTTTGAAGTAGGAGAAATTGGCAACAAGTCTCCACCATTGAGCAATTGGTTGTGTCCAGATAAACTCAACTCCGTAATTTTCGCTTTTTGCTACATTGGCAAAAGTTGTGTAAAGAACTCCATTTGGTTGAAGAGTTGAAATTGAAGAAATCACCCCATTTGTTGTTCGATAGAATAAGCTTGTATTCAAAAAAACAAATCCAAGAGCATTATTCAAATTCAATTCATAAGAATTTGTGTATTGAGGGTCAAGGTATGGATTTCCAGCAAATACATTTAAAGAGTCCGAGTAATCAACAACAGGATTTAGTTGTCGATTGTGGGGTCTATCGACTCTTCTACTGTAACTTAATTGAATTTCATTCATCGGTAGAAATTCATAAGAAATGTGAACGGAAGGGTAAAACGAAGTATAATCTTTTTTGAATGATTGATTTGTTAATGGCAGATTAGAATTTGTGTAAACTTTTTCACCTCTCAAACCAAATTGATATTTGACTCCGAACAATTTATGCGAGAAAATTCCATACAATGCATAAATCTGCTGATTGTATTCGAAATAATTTTTCAGTGCAAGGTTATCAACGAAAACAAGATTTGCGAAATCATAATTAAAATAATCGCTGTAAGTATTAACATTACTAATTTGAGCCTGAAAACCTGTCTCAAGTCTAATGCCCGACTTAAAAGGATGAATGTAATTCGTTTGAGCAATGTACATATTGTTCTTTCCTTCACCAGAAAGTCTTCTTAAAGAATGAATCTGCGAAACAGAAGGTTGATAAATATTATTCCATTGCTCGGCATCTTCAAGACGATTCATCTTAAAATTGGAGTAAAGAAAATCAGCAGTAAATTCGCGCCCTTTTTCTTCAAAGGTCTTTTTGTAGCCAAAAGTCAAATTAAGTGATTTGAATGATCTATCACCATTGTTTGATCGAGTCATTTCTGATTCAAGAGAGTTATTTAGATCGTAGGTCAAATCTTTGTTTGAAGAATAATTGTCAAATGCATTATTTCTATATTTAAGTGAAGTACTAAATGAGTTAAATTCATTCAAATTATAATCTGCACCAAAAGTAAAATTATTTGAGATGAATTTATTGAGCCCCGATGTTGATTGAGTTAGAAATGGCGATTGAGTTGAAACGCTCGAGACTCTTTGAGTTGTTCCTGTTGAATTAAAACGATTAATTCTTCCATCGTAACCGGCATAAACATTTACACCATCAAGTTGGTAGTTGATATTGAGTGAAGTATTGTATTTGTCACCAGTTCCTGCATTAAGAGTAACTATTCCGTTAATTCCGGCATCTTTTCGTTTTTTCAAGACAATGTTGATAATTCCTGCTGTTCCTTCCGGGTCATAACGAACAGATGGATTTGTGATAAGCTCGACCTGCTCAACCTGACTTGCAGGAATTTGTGTAAGAATATCGTAAGTACTAACTCCTTCCATATTTGTAGGTTTGCCATCAATTAACAGACGAATATTTGTGCTTCCTCTTAAAGCAACATTACCATCTGCATCTACTGTAACAGAAGGGATATTTTGCATTACATCGAGCGCTGAACCTCCAACGCTTGTCAAATCTTTTTCAACATTTATAACTTTTTTATCGAGATTGTTTATTATCAACTCTTTTTCTCCTTGCACAACAACATCACCGAGTTTAACCACAGCTGGAGAAAGTTTAATAGTGCCTAAATCGATTTCCGTATTTCTTGGCGTAATAAGAATTGAATCAATCACTTTTGTCTCAAATCCAATAAAACTGATTTTAATGAAATATCTACCAACATTGACATTTTCAAGGATGAAATTTCCCTGAGAATTTGAAATCGTTCCAGTAGCCATTGATGAATCACGAAATCTGTAAAGAACTATATTTCCATATTCAATTGGTTTGCCGGATTGTTCATCAACAAGTTTCCCAGTTATTTTTCCATTGATATTAAAATTGCCCATTGGAAATCTTCTTTGATCCTGAGCTTTTGAAATATTAGCAATCAAAAGTATTGTTATTAGAATTTTCAAAATGTTTTTCATATATCTCCTCAATTTTATTTTTCTTTTGACAAGAGTTAATTTTATAGGTTTAAAACAATAAGCTGTAAAATATAGTTCGTAATCTTAGAAATTAACCTATTATGGTTTCTAAGAAGAAAATATTAGACAAGTAATATATTTTACATTTTAATTAACTCAGGTTTCGTGGACGCAGTAAAAAAATCTCTGGAAACCTCACTCAACTATTTTAATGGATGATCGGAAATACGCTTGAGAAAATTTCGCTTTCCAAATTTTAATAACCTCTGAAACACTGCGATTAAAAAATGCATAGAGGCAAAGAAACTAAGATAAAAAATTTTAAGACCTCTGTGTCTAGACCAAGAGATACTTACACCTCTATTAAACCCATATATTGATATACTTTTGAGCTTTCATTCGTTAAGAAACTTTTTATTAACGATATTCGAGTTAAATTTCTATTCGTATTTTAACTTTATCAGAGTTAAAAATTCCAATGTATAAAGCCTTCAGTATTAAGCAGGTTAAATATTAAAAAAAACTAAATGAGAACAGGGTTTATTTATTCAGGTTTGAATGAAAATTAAGATATTTCAAATAATTAATTTATTACTAAATCAAAACTTCAGCTCAAGGTAAACCCAACCGATTAAAATTGAAATAACAGTAATTACCATTCCAACTTTTAAGTACTCACTAAATTCTAATTTTACTCCTTCATGTTTTGCAGATTCAGCGACAATCAAATTTGCAACTGACCCGAGTAAGGTAAAATTACCGGCAAATGTTGATGACATTGCCAGTATTAACCAGGCTTTTTCTGGATTTAAAAATTGTCCAATCAAAGGTTTGAAAAGCATAACTGCCGGGACATTTGAAACAATATTGCTTAACACTGCAGATGAAAATGCGAATAGTCCACTGTTCCCTTTGGCAAGAGGCTCGATTAAATCAAAGATCTTTTTACTGAGGGCATTTCTTTCAATTGAACCTGTGATTATAAATAAACTTGCAAAAAAGACAAGTAGTGACCAATCAATTTCAACAAAAACTCTTTGTGGTTTTAATCTCCGTGTGACTAGCAAAATTGATGCTGCGGTTAATGCTGAAAGTGGAAGAGGAAAGTTAAGAATTATCATTCCAACGAATATTAATCCAGCTATAATACACTTAATAAATAATGGTTTGTAAATTCTGAAATTGAATTCAGGCGAGTAATCAAATTTCTGTTTTCGAAATTCATTCCTGTAAATGAGATTAATGATGCTGTACAGAATTATTAGACTTAGGAACGATGGTACGATAAGAGCTTCGGTGAATTTAAGAAACGGAATTTTTGAACTCATACCGATTATCATATTTTGAGGATTTCCAATAATAGTAGCCGCAGAACCAATATTTGCTGATGCAGCAAGTGCAATTAAATATGGAATTGGGTTTCGTTTTAGTCTAACCGTTATTTCAACAATTAAAGGGGTTAGCATTATACAAATTGTATCATTCAAAAAAATGGCCGATAAAATTCCTGAAGAAAGTATGACAAGTAGTAGAAGTTCTCTGGGTGATTTTGAAAAGTGAATGATTTTCGACGCGACAAACTGAAAAAATCCGGAGATACCGAGATTAACATTAATTATCATCATTCCAAGAAGTAAAATTATTGTATCAAGGTCAATCGATCTGTAAGCATCCTCAAGAGTAATTGCGCCAAATAAAATTAGAAATGTCGCACCAACAAGAGATATTGTCGCTCGGTTCATTCTCAATTTTGGAAGACTGCCAATTGCAATTCCAGCGAGCGTAATGATTGTAATAGTTGTAGTAAAGAATAATTTGTAATCAATTTTATGCAGGATTTCTAACATTACAACTCAATCCAATTGTTAATTAATTCATCGCCAAATTGAGTTAAAATTGATTCAGGATGGAATTGAACTCCTTCAAGAGGAAATATTTTATGTCTAATTGCCATAATTTCATGGTCTTCACTCTTTGCTGAAATTTCAAATTCATTCACTAAAGTTGTTTCATCAATTACTAGTGAATGATAGCGAGTTGCAAAAAATTTTTCTGGAAGATTTCTAAAGATTGATTTTCCATCATTAGTAATCTCTGAAATTTTTCCATGCATAATTCTTTTTGCTCTGATTATCCTTGCCCCAAAAACATAACCAATCGCTTGATGCCCAAGACAAATTCCAAGAATTGGAATCTGTCTATAAAATTCTTTTATAGCTACCAGCGAACCTTCTGAATTTTCTGGTCTGCCCGGTCCTGGTGAAATTAAGATTTTTGATGGTTTAAGTTTTTTGATCAAATCAGAATCAATTTCGTCGTTTTTAAGAACAATATAGTCCGCATCAAATTTTGCAAGTTGCTAAACTAAATTGTATGTAAACGAATCGTAGTTGTCTATCACTAGAATCATTTAACTATTATCATTTGTTAATGATGTTCTTAAGATTTTCAATAACTGACTCAATTTCTTCTTTTTTATTGTAAAAATGCGGCGAAAATCTTAAATATCCTTCTCTGACTGAAATATGAATGTTCCTCTTCATCAACTCATTAAAAACATACTCCGGGTTTTCAACTTTGATAGAGATAATTCCAGACATTTCATCATCACTTTCTGGCTTGAATAAGAATTCAAAATTTTCTTCTTCAAGCAGATTGATCAAATGTTTAGAATTTTCCAGAATTGCTTTTTCGATTTCGTTTATTCCAATTGATTGAAAGAATTTAATATTTGAATTTAGTGAGACTATTCCAGCGTAATTCAAAGTTCCATTTTCATATCTATGAGCTGTCTCATCAAGTTCGAGTTTATAATCAAGGATTTTCCAGGCATCTTTAACACTCAACCATCCGACATACTTTTGATTGATCCTGTCTTGAAGTTCTTTTGAAATGAAAATAACGGTTGAACCCTCAAGTCCGAGAAACCATTTTTGAATACCACTTGCCAGAAAATCAATTTTCATTTTCTGAACATCGATGTTAACGACCCCAAAGGATTGAATTGCATCGACAGAAAAAATTATTCCGCTCTCTCTGCAAAGATTTCCAATTCTTTCTAGATCAGCACGATACCCGCTAAGGAATTGAATGTGACTGATTGACAAGAGTTTTGTTTTTGTAGAAAAATGTTTTTTAATTTCATCGACTATTATTCTTCCATTTTTTGTTGGAAGAATTTTTACTTTCACTCCTGATTTTTCAAGATTTAAGAAGGGGTAAACATTTGCAGGGAATTCAATATCAAAAAGAATTATTTCATCTCCTTCTTTCCACTCTAAACCTTGAGCTAAAAGATTCATTGCATTTGAAACATTATCAACAAAAGCAATTCGATCAGAAGTCGTATTAATAAATTTTGCAACCAACTCTTTTGATTCTTTTACAATTCTTAATGTTTCCTCATAATTATCAATTGAAGACACGCTTCTACGATAAAGATAATTTTTTATTGCTTCAACTGTGAAGCTTGGGATTGGTCCAGTTGATGCATGATTAAAATAAATCATACCAGTTTTCAAATATGGAAAATGTTTTCTAGTTTCTTCTTTGTTTATCATAAATATTTCTAATTGTTTTTCAAAGATATAAATTCATTCACAATCACTTTAAACATAATTTGATATATTTGCACTAAAAAAGAGGGAAAATATGAAAGTTGCTTTTTTAGATACTTTCTCCGGGTTAAGCGGTGATATGATGATTGGTGCTTTAATTTCAGCAGGACTTCCTTTTGAATATTTGAAGTCTGAACTGGAAAAGTTAAATCTAAGTGAATATGAATTGTCAATTTCTACTGTTACTAAAAAATCTATCACTGCAAAAAAATTTGATGTAATAATTTTAAGTGAAGATCGACATCAACACAAGAATGAACACCATCATAATAAAAAAAGTGAAGTCAATCATCTCAGTAAAACTCACCACCATCATCATCACGAATCAAAAACTTATTCAGATATTGTGGAATTGATTGAATCAAGTTCACTGAATATGAATGTTAAAAAAATATCAAAAAAAATTTTTACTACCATTGGCGAAGCTGAAGCAAAAATTCATAATGTTAAACTGGAAGAGGTACACTTTCATGAAATTGGTGCAATTGATTCAATTGTTGATATCGTTGGTTGTGCAATTGGTCTTGATTACTTCAATATTGAAAAAGTTTATACCTCAGTTGTTCCATTGGGACGGGGATTCGTTGATACTCAACACGGAAGGATGCCAATCCCGGCTCCTGCTACAATCGAAATACTGAAAGATTATCCCGTAACTTTCACCGATTTACCGTTCGAACTAACAACACCAACTGGTGCCGGAATTATCAAATCACTCTCAAGTGGATTGATGAACGATAAAAAAGTAAAAATTTCAAATATTGGTTATGGGGCAGGAAGTAAAGATATTCCACAATTACCGAACTTGTTTAGAATTTTAATTGGTGAATTTGTGGAAAGTTATTCAACTGATGATTCTTACATTGTTGAAACAAACATCGACGATATGAATCCTGAGTTTTATCCGTTTGTGATTGAAAAACTTTTAGAAGCTGGTGCTTACGATGCTTATCTTATTCCAGTCATAATGAAAAAAGGAAGACCTGGGATTGTCCTTTCAACTTTATGTGAAGTATCAAAACTTGATGAAGTACTAAAAATAATTTATCGTGAAACTACAACCTTAGGGATTAGAATCATAAAAATCGATCGACGAAAACTCAATAGAGATACTGAGATTGTGGATACAAAGTTTGGTAAAGTCAAAGTGAAAGTTGTTCTCACTGAAAATAGAAAAAAATATTTACCTGAGTTTGAAGAATGCAAAAGAATTTCTATCGAAAAAAATATCCCTATCGCAGAAGTTTATAATGAAATTATGAAATTAAATGATTGAGCGAAGGTGAATTAAAAAGTATGAATAGGTTTAATCTGGAAGTCTGATAAGATTAAGTTATTAAAGTAGATAAATATTTGCTGATGGTAGAGGTAATGCTTAAAATTTTTCTAAACCTCATTTTGATTCTTTCAATTTCAAATTGCAAAAAGGACAACAATATGAATGAACAAATAAAAAACTTGAATGAAACAAAATATGAACTCGCAACTTTTGGCGGTGGATGTTTCTGGTGTACTGAAGCTGTCTTTAAACAAATTGATGGAGTTATTTCAAACGAAGTTGGTTACGCTGGTGGCAATGTTGAAAATCCATCTTATGAACAGGTTTGTACCGGTAAAACGGGTCATGCCGAAGTTTGCCAGATTAAATACGATCCGGAAAAAATTTCTTATCAAGAGCTTCTGGAGGTTTTCTTCAAAACTCATGATCCCACGACTTTAAATCGTCAGGGTGCCGATGTTGGAACTCAATACCGCTCCGTAATTTTTTATCATAATGAAGTTCAAAGAAATCTTGCACTTGAGTTTATCAAAAAACTTGAACGCGATGGAGCATACTCAAATCCAATCGTTACTCAAATTGAACCTTTGAAAAATTATTACAGAGCTGAGGAATACCATCAGAATTATTTTGAGAAAAATCCTTATAGTACTTATTGTGTTTTTGTTGTTGCCCCAAAAGTCGAAAAAACCAAAAATCTTTTCAAAGAAAAGCTGAAATCTCGTTGAGTACTGAAAAGGCTATTTAATTATTTGATTGAATAGATATTCTAACCTGCAAAGTAAATTCAAACATTAATGATTGAAAATCATCTGAAAGAGATATATCCACCTAATACTCCTTTTTTTGATAAGACAATTTGCCAGAGTTGATTTTTTCTAGCTCGAAATGCACCGGCACTCGAAAGTAAAAAATATTCCCACATCCTGTAGAATCGTTCATCGTAATTATTTTTAATTTTGTGCCAGTTGGTCTTGAAGTTATTGTACCAGGCAATTAAAGTTTTATCATAATCAGCACCAAAATTATGAACATCTTCAATTACAAATAAATTTTCTACAGCCTTTGCAATTTGAGCAAGTGAAGGAAGCATTCCATTCGGGAAAATATATTTATGTGTCCAGGCATCTGTCGATTTAGTCGATATTGGTGAACCGATTGTGTGAAGTAGAAATAAACCGTCATCTTTCAAATTTCTTGAAGCAACTTCAAAATATGTCCTGTAGTTTTTATAACCCACATGTTCAAACATTCCAACCGAGACAATTCGATCGAACTTCTCATTTACTTCTCGGTAATCCTGCAAACGAAATTCTACAGGTAACCCTTTACATAATTCTTTGCCAAGTTCAACCTGTTGTCTGGATACAGTTAATCCAACAACTTCAACTCCATATTTTTCAGCTGCGTATTTTCCAGAAGCACCCCAACCACAACCAATATCTAAGACACGCATTCCTGGTTGGAGATAAAGTTTTTTGCATATTAATTCAAGTTTGTTTTCCTGTGCTTCATCTAAAGTGGTTGCGTCCTTCCAGTAAGCACAGCTGTAGTTCATTCTTTTATCAAGCATATTCTGGAATA
Organism: Ignavibacteria bacterium; assembly: GCA_049699815.1. Taxonomy (GTDB): domain Bacteria; phylum Bacteroidota; class Ignavibacteria; order Ch128b; family Ch128b; genus Ch128b. The sequence goes on along the minus strand of JBNAWO010000040.1, from coordinate 1,181 downwards.
AATCATTACCCAGATCGTAGTGCCTTTCCCCAATAATAAATGCCCGTCTCCTTGATTGCATATTAAACAGATAAAATCCAACAAGTTTAGATGCAACTTTCAGATTTCGTTTCACTTTATCCTGTAAATCAGCGCGAAGTATTCGAAAAATCATTTCATCCAGTTTTTCTACATCCCACCATTTATCCATATAAGACTCACCAAGACCGAGTTCAGCCTGAGTAATTACTCGTTTATAAAATCTTTCATCGTGCACCTGAATATCCCACGGATTACTTCCATTTATTTCGATACCTGCAAGTTGAAGGAGTTCTTGCGCAAGCTTCTTGTATTTGTTTGTACTCATACCAGCCTCCCCATCTAGACTGATTAATAATTTTGATAGTTATTCCAAATAAAATTAGAAATATATCTCCATGTATCCAAAGGTATTTTATTAAATCTACAATAGCATTTACACAATGTATAAATGAATATTGGACAGAGGACATTTACTTGTAAATAAATTTAGATCGGTGGGTTAATAAAACCACGCACGCTAAGTTCTTAAAGAACAAGAGTGATATTAAAATTCTTACTTATTTCTCATAATCATCATTTATGATGATTTGTTTGTGCAGAATTACAATTTATGGTAATGCGAATATTTTTAATGAAACCTAAAATGCTTTCACTAAAAAATTTTGCAGCTTATTATTATTTGAAGAGAAGTTGAAAGGCACTTGATAAATTTTTCAGCTTAAAATAAATTTATGTAAAACTGGAGGGCACCAAAATGAAAGGCAAATACATAACTTTAACTTCTATTACATTAATTCTATTTCTCTTAAGCGCAGAGCTTTTCTCCTTCAATCATGAAGTTTATTTCAATTCAAAATCTCTTAAAAACTTTAATCAAATTCGTAATCAATTGAAAAAATATGACAGACTTATTAAAACTAAAGTCGCTAATTATGAATTGAGAGATTATAATAAGTTTCAACAAATACCTACATTTACAGCACGAGAGAAACTTGATTCAGCTATTTACTATGCAAGGAATTATGCTTCTGATGCTGAATTAAGAGCTATTTTATTTAATGAAGATAATGGTTTTTTCTCTCCTGATGATTCAATCGATGGCAGGGCAATTTATTTAAGTTATTATTTTTATTCAAATTCTAAGAATTACTTTGCTGTTT
>JBNAWO010000039.1:0-21529 GCA_049699815.1 Ignavibacteria bacterium | reverse complement strand
GATGAAACACCAACGGCACTTCTTGCGTGTTTTCCTGAATCACCAAAAACTTTCACTAAAAATTCAGATGCGCCATTAGCAATTTTAGGGTGCGCTGAATAATCATTAGCAGAATTAACAAAAACAGTTACCTTTACAACACGATTAATTTTATCAAGGTCGCCAATTTCAGCTTTGATCACATTCAAACAATTCAATGCACAAATCTCAGCAGCCTTAATTGCATCATCCTCAGATATTTCAACAGGGACTTTGCCTGTATACTTCAATGAACCTTCCACAAAAGGAAGTTGACCAGCGGTGAAAATAAAATTTCCCGTTTTGACACATGGGACATAGGCAGCAAGTGGTTTTGGTGGAGTTGTTAACTTATATCCAAGTGTTTCTAATTTTTTTTCGATTTCCATTTTACCTCCATAAATAAAATTATTTACTGCAAAATTAATGAAAGTATTTAAGACAGACTTTAAAATGATTATTAAATTTATTAAAGGAAGGATTAGAACTGTTTATCAATTTTGATTTTATATTTTTTCATCTTATCTCGAAAAGTTGAAAGTGAAAGTCCCAAAGATTTCGCAGCTTGAGACTGATTTCCCTTTGCATTTTTCAAAGCTTCTCTAATTAAATTTACTTCGAGACAACTCACTACCTCATTGAAATCCATTCCATCTCCAATGAAGCAATTCTTACAAGCTTTTACAATAAGTTGAATTGGATCTTCAACATGAAATTCTGCGGATAAATCTTTTGGTTGAATTGTATCTTTAATAAAAATTGCAAGACGTTGAGCAACATTCTTTAATTCTCGAACATTGCCTGGCCATTGATACTGAACAAGCAACTTCAAAGCTTCATTCGAAATTTTAATATCTTTATCAGGCGCATAATATTTTAAATAATGTTCCATCAATAAAGGAATGTCTTCTGGTCTTTCTCGCAATGGCGGGATATAAACTGGAATTACATTTATTCTATAGTATAAATCTAATCTAAATTTCCCTGCATGGACAAGCTCTTTTAAATCAACTTTTGAAGCAGTTATTAATCGAACATCGATTGGAATTGGAGTATTGCTTCCAATTCTTAAAACTTCTTTAGTTTCAAGAACACGAAGTAACTTGGATTGCAGTTGAAGTGGAAAATCATCAATATCATCAAGGAAAATACTTCCATTATTTGCAATTTCGAATAAACCCTTTCGGTCTGAAGATGCACTTGTAAATGCTCCTTTTTCATGTCCAAATAATTCACTTTCAAGTAACTCAGCTGGTATCGCGGAAAGACCAACTTTTACAAATGGGTTTAATGCTCTTTTACTCTTTTTATGAATATATTCTGCAAATAATTCTTTACCCAACACCTGTTTCACCAATCAATAAGATTGAACTTTCGGTATCAATAACTTGATCAAGTTTATTGAGTATTTCCTGCATTTTTTGATTTTGTGTCAGCAGGATTAACGGTTTCATCTTTTAACCTTTGAAAAATAATCAAATTTTGAATTGTTATAATTTAAGGATTATTCATCTAATCTCAATAGTTTTTAATTGACATAATTACGCAATCAAATAAGTTTATTATATAGAAAGCATCACTTATATCAGTTACATATAAATGAAATATAAAAGAAAAAAATCATGAATAATTAAAAGGGAATTAGCCACGAAAATTTATTTTTCTTCGCTCAAATCTTCGATTAATTTTTTGATTAACTGAATTGCCTGTGGAATTATTTCTATAACTTCCTTGCTTAATTCAAGATTTAGATTCTGAAATTTATCTATATAAACGATAACTAATCTGATATCTGGCAAATCACCTAAAATGGAGGCAGAATCAATTAAATCCTTTAAACCAATATCATGAGCGGTAAGCGTTTTTGGGAAGTCATTGGAAAATTTTGGAGTAATGATCTCAATTGATCCGGCAGGCTTATCACCGATTGCTGCATCAACAATAATTATCTTTCTATATTCCTGAAAAAACGAAAGAAGATGAAAACCACCAGTTCCTCCATCAACAACATCAACAAAATTTTTGTATGGATTAATTTTTTCAAATTCTCGAACGACATGAATTCCAATTCCTTCATCGCCCATCAATAAATTTCCAATTCTAAGAACTAGAAATTTAGATTTCATAATTCAAAAATAAGAAAGAGTGGTGAGAGTAAAATTTCTCTCACCACTGGATGGGTGAAAAGATGTAACCAAATCAATCTTCTTTCTCAATAAATTTCCAACCTCCTACCATTGAGGAAGTTACTCCCCTGCCTTCAACATAATCATGATAAAAAACAAGATAAACATGAATAATTGCAAATATGATAAAGAACCACATCATCACATGGTGCCATTGACGAACTGCAAAATCACCTCCCATTAGCGGAACAACCCAGGAGAATAATTTTGGTAAAAAAGATTTACTCATTGCTGAATACATTCCAAATCCAGTCACACTTTGAAATAAAAATGCAAGAAAAGTTAGAAAATATGTTAAACCAGCAAGAGCATTATGCCCGATTGATTTTAATGGTTTCACTTTTACTTGTAAAATATCAACTCTCAAAACATCAATTATCTCTTTAAGTTGATCTTTTGTTATAGGAATGAAATTCTTCCAGTTTGCATATTTATTTCCAACAAATCCCCAATAAATCCTGAATAAAAAATTAAAAAAGAAAATAAACGCCGCAAGAAAATGAAGGAATCTAATTGTCCCAAACCAATAACTAAATGATGCTTCACCACTGCTCTTTAAAGCTAGAGGTGAACCAATTAAATATCCCGTTACACACAAAGTCAATACAACCAAAAAATTCAACCAATGATAAATTCGGACCGGTAACTGCCAGACATAAAGTCTTCTAATCTTATTATTTTTCATTTCATCCTCCTAAAAAGTTTGGAGTTGATGAATGTAACGACCTCTCTCATCATAAATATGAACTGCGCAAGCAATACAAGGATCAAACGAATGAATCGTTTTTAAAATTTCGAGTGGTTGCTCTGGGTTATTAACTGGCGTTCCAATCAAAGAAGCTTCGTACGCAGACATTTGACCCATTGCATCTCGTGGTGATGCATTCCAGGTCGATGGAACAACTAATTGATAATTTTCAATTTTCTGATTTTTAATAACAATCCAATGGGCTAAAGCACCTCGAGGAGCTTCTGTCATCCCAACACCTTTTGTTTCATCGGGCCAGGTCGATGGATCCCATTTTTCCGGATTAAATGTTCGAGTATCTCCGTTTTTAATGTTATTCAAAAGTTGCTGATAGAATTCCTTTGCCCAGATTGCAATTAATCTAGTTTCAATAGCTCTTGCTGCAGTTCTACCAAGTGTTGAGAATAAAACCGTTGCTGGAACATTCAACTTCTTTAATGCTTCGTTTACGGCTTCTTTAATTTCTTCATTTCCAGAAGCATAACCGACAATCAGTCTTGCAAGCGGACCAACCTCCATTGGTTTACCATTCCATCTTGGAGTTTTAAGCCAGCTATATTTCCCTTGAACATTGAGATAATCGTAAGGTGGTTTCGGTCCAGTATAATTAAATTTTGTTTCTCCATTCCAGGGGTGAAGTGGTTTTTCATCTCCAACTGAATATTCGTACCAGGAATGAGTTACATATTCCTGAATCTCTTCGAGATTTTTACCATCAACGGGATGAACTGCATTTAAATTTCGATCCAGAACAACTCCTCTTGGAAATTTAAATTTTGATATTTCATTATAACCTGCAGTTGGAAGATCACCATAAGCGAGATAATTGGTTAATCCACCTCCATATTTTGCCCATTCAAGATAAAATGGAGCAACTGCAAAAACATCTGCAAGATAAACTTGCTCAACAAATTGTTGTGCATCATCGAGTAACTTACCAACATAAGCAAGACGCTCTGCGTTAATTGCATTTGCTTCATCAAGATTAATTGAACACGGAACACCTCCAACAAGATAATTAGGATGTGGATTTTTACCACCGAAGATGGTATGAATTTTAACTATTTCTTTTTGCCATTCAAGTGCTTCGAGGTAGTGGGCTACACCAATTAAATTAACCTCTGGCGGTAGTTTGTAAGCTGGATGTCCCCAATATGCATTTGCAAATATTCCAAGTTGACCACTATTAACAAATGCTGTTAGTCTTTTCTGTAGATCAGAAAAATATTTTGGTGAGCTCTTTGGCCAGTTAGAAATTTTCTGTGCGATTTCAGAAGTTTTAACTGGGTCAGCTTTAAGTGCACTTACAACATCAACCCAGTCAAGTGCATGCAAATGATAGAAATGAACAACATGATCTTGAAGATATTGTGCACAAAACATCAAATTTCTTATCAATTCAGCATTTGGCGGGACTACAATACCAAGTGCATCCTCAACTGTTCTAACAGAAGCTAAAGCGTGAACTGTTGTGCAAACACCGCAAGCTCTTTCAGTAAATGCCCAGGCATCTCTTGGATCCCTACCTTTCAGAATTATTTCGAAACCTCTTACCATCGTTCCAGAGGAAAACGCATCAACAATTTTTCCGTCTTTCACTTCAACTTCTATTCGAAGGTGACCTTCAATTCTTGTAATTGGATCTACAACTATTCTTGTCATTGTTCACCTCCTTGTTCGTTGCTTTCATTAATTTCTTCTTTGATCAGTTTTCTTTTTCGAATGTTAGTCGAAATTGCATGAGCAGCAATTCCTGCAACAGTTACAGCACCAATTGCAACTCCAATTTTGTCTGCAGTTGTTTCAATTCCAAAGCCAGGGAAAGATGCAAGATGTTGATAGAAAGGACCATTATCCCAGAATCTTTCTTCACTGCAACCTATGCAAGGATGGCCAGATTGAATTGGATAACTAACACCGTTATTCCATCTTGTAACTCCGCATGCATTGTAAGTCACTGGTCCCCTGCATCCAACTTTATATAAACAATAACCTTTCTTTGCATTTTCATCGTCAAAGGTTTCAACGAATAAACCAGCATCATAATTCGGTCCTCTGTAACAAGTATCGTGAACTCTTCTTGAGTAAAATGCTTTGGGTCTTCCTAAACCATCAAGTTGTGGAATTCTATCAAAAGTTAAAATGTGAACAATTACTCCAGCCATCACTTCACCAATTGGTGGACAACCAGGAACTTTTACAATTGGTTTGCCACTAATGACTTTAAGAACAGGTTTTGCTCCCGTTGGATTTGGATTTGCTGATTGAATGCAACCATTTGATGCGCAACTTCCCCATGCAATAATTGCTTTTGCTCCCTCAGCAGCCTCTTGAACAATATCAAGTGCAGTGCGTCCTCCAATTGTACAATAAATTCCATTATCATTCGTAGGTATTTAACCTTCAACAAGCATTACATATTCGCCTTTGTACTTTTTCATTGTATTATGCAGAGCTTCTTCAGCTTGAAAGCCAGCTGCTGCTTGAAGTGTTTCTGTATAATCAAGAGAGATTTTATCTAAAATTATATCGGCAACAATAGGATGTGATGTTCTAATGAATGACTCACTACAACAGGTACATTCTTGGAAATGAAACCACACAACCGGCAATCTTGGTTTTGTTTCCATTGCATGAACGACTTTAGATATACCAGTTGCTTCAAGCCCAATAAAAGCAGCCATCCATGAACAAAATCTAAGAAAATCTCGCCGTGTGTACCCTCGCGCTTCCATTACCTCCCAATAGGTTGGTTGTTTATCGTTCATCTTGCACCTCCAATTTATTTGTTGGTTTTGGATTTAATTCATCTTTAGTTTTCAAACACTTAATAATGATTTCGCAACTTAAAACGACTTCATCTTCAAGACGAAAGTCACAAGTCTCCGGACAAGGTAAGTCCAACATAAAAGGATTAACTCCTATTTTTACGATACATTTTTCACCTGGCTTGATAACTTCAAAAATTTTACCTTCTATATCCATTTGAAACTTCTCATTCATTGAAAATTGATAGTTCAAAGATAATGCCAAATGAAAATTCAAAAATTTTAAGAAGAAAAAAGAGAATGAAATCGAAGCCTTGCGATTTATCGTAAAATAAGCTACGGAATTCCGCAAAATCTCTAATAAAATATTTTGAAGTTGATACTCAATTAGAAAATGCTTCTGGAATAGAATTTCAGGATGGATTAAAAACTCGAAGATTAAAAATTCTAAAAATTATTGTTTTGGAATTGAATTAACCACAACGACAAACTCACCTTTTAAATTTAATGATGGTAATTTTTTAAGAATGTCAGAAATTTTTCCTCTGATCACTTCTTCGAATTTTTTTGTCAATTCACGGCAGAGAGCTATTTCTCTTTCTGGGCAAAGTTCATTTAACTCATTAATTAATTTTTCAATGCGATATGGTGATTCAAAAAACACAGTCATCTCTTTGCGTTTTACAATCTCTTCAATTTTAGTTTTTCGCCCCTTCTTTTGTGGAATAAAACCTTCAAAGAAAAAACTTTTAATCTGAAAACCACTTAAAACAATTGCAGGGATAATAGAATTTGGTCCAGGAATTGGGACAACTTGAATTTCATTTTCAACACAAGCACGAACAAGTTTTGAACCAGGATCTGAAATGCATGGGGTTCCACTATCAGAAATCAAAGCAATGTTTTTCCCTTCATTCAACATATTCAATACGAATGGAATTTTCTGATCTTCAACTTGAGAATAATAACTCATCAATCGGTTTTTAATTCCATAATATGAAAGCAACTTTCCACTTTCACGAGTGTCTTCACACAAAATTAGATCAACTGAAGAAAGTGTATCGATTGCCCGTTGAGATATATCTTCTAGATTTCCAATTGGAGTAGCGACTAAATATAAAATCCCACTCATAACATTTGCTTTATCGATTTTCTAAAAATTTCCATTGCCTCGTCAATATTTTCCTTTGTGATAGAAAGTCTCGGTCTGAAGCGAATCGATTTTTCTCCACAACCTAAAATTATCATTCCATTTTCAAATAATTTTTTTCTCAACTCATCACGAAAAGTTTTGTCTTTCAAATCGATTGCACACATCAAACCAAGTCCACGAGCATTAGAAATAAAATTCGGAAATTCTTTCTGCAAATTTTGAATTGAGCTTAAAAGATATGAACCCAACTTTTTTGCATTTTCGATTAACATATCCTCTTCAATAATTTCGAGATATCTTTTCGCTCGTATCATATCGGTTAGATTGCCGCCCCAGGTTGAATTAATTCTTCCGCCTTTTCTAAAAACATTTTCTTCGATATCATCAATTCGATTATTACAAATAACTCCACCAACTTGAAGCTTTTTCCCAAACACAATTACATCTGGTTGAACGAAATGTTCATAAGCCCACATTTTCCCAGTTAGACCAACCCCAGTTTGAACTTCATCGAAAATTAAAAGTATTTCATTTTCATCACAAATTTCTCTGAGTTTCATAAAAAACTCTTTTCTAAAATGATTATCGCCACCTTCTCCTTGAATTGGTTCAATGATCAAGCAAGCTATATCATCTTTAAATTGATTGATTGCTTTTTTGATCTGCTCAAGGGCAAGATTTTCTTTTAGTTGAACATCTTGAATAACTTCATCAGTAATTGGAAATTTTAATTTTGGATTTACAATTCTAATCCAATTGAATTTTGGGAAGTATTGAATTTTATTTGGATCAGTATTAGTTAATGAAAGAGTGTATCCACTTCTACCGTGAAAAGCTTCTTGAAAATGAATCACATAACTTCCCCTTTCTTCACTATAACCTTTCTTAAAATTTTTTCTTACTTTCCAATCAAATGCAATTTTCAAAGCATTTTCAACAGCAAGTGCACCACCTTCAATAAAGAAAAGATATCTACCCCAATTCGGTAAAGCGATCTCTTCAAAAGTCTGAACAAATTCTGCAAGTTCTTCTGTAAAGAAATCTGTATTTGAAGGTTTGTTTAGTGCAACCCTTGTGAGTTTATCAAGAAATTTTGATTCAAACATTTTAGGATGATTCATCCCCAAAGGCATTGTAGCGAAGAAGGTGAACATATCAAGTAAATAACGATTGTGCTTTTTATCGTAAATGTGTGAAGGATTGCTTTTCTCTAAATCAAGCACAATATCAAATGCCGCTTTCTGAAAGTATTGATGAAGATAATCGTGAATATTTTCTACTCCCATAATTCTAACTTTTGTAATTTCTATTTTTTTCTTATCAGACTTCTCTGCCTGACATTACAATTGTCACCCTGAGCCTGACGAAGGGTGACAGAACAAAATATTTGTAAAACAATGTCGGATTTCTTTGGCAGAAGCGCTTTAGACTCTGGCTCAAACAAGCTCAATCTCACATAAAATTTTTTAATTCAATTTTTCCTTCTTCTCAACCATTTTAATGTTAAGCTTTTCAAGTTCTGCAAGAACCGGTTCGTAAATATCTTTTGTGTTCGGAATTCTTACTCCAATATCTCTGATTTGACCATTTGCTATCATCTTTACAGCAATAGCCATTGGAAGACTTACTGTTCTTGCCATCGAAGTATCGCCGTAGGGAATTCCAAAATCAATCAAAGTTGAAGTTATTTTATCCATTGAACCATCTTTGTTTTCCACAATAAAAGTATGTTTGAGTAAAAGCATATCAACTTCACCTGGTTTATACACAAGCTTTTCCTGTAAACGATTACTCAACATATCAAGCAAATTATCTGCATTTTCAACAATTTCATTGCTGAAAAGACCAAGCCAGTCGAGACGAAAGATTACATCGTCAATTTTTTCAATTTTAACTTTTTCTTTGATCGCATCCTTTAAATTCGAATCTGGATTTACTCCAAGAACTTTTGCAGTAATATTTTTATAAGTATTTCCTTTTACAAAATCTCTTGGGGTTTCATCGATAAAACCAAGTTGATTTAGAACATAAAATGTATCGCACCAACCAAGATTTCGATAAGTTCCTCGTTTCACAGTTAAAGCATCTTTCAAACCATATAAATCTTTGTAAGGAACTGAGTCGCGATTTGGATAAACTTCAAATTTTCCAAGTCCCTCTATTTCTTCTACAATGTAATTTCTGAATAAATCTTTTCCATCTATTTCAACAATTTTACCATTTTCTAAAAATCTAGCCGGATTGCGAGAAGCTAAAACAACTCCTCTTGGACTCCAGCTAAACTTATATCCAAATGGATTATCATTATGCTGTGGTGCAGGAAGTCCACCGCAATAAGAATAGAAATGAAGGACTTTACCTCCTTCTTTTTCAACTTCATCGATAATTTTCATTGCAGACATATGGTCGATTCCTGGATCGACACCAATCTCATTTAAGAATAACAAACCTTTTTCTCTGACTTTGGGATCAAGTTCTTTCATTGCTGGACTAACATAAGATGTTGTTACCATATGTTTTCCATATTCAACACAAAGCTCAGCAACTTTAATGTGATGGATCCATGGAAGCAAACTAATCACTATATCGTTTTCTTTGATTAATTGAGCCAGTGCATCATAATCTTCCACATTTACCTGTTTTGCTTTTCCATTCGGAAATCCTTTTACAAGTTCCTCCGCTTTACTTACTGTGCGGGATGCAACCGTAACTTCAAGTTCAGGTTCATTTAGTAAATAATGAACGCCTGGACGACTGACAAGTCCAGCTCCGAGAACTAAAATTTTTTTCATTGTGTTTCTCCCTTTAAATATTTTTCGATGTATTTATATTCTTCAGTTAGTTTTCCTTTATGAAGTATTATTGCTTTTTTAATCGGATAAGGAAGGTTTAACTCTGAAAAATCTTTATCAAAATGATTCTGGAGCATTTGTGGAATAAAATTTTTTAAAACCTTAGAAAATTCTGATGAAGATTCTTTTGAAAATTCACAAGGTAAGTTATCAACAGCCATCACAACAATTCCATCTTTTTGAACATCATCATAAAATTCATTTTCAAATGGGTTGAAAGTAAAACAGGGCATATCGGGTTGCGTTGCTTTATAAGTTATTTCAATTGCTCCATTTATATCACAGCTTATATCTCCAATTACAAATAATGAATTACTTATTTCAGGGTGGTCGAGCAGATATTTCCTTGTAACAAGTCGCGGATATCTTTCAGTCCAGAAAATACAATTAAGCAGAACTTTAAGCTTTGGTAAATATTTTTCAAAAATTGATTCATAGTATTCTGGACTTGAAAAAAATTCATTAAGATTAAATTTACCTTCTTTCCTTTGAACAGTATCTTTTTCTTGAAATACGATTTTAATCAAATTGTGTTTTTCATTTTTAAGAGCATCATAATTTTTCAGAAGTTCTTCAGGTGAAATTTCTCTGTGTGGTAGAATATCAAAAAATTCTTGAGCGCCTTTTGAAACATTTCCATAACCTGCAAAGCCAACTGTTAATGGCAGAATTTTATCGGGTAAACCATCATTTAAAATTTTATCTCTAACTCTTTTCAATGCTTCTTTTGCATCTTCAACACTCGAGTATTTATAAGGTTGTTCTAAGATCGAGAAAGGATTTTCAATCCCCATCAAATCCAACTTTTTGCCAAATGCGTGTAAAGTTTCCATTAGCCCTGCATATCCAGCATATTTACCAAAGAAAATTAATCTTCTGCCCTGCTCGTCGACAATCCTTTCATAGTCAATAAGGTTGCATTTTAATTCCATCAATTTATTTAACATAGGCATATTATGTTTCTGCCCTTTAATTACATGAGCAAAAAATACATAGGTTTTTTCCGGTAGAATTTTCTCTGGTGGAATTTCCTTTACACCAAAGATGAATTCAGTCTTAGAAAGATCTTCAGAAATTTCTGCCCCATTTTGGGCGTATTCTTGATCATTAAAAATTCTTATTTCTGATGGCTGGACTAAAACTTTAATTCCATAATTTTCAATTAAATCTTTTACATCAGCCGGAATTAAAGGTGTTCTTTTTTCCCAGATATTTTTATCTTCTCGACGGATCCCAATAATCATACTTTACTCCTTTCTTGATTTAAATTATAAATCGGGTGAGTAAAGCGAATTACTTAAAAAACATTCTCGTAACGGGAGGGTAAGTAATTTCGATGCCGAAAATTGAACCGACAAATGATTTGCAGTAAATGATTTAATTGCAAAATTCTTTTCATCGATTGCAACTTAAAAAGCTCTTGAATTTTAATCAATTTATATTTGTCAAATTAAAATAAGGAAGTTCTTCAAACTCAAATCTATTTTTAAAATTATTTTTTGCTTAATATCAACTCTGGATGATCTCTATTCTCATAAATATCTTTCCCTTTTCCATGACACTCTGAGCAGTTTACATCCATCCAATCTCTACCAATATCGACAGGATGCTTATATTCTAAACCTTGGAGCGACAATCTAACCGGTTCATTTTCAAAGCTTTGTGAAAGAATTATATGACAGTTATTACAATCTTTTGTTAGAACTTTTCCATTTTCATCAATATGTTTTCCATCATGACAGCGAAAACAACCTGGATAGTACATATGTCCAATATTGTCAAAATGATTTTTCCGGCTTGTCTTCATTTCGGGGAAATAATTTCTTTTATAAACCTTTTGAACCTCTTGAATTGCTCTCTCAATATCCGATTTCATTGTTTTATAAATTTCAGGATAATTCATTGAATAAAACTCATCTATTATCTGATTAATACTATACAGAGCAATTTGTTTCGAAGTGTAATCTTGTTCAAGTGCTTGCACAGCGATACTTTTAATATATGGTAGTTTTCTATTTATCCAGCCAAGTGAAATCAAATGATTAATTGATCTTGCTGGTGGATGATAAATATGGGTTGGACGATTATGACAATCAATGCAATCCATTCTTCGGGAAATTGCTTTTTGAAGATCCTCTTTCGAGAATTTAATTTCTGTGCTTTTATATGTTGCTTTTGATCCATCAAGCCTTTCGACTTCAATGTATGGAATTATCTGCCTTTCCTTATCCAGAGCATAATATGTGATTTTATTTTTAATGTTCATATGCCAATGAATACCAGAAGTTGGACCAGCCTCTTCATTTCCACCACCGATCTTCATCAATAAATACAAATTCCATCTTGTATTTTTTTCATCACTTTCATAATAATCATTGACAATTTGTTTTTCGCTGTAAAAATGTTTGGGCCAATGACATTGTTCACAGGTTTCTTGAGCTGGTCGTAAATTTTCTATTGGGGTTGGAATAGGACTTGGATATTTATTAAAAATAGTTGCATAAACCTGATAAGCTCCCGAAAGTTTTGAACGAACAAACCAATCAGCACCAGGACCAATATGACATTTGACGCAACCAACTCTTGAATGTGGGAAACTTGATAGGCAGTATATTCAGGTGACATTACACTATGACATAACTCACCACAAAAAGCATCCGAGTCTGTATATTCATAAGCTTTATAACTTCCAAATGCACTAAACAACAAGAGTAAAATTCCAGCAGAAGAGAAAAATACAACAGCTCTTCTCTGGTGAGGATCGTTCATATCAATTACTGGGAATTGAAATTCTTTTGATATTCCTGCTTTAACTCTTCTATTTTCTCTAATTGCCCCAATAAAGAAAACAGCAATTCCAATAAGTAAAAAGGCAGGTAAAATCACAAATGCAATAATACCCATATAAGGCTTATGATCTTTAGAAAGTAATTCGAGGATCATTAAAAATAAAATCAGACCAAAACTTACAACTGCTATTGACCCGCCAATAAGTGAAACTGGATTGTAAAAAACTTTTGGTAAAATTCTCCTCATAACTCTACCCTTTATTGGTATTAATTCTTAATCATCATTAAATATATTTCAAAAAAAATGGGGAATGACATTATATCATTCCCCAAAATAAACTATTTGTTTTCTGAGTTGGTTTGCTGATCGTTATCTTCTTTTTGTTGTTGTTTTTTAATTCTTTCTAGTTCGAGTGGATGTTCTTCCGCCATTTCTTCTTCTGTAAGATATCCTTTAATCCATGCAAGACTCATAGGATAGACATCCGGATTAAACAATACAAAATAGAAGTGCCAGACTAAAATAGATAAGAAAGCTAGCCAGGCTTCAAAGTAATGAATAGTTCTTGCTATATCGTAACCAAGTTTGGTAAATATTCCAATAAAATAATTTTCAAACCACATTATAAATCCAGTAATTGTCATTATCACGGTCCCCCAAACAAGAGCCCAATATTCTGCTTTTTCCCAATAACTAAATCTGTCAAGTTTTGGTTTAACAGATGATACTCCAATATTATACTTAAAAATGCCAATCGCATCTCTCACATCTTTAAAATTTGGAAGTAAGTCTTTAAATAGTTGTCTTCCTCTTTCTGTAAATGATAAGTAGAGAATATGATAAATTGAATCTGCAACCATTACTACTGCAGCGATTCGATGTAATAAACTCCGCCATTTAAAGAAACCGGGGATTAAGTCTCTTAAATGCCTTACCCACCAGGCTTCAGGAAATCTCAGAGCAAATCCAGTGATTACAAGAGTAAAAAAGCTTATCAATAACAGAAAATGTTGAATTCTTTCATTGACTGTCATTCTTAAATAAAGTGAATGTCCATGATACTCTTGCTTGATTAAACCATGCTGAATCATTTTTCTTCTTTTAGCTCGCTTGATTAAATCAAGAAGATTATGCAGAAACATTCCACCAATAATTGTTGCAATTAGAATAATATAAATTGTTGAAATCCAGTAAAGAATTGGTTCATCTTTTTCAGTCTCGGCTACATGGATTTTACCCATTGCAAATCGTTCATTTGCGCCGGGATGACACTTGCCACAGGTTTTAGCAAGATTTGATTTATGGATTGTAGAAGTAGGATCGGTTGAGGGTTTTATGTTATGATATCCATGGCAGCTGGCGCAATTTGCAGCTTCTGTATCACCTCCTCTTAATGCTAATCCATGATAACTCGTCTCGAATGTGAGCACTTGCTTGGCGCTTAAACCATATCTCGCGCTCATCTTAACCGATGCGTGACAGGGTGAACAAACCTGAACTGATACATTTCTAATCGAAACAGGAGCTCTTGGATCGTTTGGACTTAAAATGTTATGTTCACCGTGACAGTCCGTGCAGGTAGGTGCGTCAATATTTCTCTTCTGTAATGCAACTCCATGAATGCTTTCCGAAAATTCTTTCACTATTTCAGTATGACATTTGCCGCATGTCTTCGCAACATTAAATTTAGAGACTGGAGATTTCTCATCGGTGGCTTTAATAATTAAATGCGAGCTGTGACAATCAACACAATTTGCAGCTTTTGCATTACCCTTCAATAAACTTTGACCATGAATACTATTTTCATAAGCTTTAATGAAACTTGTATGTGTTGCGACTTTCTCCGAAACTTCTGGTTTTTCAAGATGACAAGAAAGACATAATTTTTCCTGAGCTATTTTTGTTTTAAGAGTATCTTGAGATAAATAGGTTTTCGAAATTTTCCCTTTGTGACAACTAAAACAATTTGGTGCATAAGGATTGTTTTCAATTAATGATTTGAAATGAATTGAGCTTGTGAAATCCGATTTGACTTCTTTATGACATCTACCACAAGACTCGGTCAAATTTGAAATGTAAAAAATTGAATTTTTATTTTTTGGTGAGATTACATTGTGAGTTCCATGACAACCTTTACAATTTAGAGCTGGTTCATCAAACTTTTCTCCTGCTTTTAGGAGTTTTGGATGGAATGTATGCTTAACAGGTGCATCTTTATGACAGCTTGAACATTTTATCGGTTGGATATTTTCTTTATGTGGAATCTCTTCTGCACTAAAATCTTTATGGCAGGAAATACAACTCAATTTCTTGTGAGATGAATTCAATAAGACATTTTGATCTACATACAGCGATATTGTCTTTCCATTCCTTTCCATTGTGAGTTCATTATCACTATGGCAGGAAAGACAATCTTCATCAGTTTGAGAGAATAAATTGGAAGGATTAAGTGTCGCAAATAAAAGAACAACAAAAATGTAGAAGATTTTGTTTATCATATTTAACTCAACTCTCCCTTTAGTTAAGTGGTTAAAATTCCAGAAAATCATCTGGTTTATATTTTAGATGTAGTTCTTTTTCAACATCATCTCTTGTCAAAAATGAAGAAGAAAACTCTTCAGGTTTAACTGTTAAAACTGGAACAGGCATATATCTTACAATTTTTTCGGCAACACTTCCCATCAATAAATGAGATAACCCTGTCCTACCATGTGAAGCAATTATTACAAGCCCGATTCCATTCTCGACCACAAATTTTAAAAGTTCCTTATAAGGATTTCCCTGCAAAACAACAATTTCCACCTCTTCAACAAGTGTCAGTTTTTCAATTGCGATTTTTTTTAGTTGTTCTCGAATATTCTTTTTATGTTCCTTGAACTGTTCTCTAATCTCAGGAAATTTTTTTTGTTTTTTTTCTGAGGGGACTTGTTCGCAAACATATACGAGATAAACTTTTGCATCATATGTTTCTGCAATTGAATTTGCATATTCGAGTGCAACCAATGACAGTGGAGAAAGATCTGTCGGCACTAAAATCTTTTCATAAATTTTTTCTTTTCTAAGTTTGACTAATATCTGTGGCTTTTTCTTTTGCTTCATTTATTAGTTGATTTTATTTGAAATCAAATTTCAAAAATTAACTTTTAATTTTCATTTAGTAATGATAATAAAACAATAAACCATAATTTCACAATAAAAACTTTTAATGATGACTTAATGCTTTAGTTTTGCTGGATCAAAAGTTTGAAGGATCTTCATGTAATTTGCTCTTTCAAAAGCGGCTGGATTACTAACGGACTTATGACTCATACTTCCTTTCATCAGTTCAACTGATTCGTATTCATGTTCTTCCATCCACTTTCTCATATCATCAAGCACTCTGGTAATGTGATTTTCTCCATGCTTAATTAAAGCAGAAAACATTTGAGTTACGCTCGCTCCAGCCATGATCATTTTAATCACATCTTCAGCAGATGAAATTCCACCAGTCGCTGCAAGATCTGCTTTTACTTTTCCATATAAAATTGCAATCCAGCGCAAAGGCAAACGATTAGCAAAAGGTGTACTTAAAATTACATTGGGAACAACTTCAAGGTTTTCCAGATCAATATCTGGTTGGTAAAATCTATTGAAAAGAATTAGCCCATTTGCTCCTGCTTTTGCAAGTTCATTTGCAATCCATGCTGTTGAGCTGAAATATGGACTAAGTTTAACTGCAATTGGTATTTTAATTTCTTTGCGAACTTCCTTTACTATATCAATATATAATTGATCTATGTCCGATGAAGTTTTTGTTGGATCTGTTGCAAGGAAATAAATATTTAATTCGAGCGCATCAGCACCAGCTTCTTCAATTTTTTTGGCGTATTCTGTCCAACCTCCGAGAGATTTACCATTTAAACTTGCAATTACTGGAACAGCAACTGACCCTTTAACTTTTCGAATATGTTCGAGATAAGAATCTGGTCCGATTTTGTATTCAGAGAATTCGGGGAAGTAACTTAAAGCTTCTGCATAACTTTCAGAATGAATAGTGGTTCTATAGTGTAATTCGATTTGTTCTGATTCAATTTCCTCTTCAAAAAGCGACCACAAAACAATTGCTGCAGCACCAGCATCTTCTAACTTTTTTACTTTTCCGAGATCTTTAGAGAGTGGACTGGCCGAAGGCATTACTGGATTTTTTAATTTTAAACCAAGATAAGTTGTAGTCAAATCCATTTAAAAACTCCTTTTTTAATTTTTCAAAATCTGATTTTCAAAATATTAACGAACAATGTCAGCTCGTAGATAATCCTAGCCGACATTGTTCTAAAAGACAATAAATTTTCAAATTTACACCTGGATCAAAAACTAATTATGTTCCTTCTCACTTTGACCATTGCCATTATGTGCATTGAAGAACATTTCGTAAATCTTTGAATTAGCTAACTCTTCATATTGCTTATAACGTAATTCAATTTCTTTCTGCGCTTCTTTCATCAACTTCTCAGCAATTTCCGGATGAGACTTAGTCAACATTTTATAACGTGTTTCATTATATGCGTATTCTTTGAATGGAATTTTTATTCCTTTCGAATCAAACTTAAACGGATTCTTACCTTCTTTAATTAGATCTGGATTATAACGATATAACTGCCAGTAACCGGAATCAACAGCTAATTTTTGCTGATACATTCCTTTTTCCATATCAATTCCATGAGCAATGCAATGACTATAAGCAATAATCAACGATGGACCTTCATAAGCTTCAGCTTCAAGGAATGCACGGACAGTATGTGCATCATTTGCACCCATAGCAACTTTGGCAATATAAACATTACCATAAGTCAGAGCTATTAATCCTAAATCTTTCTTTGCAGTCGGTTTACCACCCATTGCAAATCTTGCAACGGCTCCTTTAGGTGTTGCTTTAGACATCTGTCCGCCTGTATTTGAATAAACTTCTGTGTCAAGAACAAGAATATTTACATCCTTTCCTGAAGCCAGGACATGATCTAATCCGCCAAAACCAATATCGTATGCCCAACCATCACCACCAATAATCCAGACAGATTTTTTGACAAGATAATCAGCTATTGCAAGCAAATGTTTAACATCATTTGGATCAGCATTCTTAATTTCAGCTAATCGTTTTTTAAGTTCTTCGACACGTAACCTTTGTTCATAAATTCCAGCTTCATCTTTTTGATTTGCATTTAAGATCTCATCGACTAATTTTTCACCAATTTCAGAAGCTATCTTCTTTAATAAATATTTTGCGAACTGGTTGTGTTTATCAATTGCAAGTCTAAAACCATAACCAAATTCAGCATTATCTTCAAATAGTGAATTTGACCAGGCTGGACCTCTGCCATCTTTATTATAGCTCCAGGGAGTTGTTGGAAGATTTCCACCATAAATTGAAGAACAACCAGTTGCATTTGCGATGATTGCACGATCACCAAAAAGTTGCGAAACTAATTTTACATAAGGAGTTTCACCACAACCAGCACAAGCTCCAGAAAATTCAAATAATGGCTCAAGGAATTGTGAATCTTTTACATTTTCAACTTTTACTTTTCGTCGATCTAATTCTGGAATGCTTAAGAAATAATCCCAATTAACTCTCTCTTGTTCCCTTAAAGGAAGTTGCGGTTGCATATTAATCGCCTTCAATCTTGTCTCTTTTTTATTTTTAGCAGGGCATACTTCAACACAAAGTGAGCAACCAGTACAATCTTCTACAGCAACTTGAAGTGTGTAATATAAATTCTCGCCATATTCTTTAGATCTAAATTTTGTGTATTTGAATGTTGGTGGTGCATTTTTAATGTATTCTTCTTCATAAACTTTTGCTCGAATTGTAGCGTGGGGACAAACAATAACACACTTATTGCATTGGATACAAACTTCTGGATCCCAGACCGGCACTTCCAACGCAATATTTCTTTTTTCAAAACGAGCAGTTCCTGATGGAAATGTTCCATCGACTGGCATTTTACTTACTGGAATAAAATCACCTTTTCCAGCGATAATCTTTCCTAAGACATCTTTTACAAATTCTGGTGCATCTTCTGTAACTGGTGGTTGAAGTTGTTTTTTACTCGTAACTTTATCAGGAATTGGGACTTCAAAAAGATTGTCAAGAGTTTTATCAACTGCAGCAAAATTCATCTGAACAATCTTTTCACCTTTCGCACCATATGTTTTCTTAATTGCATCTTTAATTAACCCAATCGCCTCTTCTTTTGGAAAGATATTTGAAATTGCAAAAAAGCAAGTTTGCATTATTGTATTAATTCTAACTCCCATTCCAGTTTCACGAGCAACTTTATAAGCATCGATTACATACATCTTCATCTTTTTGTTTATCAAATCTCTTTGCGCTTTTTCGGGTAATGTATCCCAGACCTGATTTGGTGGAACCTGAGTGTTTAATAGAAATATGGCACCTTCTTCGGCATCGTCGAGCATATCGAATTTATCAATAAATACCTGTTGATGACAGGCAACAAAATTAGCTGAAGTAATTAAATATTCTGATTTGATTGGTTTTGGTCCAAATCTTAAATGCGAAACTGTCGTTGATCCGGATTTTTTTGAATCATAAACAAAATAACCTTGTGCATAATAATCTGTTTCTTCACCAATTATTTTAATTGAGTTTTTGTTTGCTCCTACAGTTCCATCGGCACCAAGTCCATAAAATTTACAGCGGATTGTTTCTTTCGGCTCAATGTTAAATTTAGGATCAAATTCTAAACTTGAATTTGAAACATCATCAATGATACCAATTGTGAAATGATTTTTGGGTTTAGCTTTGTTCAATTCATTGAAAATTGAAATTACCATAGAAGGAGTAAATTCTTTAGAGGAGAGACCATATCGACCGCCAATTACTTTTGGCAATCTGAACGACAATTCATCATTATTGAATTTTTCTGTTAATGCATTTACAACATCTAAATAAAGAGGTTCACCCGCTGAACCTGGTTCTTTAGTTCTATCTAAAACTGCAATCGCTTTTACAGTTTTTGGAAGAGCTTGAATAAAATGATTAACTGAGAATGGCCTGTATAATCTAACTTTTACAACACCAACTTTTTCACCTTTCGCCATTAAATACTCAACTGTTTCTTCAACAGTTTGAGCTCCAGAACCCATCAATACAATAACTCTTTCAGCATCAGGGTCACCAAAATAATCGAAGAGATGATATTGCCTGCCAGTAAGTTTTGCAAATTTATCCATTTGCTTTTGAACAACTTCAGGACATTTCGCATAGAATGGATTTACTGTTTCTCTGCCCTGAAAATAAACATCTGGATTTTGTGCAGTTCCTCGAATGAATGGTCTTTCTGGATTTAATGCCCTCATTCTGTGAGCAATTACAAGATCATCATCAATCATGTACTTCATATCTTCTATTGACAATTGCTCAATCTTCATCACTTCGTGAGAAGTTCTAAAACCATCAAAGAAATGAATGAATGGAACCCTCGCTTCAAGTGTTGCTGCTTGAGCAATAAGAGCAAAATCCATTACTTCCTGAACTGAATTGGAAGCAAGTAGAGCAAAACCCGTAGACCGGGTTGCCATCACATCGGAATGATCACCGAAAATTGAAAGAGCTTGTGCAGCAATTGAACGTGCTGAAACATGAAATACAGTTGAAGTTAATTCGCCAGCAATTTTAAACATATTTGGAATCATCAGCAGTAAACCTTGCGAAGCTGTGAAAGTTGTAGTCAAAGCGCCACTTTGTAGTGCTCCATGAACACTACCAGATGCACCACCTTCACTTTGTAATTCACTAACTATTGGAACATCACCCCAAATGTTTGGTTTGCCCTCCGCTGCCCAAGCATCACACCATTCACCCATTGGTGATGATGGTGTAATTGGATAAATTGCGATTACTTCGTTTATATGATAAGCTACATAAGCCGCAGCTTCATTTCCATCGATTGTAACTTTTTTTCTTTCCATTTTACCCATCCTTAAATTATTTTATCAATATTTTTTCAAAAGTAATTATTATTAGTCTCAATTAAAATAAAAAATTTTACTTTAAAAAATTCAACAACTGTGCCGCCAGAATTTTTTAAAAAATTAAATTTATTTAATAATCATCAAGATTTTTCTCTCAAAAACGAAAAAATAAAAATGAAGTTTTCAAAATTGAGAATTTTAGATATTAACTATTAAAGTTAATCTGCTGTGTAAAAATTTAATGTTTGATTAAAATCAACAAGATCTATCGGTTGGAAGAAAATTTTATCCACCAGTTTCTGAATTTTTTTGACTATATCTTGCTGAGCAAATGGATGTGATGTGAATATAAAAATTCTTGAGTGTGAACTTAAAAGTTTGACTTCATTGATTAATCTGAAAGTTGAATCATTTACTTGAATGTCCAACACAATTATTTCTGGAAGAATAAATTTTACAATTTCCAGAAAGATTGTTTGATCATTTACAGTTACAATTTTTTGAAAATCTTTTTTGAAATATAGAGAAAAGCTTTGAGCGAAATCGAAGTCTTCCGAATAAAGCAGGATTTTTATCCTTCTTAACCTTTTTTTGCTATCATTAGAAAACAAATTATCTGTTTGTCTCCAATTTTCCATATTATAACAAACTCAATCATTATGCCAGATAAAAATTTAGACTTGATATTTTTTTCATATGAATTATCTGGTAAAAGTTTTGATCTTCTAAAAATTTTAGGGGATACGCAGATCAATTTGAAAAAGATTTAAGAGGCAGTTTTAGATTTTTCTCATTTATGAAAATCTTAACAATGATAAATATCACAAATGAAATTATGTAAGGATTTTCAACTCCTTAATTTTTCTGTAAAGAGTTGCTGTACTTATCCCTAACATTCGAGCTGTTTTCTCTTTATCATAGTCATTTTGAGCGAGAGCTTTTTGTATATAATCCTTTTCAAATTCACTAATTGCTATATCCAGACTCTTAAATGCCCCACTAAATCCATTTGCAGCTGAGACATTACTGATATAAGAAGG
>JBNAWO010000038.1:0-22243 GCA_049699815.1 Ignavibacteria bacterium | reverse complement strand
ATTCTTGATCCTGCATCTTCTTGGGGTGATAAAAAAGAATACTGGAAAAAGTACGACGCACTTGCAGCACGATTTATCGAGAATTTTAAACTTTACGCTAAGCATTGCTCTAAAGAAGTTATTGAAGCCGGACCAAAAAGATTAAGTCAGATAGAAATTGCTTAAAAAGAATTTAATCACAGTTAAAAAGTGAGGGACTAATCATTAGTCCCTTTTTTATTTTTTTAGAGTTTGTTAATCATTTAATTTTTAGTTAACTAAATGAAAATAAGATTGATTATCATTAGTCTTTTATTAAGTTCATTCTTTAAAATTTTATATGGACATACTTACAGAATAAATTGTCTGGGGAAAGATAATATCCTTTTTGGCGGGTATTATTATTACGAAGGGCAGAAAACTCAAGCTCTAAATTTGCAAGATATTGAAATAGTTTTGTTAACCTACCACGATACTTTAATTCAATTACATTTAATTAATCAATCAGAATTAAGTTTTTTAACTAGAAACCTTGTTTCAATCGAATTTGGAACTTAAAATTAAAAATTTTCTTGTTCAGAAAATTTTTGAATCGGAAGTATTAAAATTTAGATTTAAAGAAGTTTATTTTGATTTAAAAGAGAGAAACTACGCACAATCAAACTCTATTTTGTTTTATAAATTAAACCTGAGTAGTTTCGCTCAGGTAAATGATTTGCTTAAAATAATAACAAATTAATACGGGAGAACATTATGAAAATTCATAAAGAGGATGCTCTTAACTATCATAGTCAGGGCAGAAAAGGAAAAATTGAAGTAATTCCTACGAAGCCCTGCCAAACACAATGGGATCTTTCCCTAGCTTATACGCCAGGAGTTGCTGAACCTTGCCTCGAAATTGCTAAAGACGAAGAACTTGTATATGAATATACAGCAAAAGGCAATCTGGTAGCTGTAATAAGTAATGGAACAGCGGTACTTGGACTCGGTGATATTGGTCCAGCTGCTGGTAAACCTGTGATGGAAGGTAAGGGAGTTTTATTTAAAAGATTTGCTGATATAGATGTATTCGATATTGAAATAAACACTAAAGATGTGAAAGAATTTATTCGATGTGTTCAGTTACTTGAACCAACTTTTGGTGGAATTAATCTCGAGGATATTAAAGCACCGGAATGTTTTTATATTGAGCAAGAATTGAAGAAGACGATGAAGATACCAGTTTTCCACGATGATCAACATGGAACTGCAATTATCAGTGGTGCAGCACTTTTGAATGCTGTTGAATTGGCTGGAAAAGAACTTGACAAAATTAAAGTTGTATTTAACGGTGCAGGTGCTTCTGCAATTTCTTGTGCCCATCTTTATACTTTACTCGGAGTGAAAAAGGAAAATATTATAATGTGCGATACCACCGGTGTAATTTACAAAGGCAGAAAAGAACATATGAACGAATTCAAAGAAATGTTCGCTAATGATACATCGGCACGAACTCTTGCTGAAGCTATGGTTGATGCTGATGTGTTTGTAGGACTTTCTGTTGGAAATGTTGTAACAAAAGAAATGGTAAAATCGATGGCTAAGAATCCAATTGTCTTTGCAATGGCTAATCCTTATCCTGAAATTACCTATGAAGATGCAACAGCCGCACGATCTGATATTATAATGGCGACAGGAAGAAGCGATTATCCAAATCAAGTTAATAATGTTCTTGGTTTCCCATTTATTTTTAGAGGTGCCCTTGATGTTAGAGCAACAGCAATTAACGATGAAATGAAACTTGCTGCATCTTATGCGCTTGCAAGACTTGCAAAAGAAGAAGTCCCCGAATCAGTTATTCGTGCTTATGGCGGAGTAGAATTAAAATTTGGAAGAGAATATGTCATCCCAAAACCATTTGATCCACGTGTGCTGACTTATGTTGCCCCAGCAGTTGCAAAAGCCGCAATTGAAACTGGTGTTGCTCGCAAACCTATCTCTGATTGGGATGAATATAAACATCAATTGTTAGAACGACTTGGAATTTCAAAACAAATTGTCAGAGTTGCGATTGAAAAAGCAAGAGGAAGTAAAAAACGAATTGTATTTCCTGAAGGAAATCAGGTTAAGATTTTAAAAGCCGCTGAAATTTTAGTTGAAGATCAAATCGCTAAACCAATTCTTCTTGGCAACACAAAAGAAATTAATGATTTGATTGAAAAGCATAAGATTGATTCAACTGGTTTCGAGATTATTGACCCTGAAAACAGTGAGCTTTATGAAAAATATGTTGAAGAATTCTATAAACTCAGACAACGCAAAGGAATTACAAGAAATGAAGCTCAAAAATATATGAAGATGCTTAATTACTTCGGTGCAATGATGGTTAAAATGGGCGATGCTGACGGTATGATTTCTGGTTTAACTTCACATTATCCTGATACAATTAGACCAGCATTACAAATTGTAAAGACTGCACCTGGTGTTAAAAAAGTCTCCGGACTTTACATTATGCTGGTTAAAAATGAAGCTTTCTTCTTTGCTGATACAACAGTAAATGTTAATCCCACTGCAGAAGATTTAGCTGAAATTGCTATTTTAGCAGCGAAAGCAGCGAGAAGATTTAATATTGAACCAAAGGTAGCGATGTTGTCTTTCAGCAATTTTGGTAATGCACCATATCCTGAAAGTGAGAAAGTTGCAAAAGCTGTTGAAATAATTCGTGAGAAAGAACCTAACTTAATAGTTGATGGTGAAATGCAGGCAGATACGGCAGTTTATCCTCCAATCTTAGAACAAGATTTCCCATTTGCTCGAATTAAAGGTAAAGCAAATGTCCTCATATTCCCGAATCTCGATTCAGGAAATATTGCTTATAAACTATTATGGCGAATTGGAAATGCTGATGCTATTGGGCCAATTTTGATGGGAATGGGCAAACCAATTCATGTCTTACAACGAGGTTGTGATGTGAATGATATCGTTAATATGGCTGCAATTGCAGTTGTGGAAGCAAATGAATTAGCAAAATAGTTTTATAACTTTCTTAAAATAAAAAAAGCTGTCGGGTTTTATTGCCGCGACAGCTTTTTGTTTTTAAAGAACATTGTTTTATTAGAAATTCGTTGAAATATTAATTCTGTGGAGCGTGCCTATTTTTCCCAATGATGAGATTGCATAATCAAAACGATAACCACTTAAATTAATTCCAATGCCCAGATTAAAACCTTCCGTTCCGATTGTTGTACCCACCTTAAGTTCTTTTCTTTTTTCATTATTAAATCCAAATCGGAAAGTCAAAGCACTTGAAGTGTATATTTCTCCACCAAGAATAAAATTATTAAACCCAGAGAAAATTCCTTTCTCAGTTTGATTGAGTTTTGTAAATTCCAGATACAATCTAAATGGCGTGTGCTCAAGCTTTTTACTCAAACCCAATCTAACATCTACAGGTAATTGTTCTTTTGAATTGTAATATGCTTTTAATTGAGAACCAACATTCAAAACCGAAACTCCTGCTGAAAATTTTTTTTGCTCATTGTAATAAAGTAAACCGAAATCTCCTGCCAGAGCAACAGCGCTTACATTATAAATTGATGAATAAATGAATTTTACATTAACTCCATAACTTAAATATTCTCTAACAAGTCCTGAGTAATTAGCTATTAAACCCAGATCACTTGCAGAGAATGTTCCGCTTGAATTTCCAAATTCATCTAGTTTATCAAAACTACCATAGTTTGTATACATTGCTCCAAAACCAATCTTGCCAAATCCTTCAGATTGAGTTGTGTAGCTCGCAAAGCCAGAGTTAACATCCAACAAATGTTTTAAAAACCCAAACGAAACATTATTTGGATCAACAAATCGCAGTGATGCTGGATTGTAGAAAATGGAATTTGGATCGTCCACATTGCTTACAAACGCTCCGCCCACTGCAGCTGATCGGGCACTCGCATCGAGTTTCAAAAACTCAAATGCTGTTTGAGAAAATAGATTTGATGAGAGAAAAAGAATAACTAAAATGAACTTTTTCATTTTTTTACCTCTTTTTTTTAAAACAATATTTTAGCTGTAGAAATTCTCTCATCAATCCATTTCTCCTTTTTGTTTTAAATAATTTACGAAACTAAAATAAGTTTCTTTGAGAATAATTTAAAGTCTTATCGGTAGAAGTAGATTGCTCCAGGATTAATTTTTGTATCGAATTTTTTCAAATAATTTCCATTGCGATCAAAAATTTTAACTTCTCCATTCTGAGTGAAATTTTTCGGATTTCCGATGTAAAGCTTTTGATTGATCTCATCAAATGCAAGTGAATATGCAATTCCATAAATGTCATTTATGATCATTCCATTAATAAAAACCGTATCTACATTTTTATTCGTTAGATTTATTTTACCAATTCCTCGATCGTTAATGTAAAATAAATAATTGTCTTTTGTAAGAGCGTAATCTTGCGGATGATAATTCAAAATAATTGAATCAGTAATTGTTAGATTTATCGGATCAATAAAATAATATCCACCTAAACCCACAGCATCAAAGAAATCACCAGAACAACCAATAATTACTCGACTATCATTTGCAATTCCGACAAATCTTGGATTTTTACCAACCTGTAGAGTCTTTACAACAGAATTAGAATTCAAGTCTATTACCGAAACTGTGTTTCCATTTCCAAGGTTCGAATTTGCAACAAACAATTTGTTATTTGCAAAAGCAATTCCTTCCGGATATTTTCCCACTGAAAATTCTCGAGTGATTGTAAAACTCGTAGGATTAAATTCTATCACAGAATTTTTACTAAAGCTTGTTACAAATCCACGATTTGAATTTAAGATGAAAATTTCTCGTGGACTTCCATTTTGTCCAAGATCAATCATTCCGAGTGAACTGCCGTCAATTAAATTAATAACTTCTATTTTGTTACTTCCATCAACCGCAACATAACCCTTGTTGTTAAAGATAAACATACTATTTGCATTATCACCAATTATTTTTCCATTCTTTTGCGAATAGAAATTTGTAATGGTTTGATCAGTAGATGGATCGTAGAAAGTTATTTCACTATTGTTTTGGTTATACAAACCTTCGTTGATTACAAACACACCTTTTGTGACTGGTGTTAACGGTTGAATGGAATTATCCTTTGAACAGGAATAAAAGATTATTGAAAGAAGAATGATTGAAAGAATTTTGGTTTTCATTTTACCTCCATTTGAATTGTTAAACGATATTCTCTTCCCGGCATCGGGAATGATTGAATTAATTGATATGATTTGTTGAATAAATTTTGAATGAGCAGCTGAGTTGAAAATCTTAAGCTCAAAATTTTAAAGTTATATGTTGTAGAAAGATTGGAGATGTAAACAGGTTCAAGTGAAAATAGAACATCATTATCTTCAGTTATGAATCTTCTGCTGTAATAATTGGTCGTTAAGTCAATATTTAGATATTGATTAACATATTGAACAGATATTGAGACTTTATGTTTTGGTACATATGGAAGCTGCTTGTTGTAAGATTTATCACTTTCACCAAGTTTTGATTTTTTTACAGCGGATGTGAAAGTGTAGTTTGAATTGAAATAAAAGTTCTTTAAGAATTTGAAGCTTTCCAAATTAATTTCGATCCCCTTTGAATTCACTTTCCCCGCATTAATTGGACTGAAGAAAGCAACTCTTTGCGGCTGCCAGATAATTTTATTCGTCACATCGAAATTGAAATAAGTTAACTCTGCTGAAAATAATGTTGGATTATACTTAATTCCTGTTTCGAAATTGAAAATTTTTTCATTCTCTAATTCTTTGCTATTCAAAGAAGTTAATTTTGAAAAAATGATTTCGTAATAATTCGGCAATCTCGTTCCTGTTCCGATGTTCCCATAAACAGTTAGTTTCAAAGATGATGAATTAATTGAGATTCCAGTTCTTGAATTTGAAAATTTTATGTTTTCCTTGGAATTGATGAATAGGTCTCTCACAAAATTCTGAGAGAAAAGCAAAGCAAAATTTAAAGTCAGATCGTCCTTTAAAATTTTTTGAGAATAATTCGAGGTGAGATTAAAACTATAAATTCTTCTATTGAATTGATTGTTTGTGTTTTCATTTTCACTAACCTCAATTCTGTCAAATTTTTCTAAACTCGAGGTAAATCCTGCTGAGACATTTAATTGAGATAGTAACAAATGAATAAAAAATTTCGAGATCAAAGACCTTTCATTAGTTTGGAAAAATTTTGTTTTCAAGTTAATTGACAGCAGAGGATCGTCGATGGAAAGCTTATTAAATTGATAACCCAAAAGCCCATTAATTAAAAAATTTGAGAAAAGTATTTTTGAATTTACAGAAGCAGAAAAGTTTCTTTCTATTTCTCTCGTTTTACTATCAAGGTGTCGATTTGAAGAAACAAAGTTTGGTAAGCCAAGATTTTTATCGAGGTAACTTACAAATGAAAGAAGTTTTAAAGGTCGATTAAAAAGAAAGAATTGACTTATGAAAGCAGAGTTTACAGAGAACTGCTTTACATCACTGTTTTGTCTGATCCCTTTTTCATCATTAAATGTGTACTCGTAATTATTCTTTGATGATTTTTGAGTTAAATTTAGCTTATAATAAGAACTTGAAATCAACCCGCTGGTGTTTAAATTGAAACCTGTAAAACCGAAACTGCCTCTTTGAATTTTTAATGAATATCTCGTTGTATCAGACTTTTCGAATGGATTTAATTCAATCACTCCACCAAAGGGATTATTATTGAGCGGATCAAAATCGTTCCCTTTTTTGATGATGAGTTCTGAAATTTCTTCAGACGAAAATTTACTGAAATCAAATACGCCGTTTAGAGAATTATTGTAATTAATTCCATTTATGAATACAGAAGTGTATTCTGAACCCGCTCCGCGAATTGAGATAGTTTGTAAACTGCCTTCGGCTCCATAGGTACGATTAAAAATTCCAGATTTCGATGCAAGTAAATTTCCTATTGTAACTGAACTTAATTTTTCATTGAAATTGATTTTTCTTGAGAAGAAACTTGAGATTTTTTCGTCAAAAAATTCTGATTTATCTGAAATGACAATTTGTTGTGTCGTATAAGTTCTCAGACTATCCCTGGCGGAAGTCGAATCAGGATTTTGTTGATAGCTTTCAGAAAGTGCATTTGCTTTCTGAAGGAGAATAAAAGCAATCAGATATATAATTCTTATTTTTTTCATTTTCATCTGGAAATTTTTAAAACAAAAAACCTCTTCGAGTGAAGAGGTTTAAAAAACTTATTCAGAGTTTTAGAAACCTTCCTTTCCCTCGAAGGAAAAAGTTTCGGTACTTTGCTGGCAGGTCTCCTGACTTGTGCAACGCCATTAACGCCTTCCCATTCCAATTGTAATCGGAACAGTGGCTTTGAGTTAACAGCTATACGCACTTACAGTTGCGGGGCAGTACCGGATTTTCACCGGTTTCCCTTTTAACCAAATGGACCAGCAAAGCTTTCAATGAACTTGAACAAATTTAATAAAATTCTTTTTCAAAACTTGAATTTAAATTAGATTATTTCACCAAATAAAAATCTTTTGAATTTTGATTTGATCTGAGGATAAATTTTATTGTTATAATAAGTTAAAGCTTCTGAAAATAAGAACATTAAAATCCACATTGCAATTACACCAAGAGCTGTTTCAATTACATTACACTTATAACCTAAAAAGTTTTTTATTCCTTGATTCCATGAACTTCCATAAAGAAGCATTACATGTATAACATAAATCCATAGAGAATTTTTACTTGCATTATATAAAAATTTTGGAATTCGTTTAATGTAAAGAGATAGAACTGAAAAAAGACTTCCAAGGATCAAGACAGTTCCAAAACGAGCGTAGAAAAGAGCAGGACTTGTTGTCCAAAATGTGCTGATTTTAAAGAATAAAAATTCAAGAAGATTAACTAAAAAGGCAGAGAAGATAAATATTAAACCCATTTTCAGTTGGACTTTTGTAAGAAGAATCATATCTGATAAATAACCTTTGCGCTGAAAATATATTCCTACTGCACCTCCTAAGAATAAGTAAGCGCCCCAGGGAAAAAGTGGAAACAATGAACCTGTATTCGGTGAGAACCAGGATGAAATCTGAATCGGTAAAACTTCTTCCCAATCTAACAGTGTAGCTATTTGTCTACCCAAAATAAATATAACCGATAAAGCTATTAAATATCTTGCGGCATCGTACTTAAATTTTCTCGCTAATATTTCCATTCCAAGAAAAATTAATAAGCTTGCACCTATTAATTGAAGAATATCAATTGCATAAAAAAGTCTGAGCATTTGATAAGTTACATGTTCCCAATCAATAAAAGTTGGCGTAGGAGACTTCATAAGGTAACCGATAACAATTAAAAGAATAGCTCGTTGAATGGTTTTAGTTTTTATTTTTCGGAATTTTTCAATTGAGTCTGTTCTTCTAAATCTTACTCCATAAATAAAACCGGAAGCAAAGAGGAATAACGGTGCTGTTAATCCTCTAAAAAATAACCAGGTATTAAACCCAATTGAATCTGGTCTTCGGAACTCTTGACTGAGGAGGACATCAACAGTGTGTCCATGAACCATTAGAAAAATTGCACAAAAACGCAAGAGGTCGATAAAGATAACTCTTTGTGATCTTAAATTTTCAGTCACAACTCCTTCCTTTTGTTTACATCAAAATTAAAAAAAAGATCTTCAAGTCGAAAAGGAGTAATTTGATCATTAGAGATTGAGGTGAATAATTCAGTTCAAATCGATTAGTTTATTTTTAATCAAAAAAAGTCGCAAAATTCTTAATTAGAACTTTGCGACTGACTTTCTTAAGAGACTATTTATTATAATTAATTTGTTCCTTTTTCTTTCTTTTCTAATTTTTCTCTCATTGTATTAATTGATTTTACAACCAGGAACAAAGCGAAAGCGATTATCAGAAAATTGACTAATGTATTGATGAAATTCCCATAAGCCCAAACAACTGCACCAACTTTTCTTGCTTCGTCGAGAGAGCTGACTGGTCCACCTTTTATTGTGATAAAGAGGTCTTTAAAATCTACTCCACCAATGATAAATCCAAGCGGTGGCATTATTATATCATTAACAAGAGAATTTACAACCGACCCGAAGGCAGCACCTAAAATTATACCTACTGCCATATCGAGCATATTTCCTTTTAATGCAAATTTTTTGAACTCTTCGAACATATGAACCTCCTTTATTTTTTTTATTTTAGTTAAGTTCATAACAAAATAATGAAAGAATTGATATGAGTAAAGTAAAAATTACTCTTATAGTTTTTATGATTTTCTTTTTCATTGGTTGTTTTCCGACACAATCAACTGAAGACGAAAAAGCCGCCGGTTTCTTCAAAGGAATCTGGCACGGTTGGATTGCTCCAATTTCTCTTGTTGTTGGTTTATTTGATCACAACGTTCGAATTTATGAGCCAAATAACACTGGATGGTGGTATGATTTCGGCTTTTATATGGCTGTTATTTCTGGATTTGGTGGACTTGCACTGAGCAGGAAAAAATCAAGAACATAAAAATCATATTCATTAAAAACTCTCTCTTTTCGATTGAACTTCTATCTCTTTTTTTTAGAAATTGAACCGTTTCATCGTATCAATCTTTAATTTTAATTTTGATAAAAAAGGAAAATGAAATGAAAGTTAAACGCATTGGAATATTAACTGGTGGAGGGGATTGTCCAGGTCTTAACGCAGTAATAAGGGGAGTAACTAAACCAGCAATTGAAATGGGAATGACTGTTATTGGTATCGAAGATGGTTTCGAAGGATTGGTGGAAGGTAAAATGCATGAATTGACAAATCGAGATGTATCTGGAATTATAAATGTCGGTGGAACAATTTTAGGTTCATCAAATAAAGGAGATCCTTTTCACTGGCCCGTTGATGACGGAGAGAAAATTGTTATCGAAAATAAATCAAAACTTGCTGTAAAAAATTATAAAGGTTGGGGATTGGATTGCCTTATTGTTATTGGCGGGGATGGCTCTATGCATATCTCTCATCAATTAATGAAGCTTGGACTTAATATTGTTGGTGTACCTAAGACAATTGATAACGACCTAAATGGAACTGATTTAACTTTTGGCTACGATTCGGCAGTCTTTGTCGCCACGGAAGCAATTGATCGACTTCATACAACTGCTTCTTCACATCATCGAGTGATGGTAATTGAAGTGATGGGAAGGTACGGAGGTTGGATTGCTCTGGGCGCTGGTATTGCAGGCGGTGCCGATGTGATTTTAATTCCTGAAATTCCTTTCAAATGGGAAGATGTTACTGAAAAAGTTATTGAAAGAAGTACTAAAGGAAAACGTTTCAGCATCGTTTGCGTTGCTGAAGGTGCAAAACCACTCGGTGGACAAATTGTAATTCAAGAAAAAGATAAAAAGAGAACAGATCCCATTCGACTCGGTGGGATTGGTCATATCGTTGGGAGAAAAATTGAAGAGATGACAGGTTTGGAAACTCGAGTTACAATTCTTGGCCATCTTCAAAGAGGTGGAAGTCCAACTCCTTTCGATAGAATTCTGGCAACTCGATTTGGTACTTATGCAATTGAAATTGCCGCAAAGAAAAAATTTGGTCAGATGGTCGCATTAAAAGGAGATAAAATCACTTCTATACCAATTAGCGAAGCAATTAAGAAAAAGAAGCTTGTTCCAATTAATTGTCAGATGATAAAAACAGCAGTTCGAGTTGGGACTTCTTTTGGAAATAACGAATTAACAAAATGGTAAGATTAAACCTCTTCATTAAAAATTTCTTTTTCAATCCTTGAGTATTCTTCAGAGAGATGTGACCACTCGTTTATGTAGTGGTCAATTCTCTCTGAAATTTCTTTGTATTCATTGAAAATATTTCTATCTGGTGAAACTTTATCGGGTTGCGTGAAAAGTTGTTCAAGATTTTTCTTCTGCTCTTCAAGATTTGAAATTTCTTTTTCGAGAAAATTAATTTTTTCTTTTAAATCTTTTGTTAACGAATAAAATTTTTGTCTCTTCTCAGCTTCAAGCCTTTTCTGTAATTTTCTTTGATTAATATTAGTCTCAGTTGATTTATTTGACTGTTTTTTATCCAATAATTTTTCGTCATTTGATTTTTTCAGATGAATGAATTGGTCAAGATTACCATAATAAAGTTTAGCATTCTTATTTTTTACTTCTATTACTTTGTTAACAATTGGATTTACAAAATCAACATCGTGAGAAACGATTACCAATGTTCCGTCATAATCAATTAGAGCATCTTGCAACACTTTTTTTGACTGGCGATCAAGATGGTTTGTTGGTTCATCAAGAATCAAGAAGTTTGACTTCTTTAATAAAATCTTAAGCAGGACAAGACGACTTTTTTCACCTCCGGAAAGAACATTAACTTTTTTAAAAACATCATCACCTTCAAAAAGAAAACAACCAAGTAATTTTCTGACTTGTACTTGAGTCTTATCTGGATCAATAAACTCAACAGTTTCAAGCACGGTTTTGTTTATGTCGAGTTCTTCAATGAGATTTTGAGAATAATAACCAATTATTACATTATGTCCATAGTTTTTTTTGCCAGAGTTGATAGGTTCAATATCAGCCAGGATTTTTACAAGAGTGCTTTTACCAGTTCCATTCAATCCTATTACAGCAATTTTATCTCCTCGATCAATTTGTAAATTTAGATTTGTAAAAACTTCAATTTCATCATAAGATTTTGAAACATTTTCAAGTGTAACAACAACTTTTCCGCTTTTAGGAATATCTTCAAAATTAAAACTGATCGCTTCTTCATTGTCAGGAATTTCAATTGTATCCATTTTTTCGAGCATTTTGATTCTGCTCTGTACCTGACGAGCTTTTGTTGCTTTATATCTGAATCTTTCGATAAATCTTTCAATGTGCTTTATTCTTTTTTGTTGGCTTTTATATTCAAGTAGTAATTGATTTCGTTGAGTTTCCTGATATCTATAAAACTCATCAGCGTTTCCATTAAACATTATTACTTTTCCAAATGAGAAACCAAGTGTTTTGTTTGTAATTGAATTAAGAAAGTGAGTATCGTGAGAAATAATCAATAAAGCTCTGCGAAATTTTTTTAAATATGAAATTAAAAATTCGAGTGAATCAAAATCGAGATGATTCGTAGGTTCATCGAGTAGAAGAATATCAGCATTAGACAAAAGTAATTTTGCAATGGCGACACGCACTCGCCATCCGCCACTGAATTCAGATAACTTGCGATTAAAATCTTTTTCGGTGAAGCCAAGTCCAAGTAAAACTTTTATTATCTCTGATTTATAAATTTCTGGATTTAGTTGGTGAAGTCTTAATTGGATTGAGCCCAATCGTTCAATTAAGTTTTTATCTTGATTTGATTCAAGTTTTGTCAGTAATTCTTTTTCAAGATTTTCAAGTTCATAAATTTCTTGATTTGCTTTATATACTTCATCGAATAAATATTCATCAATTGTTTCGCTGATATAATCTTGGGGGAGATAGCCTATCTTAATCCCTTTTTGAAAATTGATGGAGCCACTCTCTGGTTCAATTTCGCCGGCAAGAATTTTTAATAGAGTGGTTTTACCGCAACCATTTGGACCAACGATACCTATTTTATCTGAAGGATTAATTTTAAAAGAAACGGAATGAAAAAGATATTCACCAGAGAATTGTACCGAAATATCCTCAACTGAAATCATCAATCAAATTAACTTTTCTTAAAATTATTCTTCTGTGCAAACTCGATTGATTCCTGAAGCGCTGATAAAAATTTTTCGAAATCTTCTTTGTAGAGAAAGATTTTAAATTTCTCTGATGTATCTTCATTCCGTTTTTTCTCAGTAATAGTGATGTAAAATTCAGAACTATTTTTTGTTGGTCGAACATCAAAGAAGTAAGTTCGTCTTCCAGCTTTTATAACTTTCGTGAATACCTCAGGATTATATTTATCCAACTTACTACCCTCGCACTTTATTATTTTTTGATGACAGCAACTTTACCAATTGTTGTTTGTTCTCCATCCTCACTATAAGCGACAATAAAATAAATTCCTGTTGGAACAAGTTTATTATTTTTATCTTTTCCATCCCAGAGAGCAATTCGTCCTCCTGGAGTTGTGAATTCATTTACCAGAGTACCCGAAGTTGTCAGAATTTTTATAGTTGAGTTTTTAACTAAACCATCGACCACTAAATTATTATTTTTTGATCCTTCCACAAGAAATGGATTAGGATAAATCTTAAGTTTTTCAAAACCTTCTTTAGGTTTTACAGAAAATGAATTATAGCTTGCCATTCCATAATCTGTACCGATGTAAACAGTCCCAGTATTGTTATCGATTGCAATGCTTTTGATATTATCAGCAGGCAGTGGTGAATTCTTTGTGTTGAATTGGGCAATTAATTTTGAGCCGTCAGGACTCAATACCCAAACACCAGTTGAAGTTCCAACCCATTTGTTATTCAATTGATCAACTGCAATGCAATTAATGTATTGCGTTCTTAAAATGTAAATGCTAGATATTCTCTCAGTTGGTCTGGTTGGATTTGGGATGACATACATTCCCTGACTTGTTCCTACCCAAATTTCATTTCTTAAATCGATTGCGATGCTTGTTGGTGTAGTATTGCCAAATTTATCTCTAGTGATTAAACCCCAGGTGGAAGGCATTTTTCCATATTCATTATAGTAAACTAATCCTTCTACATTTTGATATTGTCCAGCTTTTTCAAGTAAAATCCATTTCGTATCGTTTTGATCGATTACTATATCTTCAGTAACAGTGAGATTTGGATTCACTTCATTTACAAAAAATTCCCAGGTCGAATCTTTACCGAGCTTAACCAGCGAACGATTATCGCTTGCTCTGTAGTTCAATATCCAGATATTTCCTTTTGAATCCTCAGCAAGCGAACGAATTACAACAAAATTTGGATTTTCAATTACTCCATTTAAACCATTTACATTAGCTCGACTGAATCTAACCAATTGTGAATCGTTTGTGACCCTTATTACACCATTTCCCCAACCAAGAGCCCAAACTGTATTGCCTGAAGTAACTTTAACTCTGTGGATGGCGTTTGTACCCATTTCAGGATATTCACTTGTTGTAAAGTTTTTCCATCCATCTTTTGAAAGGCGATAGAACCCTTTGAGCACAACATCTCTTCCAGACGCAGCCCATACATTTCCTTTTTCATCAACTGCAATTGATGGGAAGAAATTTGAATTTGGTCCTGAGGGATAAATTATTTTTTGTTGATTACCATTGAATTCAATTACGCCATTGTTTGTAGCTACATAAATTTTGCTTCCATCAACCTGAATATTTCTAAAAATCGTGGTGTAATTTTCTAAAACGATTGAAAGATTTCCGTTGAAGTATGCAGCTAAAAAATTATCAGACAAGATTAAAAGTGAATCACCTTTAATCTTTAAATCATTAATCTTTCTGTTTGGAAAGATATTAATGAAAATTGTTTGAAAAGAATTATTTCTAAATCTCGCAATGCCATTTGCAGTTCCAGCATAAATTGTGTCTTTGAATTTTACAATTACTCTAACATCATTTGATGGAAGTCCATTTCCAATGGTAAAATTCCACCAACCATTTGGATCAAGATAATTTGAGTAAGATGATTTTTGAACTGCAATTCCTTTTTCAGTTGCTACCCAGAGAGTATCAAGTGGAAGCAGGTTATAAACTTTAGAATCAATTCCAAATGAACCAAGTTTGGTGTAAGTATCTCCGAATGAAAGTGTATTTGCATCAATAATACTCACGCCAAAATCAGTGCAGACATAAATTTTACTCCCGCTTGAAATTAATCGATTGATTTGTTTTTGTGTCTTGTCGGATAAAGCGATAGTGCCTATTGTTTTGATTTCATCAGTGATCGGATTACAAACCGAAATGTATCCTGATTTACCACCAATCCAGATTTTGCCAGATTGATCTTTTTCTACTGAATTGACTATTAAGTCTTTAAGTCCGTTAAGCAGATTAAATTGTTTGAAATAATTTTGTTTAGAATAGAAGAATACACCGCCGGTTGTGCCAGCCCATAAACCCTCATTCGTAAGAGTAATTGAATTGACATCTGATTGGTTGGTGTAATTTTCCCATTTTCCAATCTGAGCAAAAGAAAAATTTAATGCGAACGAAGAAAGAATTAGAGCTAAAATGAATTGACGCATTTTTATATCTCCTTAATAATGGAGTAAAGGCTGGCTCGTTAATGTTCTCTCTTTAGATTAGTCTTATCAAAAATTGTTTTCATTTGATTTAAATATAATCCAAATTTTCCAAAATTTGAATAATCGTTTCTCAACCCGCCGTGAAAATCAGAACCACCTGACTCGAGTAATGAATATTGAAGAGCAAGTTTGTGTAAAAATTCCTGTCGACTTTTTTTAATAGTTGGATGATAAATCTCAATCCCATCAATTCCCAATTTGATAATCTCAATTAATTTTCCATCTGATAAATTATAAGGATGAGCGAGAAAAGAAAGTCCACCACAAGATCTAATCAATTCAATCACAATTTCAGGAGTTGAATGATGCTTCTTTTCATATGCGTCGGAAAAATCGCCGAGATATTTCTGGAAGGCTTCGTAATAGCTTTTCACAATTTTCTTTTTAATTAATGCAAATGCAATATGAGGCCTTGTTATTGGTTTACTTTCAGAAAATTGTAAAACTTCTTCAATTTTAAGATTGACTCCAAGTTTTTTGAGTTTTGATAAAATTCTTTCTGCTCTATTGAATCTTTCTTCCTTGAACTTTTGAAGGTATGATTTCAGATCAGGATTTTGAGTATCTATAAAATAGCCGAGAATATGAATTTCCTGTCCATCTATTTCACTGCTTACTTCGACCCCAGGAATATTTTGAATTCCTTTCGCTTCAGCATAAAAATTTGCTTCTTTAATGCCGTCGATTGTATCGTGATCTGTAATTGAAATGATTTTTAATCCTTTTTCTATGGCTAATTCAATGACTTCTGCAACAGTGTAATTTCCATCTGAATAATTTGAGTGCAAGTGTAAGTCAACTTCGATTTTCAATTTTAATCCAAAAATGTTTGAAAAATTACTTTGCCTTATAAGTTTATTAATTACTAAAACTTAATTAACAATATTAACAAAATTCAAATTTTAATCTCTACTTAGATTTTGTAGGAAAACTTTTTGTATTTCATTTGAGCTTAAATAAAATTAATTTGTATTTGAAAAAAATGAGTGAGTAGAGAATTGAAACACAAATCCGAAAAACATTTTATGCCTTGTTTAAATGAACATTGTAATAACTACCATTTGGTAAGCGATGAAGAACTTGAAGCATTCCAAAATGATAATGATTATGTGGATTTGTTGCTTTGTGATGAATGTAAATCAAGGAGAGATAGATTTCACATTTTACAATGTATGAGCTGTAAAACAATTCTAGATTTTATTCCAATTATTGAAAACGAAATTCCCCAGATAATTTATGTCGAAAAATGTATGAGTTGTGGCGGTTCAATAGAAGATGAAATTAAAATCATAGGAAACTTACATAAATACCTTTTTATTTAATTATTTCTTTTCGCCTTAACTCATAAAGAATAATTGAAGTGGAAATTGCAAGATTTAGTGATTCAGCTTTTCCAATTGATGGGATGGAAATAACCTCGGAGCATTCAGAAAGTATTTTCTGAGAAATTCCTTTTGACTCGTTTCCAAAAATTACTACAACTTTTTCAGGTATAGAAAACCTGGTGATGCTTTTACCATTAGTGGTGGTCCCAACAATTGTATAACCTGCTTTCTTACTTTGAATCAAAAACTCATCAAGAACAACTTCATCATAAATGTTTAGATGAAAAATTGAGCCCATTGAAGCTCTTACGACTTTTGGGTTTGTAAACTCAACGCTCTCTTTGCTCAAAACAATCGATTGAAAGCCAAACCAGTCAGCGGTTCTTAAAATTGTTCCTAAATTTCCAGGATCTGAAATTTTTTCAAATAGCAGGATAAGATTTTTTCGTAAACTAAAAAGAGATCTGAAGTTAAAACTTTTTTTCTCAACTAATGCTGCAACGCCGGGTGGAGTAACTTCATTTGAGATTTTCTTGAATTCATTTTCTGAAAGTTCAAAAAATTTTAATTCATCTCTCTGTTTTAATTCAGAATATTTGTGAAAAAGATGGATATTATTCTTTGTCAGATAAATTTCTTTTACTTTCCAATCTGAATTTATTGCTTCATCGAGTACTTTTTCTGTTTCGATGATGAAAGTTTGAGTCTCATCACGATATTTTTTCAATTTTAATTTGGAAATTTCTTTTAAATGCGAAGTGGATATTCGTTGAATTTTCATTTTAGATTTTTATTTATCTGCTTAAGAACATATTTGTAGTTATATAAATCACTCTTGGTCAGCTTTAATAAATTCAAAAATTTGAGATTGGTAAGGTTTCAATTCTAGATAAAGACCACGATGAAACATTTCATTTCCATCTCTTAGATATTCCTCGTTGCTTAATCTGTCCCGAATCAAAAATTTCTTATTAATCAAATCATAGCTTTCGATCTTCACTTTGCACTGTGATTGATATGGTGAAAGGTTAATTACAATCAAATCTTTATTTAGTTTTTCATCTTCATACAGATAAATAATGAAATTCATATGTGCAGGATTTCCTTCCCAGGCAGGAGTTGGATTGAGCAGTTTGAAGTAGGCTTTTGGCATTGATGATTTTTTAATTGCGTTGAAAAGATTTTTGTAAAATATTTTAAGATGAGATTTCACTTCTTCTTTTTGAAGTCTTCTTAGTTGTATGGCATGATGAAATTCTCGTCCTTCGAGTTGACCATCATAGATTAATTTCATTGCAGGTAGAGTATAAATTAAAGTAGCTGCTGCTTTTAATTTTTCTTCAGAGAAAATATGGGCAGATCGTTGCTCATCGTGATTTTCCAAAAAGAGAAATCTATTTTTCTGATAAGAATAATTTTTCTTAATGTATTCATTGATTAAATCAACTCGATTCTCGATTAGAAATTCGTAAAGAATTTTATCGTAAACATAATCGAAGCCAAGTGATAGTAAATCTTCCTCACGATGCCAGTAAACCTCTGCGATAAATATAAAATCAGAATTTTCCCTCTTTACTTTTGAAATTGCGTCATACCAGAATTCTTGAGCTGCAGGAACATAATCTTTTGGAAGTGG
The DNA here is from genome assembly GCA_049699815.1 of Ignavibacteria bacterium. Lineage (GTDB taxonomy): Bacteria > Bacteroidota > Ignavibacteria > Ch128b > Ch128b > Ch128b. The sequence continues at coordinate 4,033 of JBNAWO010000038.1, read as the reverse complement.
ATTATTTTTCCAATTGTCGAAAAATATATCAGATAATAAAAGCATAGTCATATCGCATCGTACGCCATCACATTTTCTACTTAATTTCAATAGTTCTTTTATCATGAACTCGCGCACAGTCTTTGAACGATAATCAAGTTGTAGTGTGTCTTTCCACGCTGGCGAATATGGATCGCGTCCGTGAGCAAAAATGTATTCTTTACCTTTTATGTTTAATGTTGTGAAATCTTCCGGACTTTTATCTCGTTGTTCTTCAGTTGCCTGAATGAAAAATTCTGGATGTTTTTGAACAACTGGGCTATCAATTGCAAAATGATTGGGAACAAAATCCAAAATGACTTTGAGTTTAAAATTTTTCTTTAATTTTTCTCGGAAACTATTATAAACTTCTTCGCCGCCGAATTGTTTTGAAATTTTGTATGAAGTTATAGCATAAGGAGAACCAATCACATCTTCTTCCTTCCAATCGAGTAAAGAAGAAGAATATTTTTTATGCAATTCTTTCAATGAAATTGAAATTTCTTTACTTGCTTGACTTGGCTCGTAAATCCCTAAGAGCCAGAGAAAATCTACTCCTAGCGATTTCAATTCTTCAAAGAATTCTGATGGAAGATCTAAAAGATTTTTTATTTCTGGATTGATAGATTTTTGTCTGAAGAAAAATTCACGAATATCGATTTGGTAGACTAATTTATTGTTCATACTCATATTGTAAAATATTTTGCTTCTGGATGATGTATAATTATTGCTGATGTGCTCTGTTCAGGGACCATCTGAAAACCTTCTGTCAAATAAACTCCAATTCTTTCAGGTCTTAAAAGTTTAAATAGTTTAACCTGATCTTCAAGATTTGGACAAGCTGGATAACCAAATGAGTATCTTGAACCTCTGTAACCTTGTTGAAAAAGTTTTTTAATGTCTTTTGCATCAGCGTAATCAATTTTCAATTCTTCCCTGATTTTTTTATGCCAATACTCAGCAAGCGCTTCTGCGGTTTCAACTGATAGTCCATGAAAGAATAGATATTCTGAATAGTTATCTGAAGAGTAAAGATATTTGGAATGCTCCGTTGCTTGTTCACCCACTGTGACAACATGAAATGCAACCACATCATATTTTTCACTTTCGACAGGTAATACAAAATCAGCAATGCAAAGATTTCGTTTATCTCTTTGTCTCGGAAAAGTGAATCTTACATATTCTTCAAGTTCACAATTACTGATATCAATATTCCAAATATCGTAAAGTTTTTCCTCAGGAAGATTTTTAGGCTTGTAAATTATCACATCATTTTTTTCTGATTGCGCGGGAAAGTAACCATAAACAACCTTAGGGATTAACAATTTATTTTCTTTCACCTTTGATTTAAGTTCGTTGTAAATTGGTAAAACTTTCTCTTCTACTAATTTATTGTATTCTTCTTCAGAGAGTTTTCTCTTTCTAAATTGCCACTGTCCACGAAACAAAGCCACTTCGTTTACATATTTAAAAATTTCATCTAAAGAAATACCCTCAACTATTCTCACTCCCCAGAATGGTGGCTTTGGAATTTCATTAAGAATTGAAACATTGGATTTTTGAAATGCTTTCTCTTCATCAAAGAATGCAAGTTTTGCTTCGCTTCCGACAAGAGTATCCAGAATTTCATCATCATTAAATTTAGTTGGAGCTTTTCTTGTTTCAATAATTAATTCTTCAATGTTTTTTGATTTAATTTTTTCCATAAACCTTAAACCATCGAAAGCATCTTCTGCATATTCAACATAACCTTTATAAACTTTTTTCAAATCTTGTTCAACATATCTTCTTGTTAATGCAGCACCACCAAGAACCACAGGAATTTTCAAATTCCGTTCGTTAAGAACTTCTAGATTTTCTTTCATAATTAATGTTGATTTTACTAGTAGTCCACTCATACCAATTGCATCGGCGTCTTGCTTTTCAAATTCTTCGATCATTTTTTCGATTGGGCATTTTATTCCAAGATTATAAACGGTGTATCCGTTATTTGTCAAAATTATATCAACGAGATTTTTACCTATATCGTGAACATCACCTTTAACTGTAGCAAGAACAATCTTTCCTTTAGATTCACCGGATTTTTTTTCCATAAATTTTTCGAGATAAGCGACGGCTGCTTTCATCACCTCTGCGCTTTGAAGAACAAATGGAAGCTGCATCTGTCCACTGCCAAAAAGTTCACCAACTACTTTCATTCCTTCGAGAAGAATATTATTGATTATATCAAGTGCAGAATATTTTTGAAGGGCTTCGTCCAAATCTTCCTGAAGCCCGATTTTTTCACCATCAATAATTCTGTTTTTTAGTCTCTCTTCAATTGGAAGTGACTCACGGTCTACTTTTTCTTTCCCTTCTTCTTTTTTGGTTGAATAATAGGCAATTAATTCTTGTAATGGATCGTAAACCAATTTCTTTTCTTTTTCTGCCATATTTTCTCGTGATTTTTGAACAATTTAAACAAGCTTAAACTCAAAATAAATTCATTTTACGGATAATTTAATGGTCAAACTTTTATCGTGATTTTATTTCATTGAGAATTAAAAATTTTTATTTTGGACATATGAAAAAAGTTTTTCTTTTAATCTGCCTTTTATCATTTAGTCTGAAAGCTCAAAATAGAGACACTTCGATAATTTTATCAGAAGTAATGTTTTACAATTCTACCTCAATTTCTAACGGAGAGTTCATTGAGCTTTTTAATACGAGTTATTCCGACACAATTGATTTAGCTGGATGGAAAATCAAATATTATACTTCGACTGCGGATTTAATTATTAATGCAGGATATGGAACAAAAATTTTACCCAGACAATTTGCAGTAATCTTTGAAAATGATTACACAGGTGGATATGCAGTCCCTTCAAGTGCACTTATTCTAAAAATTAATGATAATAATTTTGGCTCATCGGGTATGGCAAACACAACAGATAGAGATATACATTTATTAAATTCGACTAATGATACAATCTGGTCATATATTTATTCAGCAAATAACTCTGCCGGATTTTCTGATGAGAAAATTGTTTTAATTGGAGATAACTCTCCTTCAAATTGGGGAAATTCACTTGTGGTTAATGGAACACCAGGATCATTTAATTCAATTTCTCAAAGAGAATATGATTTAAGTCTAACGAAAATTATTACGAATCCTTTATTCCCAGTTTTGAATGATAATGTTGAGGTAAAATCAGTAATTAAAAATTTAGGATTAAAAACAGCAAATAATTTTTTTGTACAATTTAAGTATGATTTTCAAAATGATGGAGTTTTTGATTTAATAACTAAGTCAGATACAATTCTTTCCCTTTCCGCGGGTGATTCAATTATAGTTCCGGCAGATTCATTAATCAAAAATATTAATCAAGTAGTGAAAGTTTTCGCGGAAGTAATTTTCGCATCTGATGAAAACAGAGTAAATGATACTTTAAGTACTTTTATCATACCAGGAATTCCACCGCAATCAATATTAATAAGTGAAGTAATGTTTGATCCAAGAAGTGGCGAACCTGAGTGGATAGAACTTTATAACAACACAAATTCACGAATTAACTTAAAAGGATGGAAACTTTCAGATGTTGTTTCAACCCCAACATATGCAACAATTTCAAATTCTGATTTTTTCTTTGAACCCAAATCATTGATTGTCATTTCAGCAAATACCTCTATCCATAATTTCTATGACTCAATTCCATCCCCAGTAATTATTGCTTCAATTCCATCTTTAAACAATGACAAGGATGGTGTTGTAATTTATGATGAACGTGGAATGGTGATGGATTCTTTGTTTTATTTTTCGAATTGGGGCTCAAGCAAAAAGTCAATCGAAAGAATTAGTTATCAAAGACCTACTAATTTGCAATCCAATTGGGCAGCTTCAATAGCGGATAGTGGTGGGACACCAGGCTGGACTAATAGTGTGATGAATGCAAAATCTTATCCCCCCGGATCAATTATTATTAATGAGATAATGTATGAGCCTTTAACTGGTTTTGCTGAGTATATTGAGATTTAT
>JBNAWO010000037.1:0-22628 GCA_049699815.1 Ignavibacteria bacterium | reverse complement strand
AATGTTTCCATCTTTATCAATTGCAAGCATTGTGATAGTATCGTGTGATTCGTTGCCGATCCAGTTATCTTCTTTACTTAAACTTTCTTTCCATTTAATCCAGGCTTGACGAGATTTTTCAGTCAAAAGATTTTCTTCCTTAAAACCATATGCAAGAGCAAATTTTTTTGCACCATCTCCAGCAAGCATAATGTGCTTAGTTTTCTCCATCACAAGTCGGGCAACTGAAATTGGATTTTTTATATTTTGAAGATAAGCTACAGCACCAGCTCTCCCTCTCCAATCCATAATGCATGCATCTAAAGTTACAATTCCATCTTCATCAGGTAAACCGCCAAAACCAACGCTGTTATTTTCAGGATCATCTTCTGCAACTCTCACACCTTGCTCAACTGCATCAAGAGAATTTCCTCCATTTATTAGAATTTCCCATGCTTTAAGGTTTGGTTTTCTATCTCTATCCCAGGTTGAGATCACAACAGGTCGTACACCTTCTCCCTGAAATGAGAATGTTCGGGAAAATAATTTTTCCGGACTTAAAAATTTAATACCTGCACCGAGTAAAGTTGAAGAAAGGATAAATTTTCTGCGGGATAAATTTTTCATTTCTTAAATCCTTTATTTGTTGAACTTGTATGTAGTTATGCCTTTTTTGTCTTCAAGTTCAATTCCGAGCTTTTTAAGTTCATCTCGGATTTTATCAGAAAGATCAAACCTCTTTTCTGCACGAAGTTGAGTTCTAATATTTATGATTAGCTTTATAAGATCATCAACTAATTTATTATCGATCTGTTTTTCTTTTTCCAAATCAACAATGCCAAGAACATTTTGAGCTAAATCACGGAATACAGAAAGAATTTTTTCTTTGTTTGAATTGCTTATAGCATTATGCTTTGAAATAAATGAATTTACTTCTTTTACAAAATCAAAAATTACAGCAACGGCTTCAGGTGAATTGAAATTATCATCCATTGCTTCTTCAAATTCCTGGTAAAATCTTTTGACTTCAAAATCTTCCTGATTTTCAACTGACGGTGTAGTTTCTACCAAATGAATTGAGTTCTCCAATCTTTTCAAGGCATTCTCTGCATTCGAAAGTAAATCAAGTGAAAAATTTAATGGTGCAGAATAAACAGTTTGCGAATAAAGCAATCTCAAAGCTTCAGCTGAGTGCTTTTCTAAAATTTCTCGAGCAGTAAAAAAGTTACCAAGAGACTTAGACATTTTTTGATTATCAATATTTAGAAAACCAAAATGAATCCAGTATCTAGCAAAAGGCTTCCCTGTTGCAGCTTCACTCTGGGCAATCTCATTCTCATGATGTGGAAAAATTAAATCATTCCCGCCAGCATGAATATCAAAAGTTTCTCCGAGATTTTTCATCGACATAACTGAACATTCAATATGCCAGCCGGGTCGACCTTTCCCCCACGGACTTTCCCAGAAAGGTTCACCAGGTTTTGCGGCTTTCCAAAGTGCAAAGTCTGCGGGATTTTTCTTCTGTTCATTAACATCGACTCGAGCTCCACTAATTAATTCTTCAAGATTTTTTCCCGAGAGTTTTCCGTATTCAGGAAATTTAGTTACATCGTAATAAACATCACCATCAATCGTGTAAGCAAAACCCTTATCTATTAATTTTTGAATTAACTCAATTATATATTCTATATTTTCAGTTGCCCTTGGATAAACATCCGCCGGTTTTATCTTTAATTTTTCTATATCCTCAAAGAAAACTTGAGAATATTTATGCGCAACTTCTTGAGCAGTTACACCTTCGCTTATAGCTTTATTTATAATTTTATCATCGATATCGGTTAAGTTCATAACAAATTTCACTTCATAACCTTTGTAAATAAAGTATCTTCGTATTATATCAATCATCACAAATGAGCGAGCATTACCAATATGAAAGTAATCATAAACAGTTGGTCCGCACATATACATTTTTACTTTGCCCGGTTCAAGTGGAATGAATTCTTCGATTTTTTTAGTCAGTGTATTGTAAAATTTTATTCCCATAACTCTCTTATTTTTTAATCAAAATAATTAATGAAAAGATTAATTGAAAATTATTTTATGGATTTGATAAAGATTTTATTGATAAAATTTCATTCGTCTTTTCAATAGCATTTATAGAAAATCAAACAATCTTTTTGAAAATATTTAAATGGAGATCTATTCTAATTCTGAGGCTTGTGAGAAAGTTGAACTAAAACAATCCCAATTATAATAAACAAAATTCCAAGAGCAATTTTCCCGTTGATATGCTGTGTACCTTTTAACAAACCCAACAATGTTCCAGCAACTGGAGACATTGCAAAAGCAATAGCAAGCGTTACACCAAGATTTTCACTTTTCGAAAGCGCAACATAGAAACTCCACATTCCGAAACTACCAGCAATTATTCCGCCGCCAATGATTATCATTAACCATGCTTTATAATTTGAAGGATTCTGGATCAAGCTCCAGGAGGGAATTGATAATAAACCAAGAATAATGAGTGCAACAAAAGTTCTAATTGTTATTCCAGCTATTGGAGGTATGCCCATTTCTCTGAGTCCTGCTTTCTCAAAATAACCACCAACGCCCCAGAATATTCCAGCAAGAATTGCAAAAAGAATATATTGTTTCATTATCAACCTCAATTTTTTTATGTTTTCTTTGATTTATAGTTTGGAAGGAAAATGGTAAAATAATAATTAAAATTCCACTTGCACCTGTTTAATATTTTACTTAATATAATTTCAGTAACTTATTAAAAATAAAAAAATTAAAACATAAAAAATTTAAGCTTGGAGCTGAATATCTGTGGTCAAGACGAAGAAAAGGAGAAAGGTCTAAACGCCATTACCTTTCTCCTTCAGCTCTAAGCATGGAGGAACTAATGAAATATACAAAGCTAAATGTAATACACAAAAATTTAAATGCTAAACTCGTTGAATTTGCCGGCTTTGAAATGCCAGTCTATTACTCTTCTATAGTAGAAGAACATTTAGCTGTTCGAAACAATGTAGGAATTTTTGATGTCTCACATATGGGAGAAATTTTTGTCAAAGGGCCTGAGGCTCTAAACTTTATTCAAAGAATAACTACGAATGATGTTTCTAAACTTATACCAGGTAAAGCTCAATACTCTGCTATGTGTTATGATAACGGCGGAATAGTTGATGATTTACTCGTCTATAGACTTGAAGATGGTTTTATGCTTGTTGTGAATGCTTCTAATAAAGACAAGGACTTCGAGTGGATGAAAAAAAATGTTAATAATCTAAAAGTTGAGCTAATCGATAAAAGCGATGATATAACTTTAATTGCAGTTCAAGGGCCAAAATCAGCTGAGACTTTAAAAAATTTAATAGACTTTGATATTTATGAATTAAAATATTACTCCTTCAAAGATGGGAAGATTTTAGATACAAATGCAATCATCTCAAGAACTGGATATACTGGTGAACTTGGCTACGAAATTTATTTTGAAGGTGATGAAGAAACCGCGGTGAAAATCTGGAATGCAATTTTAGATAACGGAAAACAGTTTGATATTAAGTGCTGTGGATTAGGAGCTCGAGATAGTCTGCGTCTTGAAATGGGGTATTGTCTTTATGGAAATGATATTGACGAAACAACAAATCCTCTCGAAGCCGGTCTCGGTTGGATTACAAAACTTGATAAAGAATACTTCATTGGTAAAGATGCTTTAATGAAAGTCAAGGAAGAAGGCATAAAAAGACAATTAAAAGGATTTGAATTGATTGATAAAGGTATCCCGAGACACGGAAATTTAATTTTTTATAATGATAAACAAATCGGATATGTAACCAGCGGTACACAGTCTCCTGTTTTAAATAAACCAATCGGGTTAGGATATTTTGACATTAACTCAGTTAACGATGAAGTAATTTTTGAAATTGACAATAGAGGTAAAAAACTAAAAGCAAAATTTACTAACGTCCCATTTATTCAAAAATGAAAGTAGAAGTTGTATTTTTTATTAACGATAAATTGGAAGAGTATTTTTTCAACAAAAATGTCGTAGTGGTTGATCTTCTGCGGGCTACATCAACCATTATCACTGCTCTTGCAAACGGTGCAAAAAGCATTATTCCTACTTCAACTATAGAAGAAGCGGTTAAAATTGCTAAAAACTTTGATAAATCAACTTATTTGTTGTGCGGAGAAAAAAACACTAAAATGATTGAAGGCTTTGATCTGGGAAATTCTCCTCTCGAATATGTAGAAGAAAAGGTTAGAGATAAAAAATTAATTTTAACTACCACAAATGGAACAAAAGTCTTTAACCTATTAAAACATGCTCAGAATGTCTTAATTTACTCCACATTGAATCTTTCAGCTGTCAAACAAAAAATGATTGAATTAAGTGATGAATGGATTATAATCTGTTCAGGGAGAAATGGATTTTATGATGCATCCGATGCAATAGCAGCTGGACTTCTTCTTTCTAAAATAGTCGAGTCACAAAATAATTTAAAAGGGAATGATGCAAGCAAAACTTCTTTAATTCTTTACGAAAAATTTAAAAATGATTTGAGAAATTTTCTTAAGTCGACTGACCACGGTCAAATTCTAATTCAAAATGGTTTTGAAGCAGACATTGAATTTATATCTCAGATAGATAGATTTGATCTTAACGCAAGATTATCTAATAATAATATAGGTTTGTTATGAAAAGACGAAAAAAAATAAACGAAACAACAATAAACTCCGAAGACTATCTAATTCCTTATGGCGTTAAAAAAGCAATATTTGCACTATTTCTAATCTTAGTTGGAATATTTATGACTTTCAGTATTATTTCCTACAATAGAAGTGATTATACTTATATTCAAAACTTAAAAATCACAGATTTCTTCTCACTTATTGATAGAAATTCTGATATTTCTTTAAACGCAACAAAAATTAAAAATCGGATTGGCCTTGTTGGTGCAATATTTGCTAATTTTTTAATAAATGATTTATTCGGTTACTTCTCCTTTGCTTTTATAATCTTACTTTTTTACTGGGGGATTATAATCTTATTAGGAATTAATAATTTTCGTAAATCACTTTTTTATTCAATCGTCATTGCTTCAATTGCAATTTTATTATCTTCCATGGCAGGAATTCTTGCAAATAATCTGGATATAGTCGCAAACAATAAAGGATTTTATGGTTCAGTAGGTGCAATGTTAGGTTCTATGCTAATACGATTAATTGGAGCAGCAGGAGGGTTAATTTTAATATTTTTTCTGATTTTGATTTTCTCAACTATCTTGCTCAACATAGATTTAAAAGAGTTACTCAGTAATTCAATTTTACATTTAAGTCAGCTCTTTAAATTAATTTGGTTAAAATTCAAAAGTTATCTCTTCGGAAGAAAAAGTGAAAGACCAACCATTGTTAAGGTCAAGAAGAAAGAATCTAAAGAACCAGAAATAGTCGATGTACCAAAAGAGACAAAAATTGAAATCGTAAAAGATAAAACTGTAATTCCAACTTCTATTACTAATAACAATGGTAATCAAAAACAACCAAACACCGATTTAAAAGTTAAAAATAATGCAAACGAAAATATTGAAAGTGAAAATCAAACAGAAAATGTTTCAGGATTTCAACCGTGGGATGAAAAACTAAAATTTGAGTTTCCTCCACTTAGTTTACTTGAATCGCCCAATATTGTTCAAGGAGTGAAACAAAATGAACTCACTCAAAAAGCCGAAATGATTAAAGATAAGTTACGAATTTTTAAAGTTGATATTATGGAAATTAAAGTTACTCCTGGTCCTGTTGTAACTCTATATGAAGTTGTTCCATCTCCAAATGTAAAAGTTAATACGATAACAGGATTAAAAGATGATCTTGCACTTGCACTAAAAGCTAAAGGAATTCGATTAATCGCCCCCATGCCTGGACGTGGAACGATTGGAGTTGAAATTCCAAACGATAGTCCAGAAATAGTCAAAGCCGCAAGTATTTTTGGATCAGAAAAATATCAAAAAACCAATCATACTCTTCCTCTTGCATTGGGTAAAACGGTTGATGGAGATATTTTTACTGAAGATTTATCATCTATGCCTCATATTTTAATAGCTGGTTCAACTGGCTCTGGTAAAAGTGTTGGTATTAATACGATCATCCATAGCTTACTTTTTAAATTACATCCGTCGAAAGTTAAGTTTGTTTTAATCGACCCCAAAAGAATTGAACTCCAAAAGTATAAGAAATTAAAGAAACATTATCTGGCAGTTTGCCCGGATATTGCTGAGGATATTATTACACAACCTGATAATGCTGTAACCGTTTTAAAATCACTTGAAGCTGAAATGGATTTAAGATACGACTGGTTAAGCAAAATCGATGCACGAAACATTAAAGAATTCAACGAAAAACTTGTTAAAAGTAAAATTCAAGAAAAAGATGGAGTAGAATTACATCCTTTGCCATACATTGTTGTAATTGTTGATGAATTTGCTGACTTGATGGTTACCGCAGGGAGACAAATTGAAGAATCAATTGCTCGACTTGCACAAATGTCGAGAGCAGCAGGTATTCATTTAATTTTTGCAACTCAAAGACCTTCAGTGGATGTAATTCGGGGAAACATCAAAGCAAACTTTCCAGCAAGAATTGCTTACAAAGTTTCATCTCGTACAGACTCTATTACTATACTCGACCAAACCGGTGCTGAACAACTTCTTGGAAAGGGAGATATGATTTACAATAACAATGACCAAATGATGAGAATACAAAATGCCTATATTGATTCCAAAGAAATAGATCGTGTTTTAGATTTCATTGAAAGACAAGAAGGATTTGTAAGTCCTTATCGGCTTCCTTCAGTTGCAAAAAATAATTTAGCTAGCGTAGGGCTCCAGGATGATATTGATCCTTTAATTTATGAAGCCGCAACTTTAATTGTTAAAAATAAAATGGCTTCAGTTACTTTCCTACAACGTAAACTAAAACTCGGTTACGCAAGAGCTGCGAGAATTATGGATTCTCTTGAAACAATTGGCGTGGTTGGTCCTCTCGATGGCGGTAAAAACAGACTTGTTTTAATCGAAACTCTAGACGAAATAGATCAAATATTTAATGCATACCAGATTCCAAGAAGAAGTAATTAAAATTATTAAAGATGAAATATTAATAAAAGCTCTGCGGCAATTGCAGAGCTTTTATATTTGATAAATTCAGTTTAGGGCTAAATTTCTTCAACGTGTCAAAAATCTAATTTATTCTCTTAATCTTTTCTAAATTTGTAATAAATTTTCTTAAATATAATGTGAAAGATATGACAAATAAAAAGTTTAGCATTGAGATACTTTCATTTATCATTTTAATTTTTCAAGTAATCTTCAGTCAAACAAATCCACAAAGAAATTTTGATCCAGATAAGTTTCTTAAAGAGGTCCAAAACAATTATAAAAACTTCCAAAACTTTGTCGTTGAATTTACCAGAGAAGTATCTTCACCTGTAATTTCAGACAAACAAATTTCAAATGGAAAGCTCTTTTATCTAAGTCAGAATAAATATAGACTGGAAATTGATGAACAAACCATCATCTCTGATGGTGAAACAGTTTACAATTATTCAAAAAGAGCAAAACGAGTTGTAATTACAAAATTTGAAAAAAATTTCTATTCACCACAGAATCTATTGACTAACATTCCCGAGAATCTTAAAAAGGAATTTTCAGGCGAAGAATATTTTGAAAACAAAATAGTTTATAAATTTCGTTTTTATCCTTCATCAACACTATTAGATTTTAAAACTTTGATTGTTTGGATTTCAACTGATAAAATAATTCAAAAAATTCAAGTGGAAGATTGGGCCGGAAATGTTCACATAATCACAAACAAAAAATTCAGTCCCAATCAACTAATTAAAGAAGATTTAATTAAGTTCAAGATTCCAGCTGGAGTTAAAGTTGTTGACCTCAGATAGATCAAATAATTCACAAATGATTTCAATTAATCTTAAAGAAATATTTGGATATTTCATCTCTTTTGCACTGGGAATTGGACTGTTAATCTATACATTCCGTGGAGTTTCAATTAATGAAGTTGCTAATGAGTTTTCAAATATTAATTACTTTTATTTATTACTTTTTATTTTGGTTATATTTTTAGGAACATTCCTTCGCACTCTAAGATGGAAATTTATGATTGTTACTTTCAAAGATGATGTAAAACTAAAAAATCTATTTGAAGCAACTGTGGTAGGATATGGAGTAAATGTTCTTTTTCCGCGACTGGGTGAAGTTGCAAGAGCACTTTATCTCGGATCGTCTGAAAAAATTTCACGAAGTTCTGTTTTAGGTACCATTATAGTTGAAAGAGTTTATGATTTGATTTTCTTGCTTTTATCAGTTTTAATTTCAATTTGGCTTTTTGGTGAAAAATTAAGTGAAAAATATCCATGGATCTATAACTCAATTTATTTTGGTCTTTGGATACTTGGAATTTCATTTATTGCATTATTTTTAATAATTAAATTTCAAAACAAAATAGTTTTGTGGATAGAAAAATTTTTTAGTATGATTAAATTAAGCAAATTTTCCAGAGCGTCAGAAATTACATCTAAAGTGATCGATGGTTTTAATAGTATTAAAACGAAGCGAAATTATTTCCTAACATTTTTACTTTCACCCATCCTGTGGTTCATATATGCCCTTGGTTCTTATGTTGGTTTACTTGCTTTGAATATGCACAAAATTCTTCCAGTTGATCTTTCTTCTGGTTTGATCATTATGAGTATAACGACATTTGGAATAATGATACCTATTCCAGGTTCCACTGGCTCCTATCATGCATTTTGTAAAAGTGTACTTACGATGTTTCTAGGGTTCGATGTAAAAATCAGTCTTGCCTATGCAGTATTGACTCACCTTCTTAGTACAATTCCTTTTGTGATATATTCATTTTTCATAATCTTAAAACAAGGCTTAAAAAAAACTTTCGCTGATTTTCAAGCAAATTAAATTTTTCTATATCTTGGATACCCAAAAATTACTCAATAAAAAGAGGAGCGATTTATGTTTTCTAAATTACAGAAGTTCATTTCTCAATTTTCTTCACAATTCTGGCTTGTCATAATGTTTGAGTTTTTCGAACGAGGCTCTTACTACGGAATGATGAGCATCCTTTCGGTTTACTTTACAGATTATTTACTCTTTTCAAAAGAGAGTGTGGGCATAATTAAAAGCACCATCCAACCTCTTCTCTATATCTTACCAATTGTCGCTGGAGCAATTGGAGATCGATTTGGTTACAAAAGAACTTTAACTTTCGCTTTCGCATTTTTAGGAATTGGCTATTTTTTAACAAGTCAATTTAGAGATTACTTTACTGTTTTTGCAAGCTTAATCATTATGGGAATTGGAGCTGGTGCTTTCAAACCAATAATTTCAGGAACAATAGCTCGAATTACAGATGAGAAAAACAGCACTCTTGCATTCGGAATTTATTACTGGTCAATAAACTTTGGCGCTTTTTTATTCCCTTTAATTTTAGTACCATACTTAAAAGCAACATTCGGCTGGCATTCTGTAATGATTGCGTCAGCAGTTTTTACAGCAGGAATGCTGATTCCAACTCTTTTATTTTACAAAGAACCCCCAAGACCAGCAAGCACAAAACCGCTTTTCGAAGTTCTTAAAGGAATGATTTTAGTATTAAAAGATTTCCGGTTTGTCTCTCTCATTGTAATTTATTCTGGTTTCTGGATTCTTTACTTTCAAATGTTTGATTCAGTTTTATGGTATGTAAAAGATTATGTCGATGCAACCTCACTTAATAAAGCTGTAAATTCTTTTCTCCAAATATTTGGAATTAACTTAAGCTGGAAATTTGATGTTGAACATGTAACTGTCATAAATGCTGGTACAATTATTTTGCTTCAAATGATTGTTTCAAATATTGTTAAGAATAAGAAAGCTCTCCCAACTATGATTACTGGCATTTCACTTGGAACAATAGGAATGGCAATTCTTGCAATTTCCACAAATATCTGGGTCTTTATGGCTGGAATTATTATGTTCTCTATTGGTGAAATGACAGCACATCCGAAATTTATTAGTTATGTTGGTTTGATTGCTCCGGAAGATAAAAAGGCAACTTATCTTGGATACGCATTTCTATACGGTGTTTTAGGATCGCTCATTGGAGGAGTACTCGGTGCAAATCTTTATGTTCATTTTGTCGATAAACTAAAAGATCCTCAAACTTTATGGATTGTATTTAGCTTGATTGGAGTCGCCACAATTTTTGGATTGATCCTCTACGGTAAATTTGTTGTCAAGGAAAGCAAATATTAATACCGAAGCGGAATTAGCTTTAACTTTAATTTTAAAGCGTTGCTTGAACAGCAACGCTTTCTTTTGTGAATTTCAAATGAAAGTATTATAGAAGAAAATAATGAAGTAAATCCTTAGTTCATTTTAATTAGTGAGTTATAACTTTAAAATAAAAACAAAGCTTATTCATTTTACTTATCAATCAAAACTCCATCCTTAATCTCCATAACTCGATGAGCTATGTTTACAAGTTCAGGATTATGAGTTACAATTACAAAAGTTTGTCCAATTTCTTTATTAAGATTCAGGATTAGTTGAATAATGTTTTGACTATTCTTTGTATCAAGATTACCAGTAGGTTCATCAGCAAAAATGATTTTTGGTGAATTTGCTAAAGCTCTTGCCATTGCAACTCTTTGCAGTTCACCTCCTGATAATTCCGAAGGCTTATGATTTAATCTTCCACTAAGTCCAACATAATCAAGCAACTCAATTGCTCTTTTCTTGCATTCTTCAAAAGTTTTTCCATTTATCATCATCGGAATAACAACATTTTCAAGGGCAGTAAATTCTGGAAGCAGATGATGAAATTGAAAAACAAATCCAATATTTTTATTTCTAAATCGAGAAAGTTCTTCATCTTTCATTAAAAGTAGATCAAAATCCTTAAAAAATATTTTCCCTTTATCAGGTCTATCGATAGTTCCAAGGATATGTAATAAAGTGCTTTTACCGGCACCGGAGGCTCCAACAATTTCCAGAATTTCTCCTTCATAAATTTCAAGCGAAATCCCTTTCAAAACTTGCAAACGATTCTCTTTCTCAATTATGTATGATTTCTTGAGCTCAATAGCTTTCATTAAAATTTCATTTTGAATTGAATGATTATTCATCTTATTCCCATCTAATTGCTTCAAGTGGATTTTGTTTTGCTGCTCTTTTCGAAGGAAAATATCCTGCAACAGTTGAGAGAAAGATTGCCATCAAAACAATTAAAATTATATCCAGAACTTGAATTTTAACCGGTAAAGCATCAATGATATAAACATTAGGATCAAGAGGGTATAGTTTGTATTTAATCTGGAGGAAACAAATTAAGAGGCCAAGAATTACTCCCAAAACTGAACCAATTAATCCGATTAAAATTCCTTCGAGAAGAAAGATTTTCAGCAAACTTTTATCATTAAGTCCAAGTGCCTTCAAAACTCCTATATCTCTTTTCTTTTCAATTACTGTCATCATCAAAGATGAAAAAATTGAGAAAGTTGCAACCGCGATAATTAAACTTAAAATTATATAGGCACTCCATCTTTCAATTAACATAACCGAGTAAAGATCCTTGTGAAGATCAAACCAGGTTTTTAGAGAATATAAATTGCTTGAAAAAATTCTCTCAATTTCTTTTTTAAATGAATTCGATTGATCAATATTATGTAATCTGATCTCGTAACCTAAAATTTTATCTCCATAACCAAGTAATCTTTGGGCAAATGGTAGAGAGACATAAACATTATACGCATCGATATCAGCATTATGAGAATTATATATTCCAGCTATAATAAATGATTGACTCATCGGAGCTGAAATCCCGGAGAGAAAATTCTCAATGCCTTCTGGACTTACAACAACAATTGTATCACCAACCGAAACTTGCAACCGGTCAGCTAAACTAAATCCAATTATCGCTTTTGGAGAATTATCTGTTCTTAAATCATAACTTCCAGATATGATATGATTTTTCAATCCCGAAAGTTTTTGATTTTCATCTGCGCTTATTCCATAAAGATTAATAATTCTGATCACTCTTCTTGAATAGATAACGGATTTACCATATACAAAAGGTGAATAAGATTCTACTTTTTTGTTTTGTTCTAAGTAACTTTCAAGAGATTTATCAGGACTAAATCCCTCAGTCACATTTGATTCGATTTTTAAATGTGGATCAAAGCTAACTAAAATGTCAGTTACAATACTTGCAAAACCATTAAAAATGGAAAGTACAACAATTAAAGCAGCAACACCTACAGTAATTCCCAAAATTGATAGAAAAGAAATGATAGTTATAAAATTGACTTTATGTTTTGATTTTAAATATCTAAAAGCAATAAATTTTTCTAAGCTCATTTTAATTATGAAAATCTTATTGATTTAATAATATCGAGTTTAGCAGCAAAACGGGCTGGAAGAAATGAGAATAAAATCGAAGTTATTATGCTTAACGAAGACACAATCAAAATACTTTCCACTTCAATTGAAATTGGGACTTTATCAAGAAAATAAATTCCCTCTGGAACTTTGATGATGTTAAATGTCATCTGAAGATAAAGCAAAATTAAAGCAATCAAATTTCCAATGATTGTTCCAATTATACCAATTACCACTCCATTAAAAAGAAAAATTGTTTTGATTTGCTTTGATGTTGCACCAAGCGTTTTCAAAATTCCGATTGAATTAGTTTTATCCATTACAAGAATCAGTAATGTGGAAATGATATTAAAAATTGCAACGATGGTTATAAAAGCCAGAACTACTGGAATTGGCTTTTTCTGAAGTTCAATCCAGTTAAAAATATTTCGATATGTTTGAAATATTGATCTGGCTTGATAGGGATAACCCAATTGCGTTGAAAGTAAAAAACTGTAATAATCAGCAAGTTTGGGATTTTTCAATTTGATTTCATAACCAGTAATTTTATCCTCAAAACCAAACAATTCTTGAGCTGAGTTTAAATGAACAAATGCATTCACATCATCATATTCAGACATTCCTGACTCATAAATTCCAGCGACAACAAACTTTCTCACTTTCAAATGTTCTGGATCAATAGGCAAAACAAAACTCTGTAATGAAAATGCTGTAATAGTATCATTAACTTTAGCCCCAATTTTCTTTGCAAGTTTTTTTCCAATTATAATTGAAGAGTAACTTTCATTGTTTGAAATTATATAATTTCCTTCAACAATAGTTCTCCGTAAATCAGTGTAATCAAACTTGGGAAGAATCCCTTTAATGAAAACTCCTTCCTTAAATCTTCCGCTGCGGAGAAGAGCAAGTTGACCAGCATAAGGCGAAATTCCAGTTAAGTCATTCCCAAGAATTCTTTTTATTTCCTTGATTTCATTTTCAGAGTAATTAATAGGTTGCCCCTCAATTGTTCCTAAATCTATATGAAGATTAAAACCGACCAATTTTTTTTCAATTTCCTTTTCAAAACCATTAAGAACCGAAAGCGCAATGTTTAAAACAATCACACCGATAATTACACCCAAAATCGAAATTAAAGTAATAGTAGAGAGAAATTTTGATTTCTTCTGAAGTGAAAAAAATCTTTTGAGCACGAAAAGAATGAATTGCATACTAATTCAAATATAAATAAAACATAAACACAATTGAAGAAATAAGTAAAATCAAAAATTTAATCTGAAAATTAATTGTGAAAAAATAATTTTCGAATTAAAGCATGTTTGTTATTGAAGAATATGGATGAAAACTTATGGAAAGTCACTCACGCAAAAGCTAATAGAAAATTTGAATTCAAAAAAGCTGAAATCAAATTCGCCTACTTTACCTCATTAGCGATTTAATTAAAATTATTATTAGTAAGTAGAAATGTTTCTTAAGCGATATTTAAAGAATCTGGTTTATAGATTACACCTTGATTTTTTCTGCCATTTATTTTAACAATTATCTCTTCTTCAAATCTCAAATGTTTGCAATAATTCAAAGCTTCAACTGGTGGAATTGAGAGAAGCCAATCCCAATCAATAAATCCAATATTATGATAAGGATCAACAGTAAAATAACCAATGCGGAATGAAGTTATATTTTGGAAGAAATGAGAACCTTGCGAAGGAGTTATGTGTAAATCTTTAAAACTTGATTCAACTATTATTGAAACCATAGCAATTTGATCCCAGGTGACCGGAATTCCAAGCCATGGATCCAGACTACCCCATCTACCAACACCAATCAAAATATAGTGACGATTTTCTTTTAAAAACTTTTTATTGAAATAATCAATTTCATAAACCACTTCTTTGCTCATTGCACGATCATATTTCTGGATATCAACCACAATTATATCTTTTAAATTGTTATAAATACCATTGCCTAAAACCTGAGTTGAATAACAAATAGCTTTATCAAAATTATTTATTTCAAATTCAACTTCTTCAATTTCGTGACTTACAATGAAAGGTCTCATCTGAAGTACGGCAAATTCCTTCGGACAATTTTGTGAAGTACTTAAATTACATGCAAATTCTAATTCTATCGGTGAACCCATACTCCAAGCACAAATATCTAATAATAAGTTAAGAATTTCTGGCAAAGGGAAAACCTCATGTTTTAAAATAGGAGCAAAAGTAACAATCCTCTTTCCATTCCGTGAAATTCCATCATAAATAGCATCATTTTCTGGTGAATAAGTAGAACCAAGAAGGAAAAGTGTTCCATCTAATTCAGCAGTTTCCAAATTGTATGTTTTAACAAATTCTTCCGGCGAATGTTTAACTGATTTAAATTCTTCATTTAAATCAATAGCGTAAAAAAACTGTTGAGCATTTCTTATGGTCTCTTTAGTTGAATAAAATTGCAATAAGTGTTTTGGATACTTAGGGCAAAATCTTACACTATTTCCACCTTCCACTACTAACTTTCCAAGACCCAAAGCAACTTGAGCAATTCCATCGGTAGATTTTTGTGGCGGAATAGGATAAAAATTGTATGACTTTGCAACTCCTGCAAAATCAGGATAAAATCTTCCATTTCGCTCACAACCCACTACTCTCTGAATAATTACTGCCATCTTTTCTTCTTCAAGACGATACGATACTGCCTCCATATATTTCTTACTATTTTCGAAAAACATAGAAGCATAGACAAGTTTAATCGCATCTAACAATTCGCTAAGTCTAACTTCAATATCGGGATTGTTATTTGGAATCATTACTGTTGCATAAACACCTGCAAGTGGTTGAAATTGCGAATCCTCCAATAAGCTTGATGAACGAATAGCAAGTGGAGTGTGTACAAGTTCTAAAAAATCTCTCAACTTGTAAACAACATCCCCTGGAAAATTTGGAGCGTTGAAAAACTTTTCTTTGATTAATTTATCATCTTCGCATTGAAGAGCAAAATTGAAAAGATCATTCTCATTTATAAATTGATCAAAAATGTCTGTAGCCAGAACAACACCAGACGGCACATAAATCACTACATTTTCAAATTGATCTCGAAGACCATAATTCACAATTAAACTATTTAAAAAACCTAGTCCTCTCGCTTTCCCACCTAAAGATCCCGATCCAATTCGAGCAAAACTATTATTTACATCAAAAGTATTTTTATCAAACTCGCTGACAATTCCCCTTAATCTCATTTCACGATAAGCCCGAATCGACTTAATCAAATCCTGCCTTAAATCTTCAACGGTTGGATAATCACTAACTTTTCGAGGTCTTAATTGATGGGCAAGCCAAAATTCAGTCCTGGCTTTTAACCAATTTGAAAAATGATTTCGAGATGCGTGATAAACTATGCTTTCATCAGGAACAATCTTCAAAACCTCTTCCAATTCAATAAGATTATGAGCACGAGCAACTTCTCTGCCGTCTGGAGTTCTAAAAATAAAGTCGCCAAAACCAAGATTATCCTTAATAAAATCTCTTAGTTGTTTTAATAGAGTTGGGGATCCTTTTTGAATAAAAAACGCTTGAACTTCCCTTGCTCTCTCAGCAAATTCAATGTTGCTTGATTGAAGTAGAATTGGAATATCCGACTGAAGTTTTTTTATTTCAGCGGCTAATTTTAATCCAGCCTCTGGATCTTTCTCTCCATTTCTCTTAAAATTAATATCCGATATTACACCAAGAATATATTCCTGATATTTTGTAAAATAATCCCACGCCTCTTCATAAGTTGAACATAATAAAATTTTTGGTCGCGCCCTCATTCGCAAATACTTATGTGAAATGTTTAATCCCTCAGAAATCAATCTCTGCGATTGTGTAAAAATTTCTGTGTAAATAATCGGAAGATAACTTGAGTAAAATTTAATATTGTCTTCTACAAGGATAATTGATTGGACTCCAACCGTATGTGTATCATTTTCAACATTTAATTTATCTTCAAGATACTTAATGATTGCAATTAGTAATCTATAGTCTCCTTGCCAAATAAATACTTTTTCAAAAATTAATAGATCATAAGTTTTAGAAAGTTCTTTTAATTCTCGATTATCATAAGCAAGTAAAATTACAGGAAGCGAAGGATATTGGTTCTTTATTAATTCAACAAATTTTACAACCTGCATATCTTCAATATGTAGAGTAGTAATTACGAGGTCATATCTTTTTCTTGGGTCATTCAAATTCTCAAAAGCTTCAAAAGCAGTTGTCACATGAGTAATCTCTGGAACATGACTTAAATTTAATGCACGATATTCCTCCCTAATTTGTTCGTAAAGCCTACCATCTTCTTCAAATAAATAGTAATCATACAAGCTCGATACAAGCAAAATCTCTCTAATTTTTACTTTCATTAAATTCTGAAATTCTCTAAAACGACTACCGTATTGATACATTATCTTAAAATCTTTTTTGAATGTCATATCCTGACCTTAATTTTTTCCTAACTTATAAAAGATTTTGAAAATTTCAAGGAAATTTAAAAACATAAATTTCAGATCTAAAATTTTTATCTAGGTCGTTATCTCAATAAATCAAATAAATTATAAAATCAATCTTGATTTTGGTCATGAGAATAATCCTTTATAAACTGAACAGATCTTACAAAGATTTATTGAGTAATTAAATCGCATCATAATTCTTTTGGATATTGATATTTCTTATAAAGGAACTCATTCACCTTTTACTTGAAAACAGACTGTGTTGGTTTTAACTAAAGTTAATTGTTTCTTTTGAAAAATCATTAGTATAATTTTAATTCCTGTAAAAACTATTGAATTATGAAATCCCTTCAAACTTGGTGCTTTTTATCATTAATAAATCTATATTTTAAAAGTTAGTATTAAAAATTTGGATCAACTTTGAATAATTCTATATCCTTATCAGAAGATCAGCAAAAAATAGTATATCTTACAAAAGGTAAACATTTAGTTTTGGCTCCACCTGGAACAGGCAAGACCGAACTACTTTCGCATAGAATACTTTTTGCATTAGAAAATGGTGTGAAGCCTGAAGAAATGGTTTGCCTTACTTTTACTAATCGAGCTGCTAAAACAATGAAAGAAAGAGTTGAAAAATATGTTAATAATTGTAATGTTTTTATAGGTAATATTCACAGCTTCTGTCAAAATTTTCTTCATAGAAATCAGTTAATTCCTCAGGCTACTGTTTTACTCGACGAAGAAGATTCTTCAATTCTAATAAAAGAAATTCTAGATGAGAATGGTATTTCACTAAATAAATTGGGTTATAATATAAAAATTGAAGATATATTAAGATTAAATTCATACTTTAAACAAATTAGTTTCAATTTCTTGCAAAAGTTAATAATACTTCCCAGATCCGAATTACTGTTAGAATCAAATAAACAACTATTTCGAAAAGTTTGTTTGGATTATGAAAATTTAAAAGGTAGATCAAATTACATAGATTTTGATGATCTACTAAACTTAACATATGTTCATCTAATGAATCCGACCAATTTTGAACTTCAAAAATATTCATGGGTTCAAATTGATGAAATTCAAGATCTAAATTCTCTTCAGATCGAAATTATTAAGCTAATCTCAACTAATGATGCACATTTTGTATTCTTTGGAGATTTTGAACAATCTATTTTCTCATTCCTTGGAGCTAATCCACATAATTTGATCGAACTACAAAAAGAATGTCAGTTGCATACTCTCCATCAAAACTATCGTTCACCATCTTACTTATTAAATATCTTCGTTGATTTTGCGTTATCATATCTTAAACCAAACTGGACAAATTACCCTGTTTCTGGATTGAATGATTTAAAACCGGATGGGGCACTTAAAATTTTCAAAGTAAGAGATAATAAAATCCAAAATAGAGTGATTGTTAATTTGTTAAACGATTTGACAAAAGAAGATAAATCACAAACAGCAATCTTAGTCAGAACAAATCAAAGTGTAAAATTTTTTAGTGACTTACTTAATACCAATAAAATTCAACATTTTAAGGTATCTCACTTTGACCTTTTCAGAACTTCCGTAATAAAAGATATAATGGCTTTTCTTAATTGTTTAATCGATGAACATTCTAGATTAAACTGGTCAAGAATTTTAAAAATATTTGGTAAGATGAACGCATTTAAAGAAGCAAGAAAATTAATAAATGATTTTTATGATACAGGACTATATCCATCTGACTTTTTGAAAGAGAATTTTATTCACAATGAATTAAAACATTTTAATGAAGTAATCAATAATAAAAGAGTTATTTTATTTGATACCGAAACGACAGGATTTTCACCTGAAGAAGATGATATTATACAAATTGCTGCAATCGAAATAATAAATGGAAAAGAGAAAAACTACTTTAATCGTTATTTAAAAACTGACAAAGATTTATCCAAAACCAAAAATGTTCACAAAATCACTGATAATGTAATTAATATCAAGGGAGAAGATAGAAAGAAAGTATTACAAGAATTCTTAGAATTTATTAATGGGGATACAATAGTTGCTCACAATATTAATTTCGATTTAGAAATGTTGATTGAAAATTGTAAAAGGCTTGGAATTAAATTAAATAAAAATGAATTCTCAACCATCTTCGATACTTTAAGTATCACAAGAAGAATTTACCCATCACTGAAATCATATAATTTAGAATTTTTAATCAATCAATTCAGACTTAATGCCCAAAACACCCATAATGCTTTGGATGATGTTAAAGCGACCTTTGAACTAATAAAGTTTTTATTAAGAAGTCTTGATGAAATAATCGAAAAACAAAAAATTATAATCTTGAATAACCAGTTAATTCTGGAAAGATTTGTAAAAAATTTCTCTCCACTCTGGAATAAAATTAAATCAGAATTTAATACTTCCAAAAAAATTTCAGAGGTTATTCTTAGTTTTATCGAAGAGCTTTTCAAAAATTTTAAATATTATTTAAATCATCTTGATCAGGAAAATCTCTCAAAACTTCTTAAACATATGCACATAACTTGTAATGAAAATACTCTTGAAAAAAATTTGAAAAAATATGTCCCTCTCTATGAAACTTTAAAAGAACCTGACCTTGTAATTGGTGATGAAAAAATAGTTATATCCACCATACACAGAGCAAAAGGATTGGAATTTATAAATGTTATAATTCCAGAATGTAATCTGGGAGTTTTTCCTTATGGAAGTTCAAAAGATACAGGTGAAGATGCAAGAACTTTTTATGTAGCAATGACAAGAGCAAAGAAAAGATTAATTTTTATTTCAAATAAAGGAAGTATAAGTCCATATCTAAACAAAATTGAAAATTATTTTGAAATAATAGAGATAGATTAATTAACTAAATCCCAAAATTTTCTTTTTAGTTCACTTAGAGTTTCCTTTTGGTCATTTTCCTTTTTTTGCTTTTTTCTTTAAAAAACTAAAGCCCTGTAAGTTCTAATTTTACAGGGTTTTAGGTGACACATCCGACGAGACTTCCCGAATTTCATTCGGGACGACCTCCTGCGTTTCCACTAAAAATAAAAAAACTCGCAAGGTGCGAGTTTCTTGCGGGGCCGACGAGACTCGAACTCGCGACCTCCTGCGTGACAGGCAGGCGTTCTAACCAACTGAACTACGACCCCAATTATTTCAACTCAACTTTAATTAATCACTTTCAAAAGCGATGCAATTTTACAAAAATTTTTTTATCCAATCAAATCCAATTAATGAAGAGTATTATCCATTATAATCTTATTAAAAAACTTCTGAATAATTGAAATATTCAATATTGGATTGTCGTTTCTGAGTATTTTGTAATTACCTTTTTTTAATTTTTGTTCTTCAAACCATTTTGACCAATATTTTTTCATAATGTCAAAATCTTGTGGTGAAAATGATATTGGATTAAACTGTGCAGCTATTATATATAAATTAGAAAGCTCAGCTTCTGTATTAATTAAACCGTAGTCTTGTTCATCAAAAATCTTTTCCCAATTTGGATGGTTTCTAAAAATCGCAACTTGATTTGCTTTAGGTCCAAGATAACTAAAACGATTACCTTTTCTATATTTTGCATTCTCATGATAAATATATCCGTCAGTTAATATTACTAGAATGTTCAAATAATTATTATCATCAATAATGCAATCATCAACTATTCTGTGTTTAAAGTAATTAAACAAATCAGAACCTGGATACTCAGGCATTCGAGAAGCCAAATTATAAACTTTAGTAAGATTTTGGTTAAAGATAACTTCCAACAGATTAAAGATTCTCTTGCGTTGATTAAACAACATATCAGAAAAATCAATATTTAAACTATCAATGATTGAATTTAATGAATCATTATTAATTTGAGGATAATATATTACCTTAATCTTATCTTCAGAATTAACTACTCCTTTTTGAGTTAAATAATTTTTAAAAAGCATCAATATGCTATTAATCAACTTTAAATCATTCTTAACCTGACCTGGATTTTTCTTTTCTGAAATTCTATCTGATAAATCGATCAAGATTGTGAGATTTAAATTCTTATAAACTTTCTGGTGTGATTTATTATGATCATCCTTTTTTTCGGAATTCGAACATCCGATCATCAAAAACAGAATTAATAAAAGGAAAATTACTTTTAATGCTTTATTTATTTTCATTTTTTACAATCCCTTTTATTTGATAGAAAAAGTTTAATTGATCTTGAAGCTGTTTTATATCATTCTCACTATTGCCAGCATTTGCCAAAAATGAAATCCATCCTATTGTATAATCTGATAAAATATTTTTAAGTTCGAGTGGACTAAAAACAATTACTTCTGTTGTCTTCCTTATTTCAGTAATATTTTCTTCTATTTTTAGAATTTCAGATTTAATTTGAGCTTCCCGATTAAGTAATTCGGCTAATTTTTGTTCTGCTATATTAATCTTATCTCTTAAAGTATTTTCAACTTTTTCAAATTCATTCTTAAAACTTCTCTGTTCATCAAAATTTGAAAATACAATTCCAAATAAAATATAAACACAAAATCCCATAGCAATTATCATCCAGAAATCTAAATTTTGAATTGCCAGAGCAAGATTAAAAGGTTTCACATTATCATAGACATTAATTGCTTTTGCCTCATAAATTCTTTCAGAAATATGATAGGCAAAAAGAGCATCAAGTAAGAATGTAAAAATTAATCCAGCAATGTAACCAAATTTGATTCTACTCTTAGATTTATGTTTAAGTCGGTCAATAACAATTCCAAGCGCAAGAAAAATTATCGGTGCCAGAATTACTAACATACCGGCAGTTAATCCAATAGTCCAGGCCTCTTCAATTGCCTTTGGATAAAAAATGGAATTGAACCAGGTCATCTTATCGAGCTTAATTTCTCTAAAGAAAGCAGAATAAATTACTGATGAATAAAAGAAAAATAAAAACAAGCCGATGAAAGTAGACAATGTACCATATAGCCAGAGAGAAAATTTATCTTTTTGAATGTTAATATATCTGGAAGGATTTTGCTTAAAGTCTAAGTATTCGTCATTATTTTTTTTCAAATCATTTTGAGCATCTGGTATTTGTTTATTTTGTAAATCTTCTAATTCCTTATTTTTGATCGATATTTTTTCCTTTAGCTTTTTAACTTCTTCTTCTATTTCTTTCTTTCTATTCTCTAAATCATTATATCTTAAATTATGTTCTAATAGAATGGAAGTAAAAAATTTTTCCAGACATATAGAATAAGCTACTATTGATCCTTTCACTTTAGCGGCATCAGAAAAGCCAACTAATGAATAATCTGGTTTCCCGTTTTGTGATTCAATCATTTTTGTAATCCCGTTTTTTAAGTTTTTGTCAAACATAGATTATAAACCTTTATTTTTTTAATCACATTTGTATATGAGTTCAATTAAATTGAAATTTCCAAATCTTAATTAATAATTTTTTGAAAGTTGATCATCAAACTTCTAATGAAAGAAGGAGTACTGAACTATAAGCCTCATTAAGGAAGCAGTTAAATAAATGATGACTTAGTTTTTGAGTAAGGGGAAAAGAAAATTTATAAAAATAAATTTATTTAGTAACGATCTAAAAATTTTTGATTTATATCAGAATCTGAACCTTAACTTCTAGAATTACTTTTGAATTTTAACTCATCTATTTATCCTCAGATTTTTGAAGGTTCAAGAAGAACTTTTCTATC
>JBNAWO010000036.1:21027-22989 GCA_049699815.1 Ignavibacteria bacterium | reverse complement strand
GTAAAGAGATAGAAAGTGACCGAATAAATTTTGAGACGATGGACACTACAAGCCATGAATTTAGCTGGGAGATAACCTATTTAGGTGATGGAGGTAGTAGTGTGCTTTACGATGTAGCGATAATAAACGAAAACAACATCTGGGCGGTTGGAGAAATATATATGAATGACTCACTTGGCAGACCCGAACCAAACGCATACAACGCAATCCACTGGGATGGAACAAAGTGAGATTTGAAGAGGATATATTTCCCAACTGTTTGTGGCGGAACAAGTCTTTCTTCATATCCTGCAAAAGCAATCTTCGCTTTTAATGATGGACAAATCTGGATAAGCTCAAGTGGAGATAAGATTGCAATTCTAAAAGATGGTATTCAAATAAACAAATTCTGTTTACCATCGAATGTTTCAATGTCAATCAACAAAATCTGGGGCAGTTCGAGTGAAGATTTATACGCAGTAGGGAACAATGGCAACATAGCGCACTGGGATGGAAGAGTATGGCGGAAATTAGAGAGCGGGACAAGTACAGACATAAATGATATTTGGGGTATCAATAATTCATTGTTAAATATTTATAAGATTTATTGTGCAGTGTCCTATGATTTTCAAATAGGGGATTATAAGATTTTAACAATTGATGGAAATTAAAAAAAGTAGATTCAATAAAATGGGATACGGGGAGAAGAGTAAGTTCTATATGGACTAAAAAAGGTTTACCGATTTATACAAGCGGCGGCGGTATATTCGTAAATAGACAAGGATACTGGGAAGAGGTTTTCGAAGTTCCACCTAATCTATACAAATAGGATAAGAGGAAATGATCTTAATGATATTTTTGCGGTGGGTGATTTTGGGCTTTTTGCTCATTTTAATGGATTCTCATGGAAAGTTGAAAATAGTCTCCGTATAGATGGTATCTACTTTTCTGTAGCATCATTAAAAAATAGCGTAGTTACGGTTGGAATTAAAGGTTCGAAAGCAGTAATAGTTCTTGGTAAAAGAAAAAAATAGATGAAGTTAAACCACAATAAAATGTTTGGGGTTATTTATGACTCCTTTAAATTAACAATTAATTTTAGGGGAACAATTATGAATAAAGTTAAATGTTTCATAGCTTTTTTCTGATAATAACCATTCACCAAATTAGACTTTCTCAAAGTATTTTTATAAATAAAATATTTTGCGAAGGAGGAGTGTAAAAAGTTTTGTGTAAATGGTTAATGAAGATATTGAGGCTAAGCGAAGTGAAGCGCATCGTAACGAAGCTTAGCCTCGTGGAATTAATTTGACATTTATTACATATAATTAACATATTCATTAACCCAAAAGAAAGGATACACACAATGGAACTCACAGATAAGATGATCGAGCAATTGAAGGCCGATCTATCAAAAGCAAAAACCTATGAAGATTTGATGGGTAAAAATGGAGCTATAAAGAAGCTCATTGCAAAGACTATCGAGACAATGCTCGACGAAGAACTTACAGAACATCTTGGATACGAAAGGTATTCACCTTCAGGTAGAAATAGTGGTAGTAGCAGAAATGGCAGAACTCGAAAAACTCTTAAAAACGATAATGGAGAAATAGAAATTACTTTACCTCGTGATCGAAATGGAGAGTTCGATCCAGTTATTGTAAAGAAGTATGAAAAGACAATTGGACCTATTGAAGATAAAATAATCTCAATGTATGCAAAGGGTATGACTACTCGAGATATACAGACTCATGTTAGTGAACTTTATGGTATAGATATCAGTCCTACTCTGGTATCGAATATTACAAATAAAATAGTATACTTGGCTGAGGAGTGGCAGAATAGAGTACTTTAGAAAGTCTATCCGATAGTATTTTTTGATGCAATACACTACAAAATTCGAGATGAATCAAGAAAAGTCACCTCTAAAGCAGCTTATACTTGTTTAGCAGTTAATATGGTAATGACGTAAAGACTTGCTCG
>JBNAWO010000036.1:0-21017 GCA_049699815.1 Ignavibacteria bacterium | reverse complement strand
CGGAATTTGGGTCTCTGAAGCCGAGGGTGCTAACTTTTGGCTCAATATTCTAACCGAGTTAAAAAATCGAGGAGTGGAAGATATTTTTATTGCTTGCATTGACGGACTAAAAGGTTTTCCAGAGGCAATAAATACCATTTACCCAAAAACAGAAATCCAGCTTTGTATTATCCATCAAATTAGAAACACATTGAAGTATGTAGCTTCTAAAGATCAGAAGCAATTTGTCAAAGAACTTAAAGAAGTCTATAAAGCTCCAACGGAGGAAGCAGCATTGATGAATCTCGAGCAATTGGAGTTAAACTGGGGGAAAAAATATCCCCTTGCTGTTAAATCTTGGAGAACAAACTGAAATAATCTTGCAACTTACTTCAAATACCCTGAAGAAATAAGAACAATTGTTTATACTACCAATGCTGTAGAAACCTTGCATCGTCAATTTAGAAAAGTTACAAAAGCAAGATCACTTTTCTCCAATGATGATGACCTCAAAAAAATGCTTTATCTTGCTTACAGAGATTTATCAAAAAAATGGACTATGCCAATACGCAATTGGGCGCTTGTTCTTTCAACTTTTTCAATTTATTTTAAGGATAGATTTAATGATATTACTTAACATAAAATTCCATTTAAACAAATTATTTTAGAGACTCTGTAAATCTGTCTATTTATGATAAATTTTTTTACAGCCCTTTTCCATCTCTTGAAAAATTTCATTTATGTAATAATAATGCTCTGGTTTCATTAAAACTGATCTCAAGATTATAACTTCTTTCGAGTTTTGTCTTATTTCTGGAAACAACCTTTTGAAAAATTTAGAATCCAATCTATACTTTGAAACATAAATTGGAAAATCTTTATTTGTCATCCAAAGATTAAATAATCTTTCACTTAATTTACTTATCTCTGAAGTTGATTTTGCATTGGGGAAGTAGTTTACTATATCGAGTTCAGGGGAGAGCACAGGCGAGAATAATTCACTTCTTGAAAGAAGTTCATAAAATTTTAATGTCGCTTTTCTTGTGAGCTCAAGAATTTTATTCATTCCATTTTTCCCTTTGAGAGAAAAAGCTTGAATCGTTGCCCATAGGGCTGCAGCTGCAGCACCTGGTCTTGAACATTCAAGTGTGACTTCACCCAGATGTAATTCTTTAGATGTAAAATAAGTGTATGGTGAATTATGCTTATAAAACTTTCCTACAGAAGGATCATTGAAAATTATACTTCCGCAACCATATGGTTGAAGTCCGTGTTTATGAGGATCAATTACGATACTGTCCGACTTATTTATTGAACCAAAAATTTTTTTATCAACAAGACTGGAATTATTGTTAGCAAGAATTTTAAAATAACCACCATAAGCTGCATCAATATGTAATCTAAAGTTAAATTCTTTCTTTAGTTTTATTATTTCATGAATTTCATCGAGGGCGCCAAATCCAGTTGTTCCCAAAGTCGCAACAACAGTTCCAATTTCACCGCTCTTTAATCTTCCACTTAAGTAATTCAAATCCATTTTACCTTTTTCGTTCATCGGAATTAGTACATAATTGAAATCGAGGACTTGTGAAAGTCTTGTATGAGTATAATGAGCATTTTCACAGATTGCAAATTTTTTGTTTTTTGTTTTCAATTTCGAAATCCATAGGCCTTCGAGATTTGCCATTGTTCCACCAGAAGTAAGGTGCCCTAAAAATTTTTTGTATCCAATCATTTCAGCCATTTGTTCGATTGCTTCTTTTTCAAGGTAACTGGTTTCTGGTCCACCATCGAGAGCGTGATTATTTGAATTATAGAGAAGTGCAATTGAATAACTTATTGCTGCTAAATCTATTGGTGGTTTTATCATCTGTCCAATATAATTAGGATGGAATGTTGGATAAGTATTAAAAAGTCTTTTACACAATTTCAAAAGAATTTTTTCTTGCTTCTGGTCCAATTGAGTTGCTTTGAATGGTTGAAATTCAGGAAATGATTTTTTATAAGCTTGTAAGGTTTTACTTGCTTTTAAAAATAAATCGATATAAGTTTGAGTTGACATTTGTTCTCCAAAAATTTGTTCAACAGATTGAAATTACAAATAATTTGTAATTGATTCTGCAAGAGCAATATTGAAAATGAGTTTTTTGAAATTTAATATTGAGTGTAGTCCTTAATGAATAAGAGAGAGGGAGGAAGCCCACCTAAAACTTGCCCAATATAGCCTTAACCCCCCAAAAAAAGATTACCTCCCTCTCTTCTTTTTATGTTCTCAAATTTTTTCTGATATAAAAAAAGTTTTTAGAAATTATTGTTGGTTTTCAGATAATCTGGAGTTTACGGAGGTCTTTTTTGATTTGAGTAATTTTTGAGTAAGTGCTTTTTTCACCAATTTCAATTAATTCTCTGGAACGATAAAATTCAAGCATATTGAAATCTTGAATTGGTGGATTGATTAACATTTGAGGTGGGTAATAACTTAAATACAAATTCACAAGTTGATTTTCCATAATGGAAAAACTTTGAAGCAATGTTTGAAGCATTCCCGGATATTCAGGTTCAATTTCTTTTTGTTTTTCATTAAGTAAGTTTGATAAAATTCTATCTGGTAAAATGTCAGATATTTTTGTAAGGAAATCGCTTTGCTTGAATTTTTTAATAATTACATCAAATCTATCAGGTCTTTTATAGCTTCGTTTTATTTTGATTGGTGATTTCGCCACATTGACTGCAATAATATATTTTGCTTTTAATTTGTAAGCGATACTGACCGGGAGAGGATTAACGAGACCGCCATCAACAAAATATCTTTTTTGATAGTAATGCGGTTTGATAAGTCCTGGAACAGCCACGGATGAAACAATCGCATCAACAAGAGATTTTGAATTGAAAATTATTTCTCGCCCGGTAGTCAGATCGGTTGAAACTGCAAAGAATGGTTTATCAAGCTCTTCAATTTTTGCATCGCCGAGATATTGTTTAAGGTAATATTTAATTTTTTCTGGATCAATAATTCCAAATTTTGGAAAGGTTGGTATCAGCATTTTGAGTGTGAAAAGTTTATCTATGCTTAAAGCAATTTTTATCATCTCATCAGGTGAGTAGCCCTTACAAAAAAATCCGCCAATAAAAGCACCCATACTTGTTCCAATCACGAGATCAATGGGAATATTAAATTTAGTGAGAGCTTTAATAACTCCGATGTGCGCCAAACCTCTTGCACCACCACTGCCTAAAACTAAAGCAACACTATTTCGCTTCATTTGTTATTTCACTTAATCAAAAATTAAAAATCATTTAATTCAAATCTATTAATTTATCTTCATAGAAAAATTTTGAATTGTTAATAACCCCAATTGATTTACCTTTCAGTTTCCAACCATGAAATGGTGTATTAATACTCTTAGATTTGAATAAAAACTTATCGACAATCCATTCTCTTTCTAAGTCTAAAATTGTAAGATTTGCAGGTTTCCCTGGTTCGATCAACGCTCCTTTAAGTTTAAAAATCTTTCTTGGATTGATTGCCATTTTGTAAATGATTTCTTCAAGAGATAAAATTTTTTTGTGATAAAGATTTGTTAAGCTGAGACCAATTGATGTTTCAAGTCCAATTATTCCAAATGGAGCGTAGATATATTCCCATTCTTTTTCCTCAATAGAATGTGGTGCGTGATCACTTGCAATTATATCAATAGTTCCATCTTTTAATGCTTCAATTAATGCGCTTACATCTTCCCGGGTTCTAAGTGGTGGATTTACTTTAGTGTTTGTATCGTAGTTTACAACCGAATCGTCGGTTAGAGAGAAATGATGTGGAGTAACTTCGCCGGTTATGTTTAAACCTTCTTTTTTTGCCTGTCGCAAAACCTCAACCGTTTCTTGAGCACTGATGTGAGCTAAATGAAGTTTTCCCCCTGTGTATCTTAAGATTGCAATATCTCTCAAAGCAATTATAACTTCAGCAAGTGAAGGATGAGGTGGTAAGCCAAATTTTGTTGAGTTGATGCTTTCATTCATCACTCCATTTTCAGTCAACGATTTATCTTCACAGTGTTCGATTATTGGCAAGTCAAACATTGAAGAATACTCAAGTGCATATTTCATAATTTTTGATGTTGAAACAGGTTCACCATCATCAGAGAATCCTACAACTCCAGCTTCAAACATTTCACCGAGTAAAGCAAGTTCTTTCCCTTCACGCTTTTTTGTTACAGCACCGATGGGATAAACATCAACAAGTGAATTTGTCGCTCTATCTTTCACGAAAGTTACAACTTCTGCACAGTCAATTGCAGGTTCAGTATTTGGCATACAGCATAAAGCTGTAAATCCGCCGTTCATCGCAGCAGCAATTCCAGATTGAACAGTTTCTTCATCCTCTCTTCCCGGTTCTCTAAGATGAACATGAGCATCAGCAAATCCCGGTACGATAACAAAATTTTTGAAATCCAAAATTTCATCGGCTTTATCTTTAATATTTTTATCAATCTTTGAAATTAAACCATCTTCAATCAGCAAATCGCTTTGAGTATTTAAATTAATTTGTGGATCAATCAAAAATGCATTTTTGATAAGTAATTTCATTTTAGTTCCTTTAAGTTAATTATCTTCTACTCTTGTACCAATTAAATAAAGAACAGCCATTCTAACTGCCACACCATTTGTAACCTGTTCAAGAATAACTGAGTTTGAGCCGTCAGCAACATCGGATGAAAGCTCAACACCACGATTTATTGGTCCTGGGTGCATTATCACAATGTCTTTTTTATGTTTCATTAATCTTTCTTTTGTAATTCCATATAATCTGTGATATTCTCTGAGTGATGGGAAATTTTGTGCAGCACCTCGTTCGAGTTGGATTCTTAAAATATTCAATACATCGGCAAATTTTATTGCATCGTCAATTTTGGTAAAAACTGTAACTCCTAATTTTTCCAGATGTCTTGGTATCATTGTTTTTGGACCACACACAGCAACATTTGCACCCATTGTAAGAAGGCCAAAAATATTTGACATTGCAACCCTACTGTGTGAAATATCTCCAACGATACAGACATTTAGTCCTTCAATCTTTCCGATTTTTTCTTTTATTGTGTACATATCAAGTAAAGCTTGTGTAGGATGTTCGTGAGTTCCATCGCCTGCATTAATCACATTTGCGTCAATAAGTTGAGTTAAGTAATGAGGTGAACCTGCGGCTGAGTGTCTAATAACAACCATATCAATTTTCATCGCTTCAATGTTTCGAACGGTATCTTTCAGAGTTTCACCTTTGGTGAGAGAACTTGTTGAAGCAGAAAAGTTTAGCACATCAGCTGATAGTCTTTTCTCTGCCAGTTCAAATGAAATTCTCGTTCGTGTTGAACTTTCGAAAAATAGATTTACAACAGTTTTACCCTGAAGAGTTGGGACTTTTTTAATTGGTCTTTCTATAATTTCTCGAAAAGTTTTTGCAGTGTCTAAAATCAAATCAATATCTTTTTTCGGCACTCCATAAAGTCCGAGTAAATGTCTTGAACTCAACATTTAAAACTCCTTTTTAATTTTCAATTTGGACTAGATAGACAGCATCTTCACCATCGACTTCTTTTAGTTTAACTCGCACTTCTTCGTCAATTGAGGTAGGGACATTCTTTCCAACAAAGTCAGCTTTAATTGGAAGCTCACGATGTCCACGATCAATAAGAACGAGTAATTGTATTGATGAGTATCGACCAAGATCTGTTAATGCGTCCATTGCTGCACGAACTGTCCTGCCTGTATAAAGAACATCGTCAATCAGGATGATGTCTTTATCGTTTATGTCAAAAAGAATGTTTGTTGCTTTTACTTCTGGTTGTTTTAGCTTCACCCGGACATCATCACGATACAGAGTAATGTTTAAAACTCCAGATGGAACATAAACACCTTCAATTTCGAGCAATTTATTTTTTATTCGATTTGCTAAAAATTCTCCACGAGTTTGAATCCCAATGAGGGCAATGTTATCAGCTCCTTTGTTTTTTTCCAGAATTTCGTGAGCAAGGCGGGTGATTGTTCGTTGAATTGCAACTTCATCTAAGATTTTTGCTTTTACTTTCATATAAAAAAAATCCCGATTGACTTCTTCAGCCAATCGGGTCCTTTATTTTTGTTATTGATAAACTCTTTTGTTTCTTCATTTATTTTCCTTCTCTATCTCGCTGGATAGAATTAAAGGGTTTATTGGTTAAATTTGGTTCAAAAATAACTTTTCGAAGTTTGGAAATCAAATTTGTTTTCGAACTTTTTTTATCTTATTAAAGTTATTAGAAAAAATTTAGACGGCATAATTATGAGATTTTTCGTTCTAATAATTCTCTTAAGTTTTTATAACGCAAGTCTCGCAGGAGAAGTCAAAGGGAAAGTTGTGAGCGAGGATGGCTCGCCCATTCCAAATGTTAATTTAATTTTGCTTGGAACGATATACGGAACAAGTACAGATTTAAATGGACAATTTATTCTTCGTGATCTGCCTTCTGGTAAATATAAATTAAAGGCAAGTGCAGTAGGTTATGAAACAAAATTGATAGAGATAAATTTGCTTCAATCAAGAGTAATTGAATTAAAAATTGTTTTGAAACAGGTAGCAGTAGAGATACAATCAATTGAAGTTCGAGGCTCAAAAATTCAATCTCAGGAGGATACAAGAACGAGTTTAATAAAAATAGAACCGAGATCAGCCAAGATGTTACCAGGTGCTGGAGAAGATGTATTGAGAACACTTCAAGCTTTGCCCGGTGTTTCATCAATAAATGATTTTTCTTCTCAATTAATAATTAGAGGAAGTGGACCAGATCAAAACTTAATTATTTTTGATGATGTCGAGGTCTTTAATCCATATCGATTATATGGTGCAATCAGTATGTTTAATCCAGAAACCGTTGAAGATATATCCTTGATTACAGGCGGTTTCCCTGCAAAATATGGAGATCGTTTATCTGCTGTTCTTGATGTTTCTAATCGTGATGGAATCAGGAATAAGCTTTTTTCTGGAAATGTAAATGTTAATCTGACCAATGCAAATGTTGTTTTTGAAGGTAAAAATCCTTTTGGAATTAGTGGAAGCTGGATTTTTAATTCTAGAAGAACATATTATGATTTATTACTCGAACCATTTGTAAAAAGTGCAGGTTTGATAAAAGGGGATTTTTCTTTTCCGAACTTTTATGATTTTCAATTTAAAACTTCCATCTTCCCATTTGCCGGTCACAAATTATCTTTTACTGCTGTTTATTCAAGAGATGGAGTTTCATTGATTACTAATGGGAAAAGAGTTTCGCCAGATAGTATTGGAATTAATGACCAATCATTCAACAGCATCTATTCACTATCATATCAATATACTTCTAAAAGATTAAGCAATAAGTTAATTTTATCTTACTACATCAATAACGGCGAGACTAATTTTGACTCTAAATTTTTAGATCCAACTCTTAATAGAGAAAGTTTTAATGGTGAAATAAGCGATACCCTTTATCCTTTTCTTTTAAATTTTTCTTTCAATTCGTTATTTGATTTTAGAAAATATTCTATTGAAGATAGAATCCTGTTTTATTCTGGTAAAAGTAATTTTGAATTTGGGGCAGGTTTAGATGTGATGAAAACGGAAATCAAATTTGATCTTCGACTTGATCCACAACTAAAAGCGATTTTAAATTCGTTTGCAAATTTCAGAAGCGTAGTGGAAAAGTTTAAGTCAGATTTGAATTACTGGCGATTTCGAGTTTATGGTCAAGCAAATATTCCCTTCTTTTCATCGGAAAAAATTATTCTTTCTCCTGGATTACGATTTGATTACTACGATATTTTGAGAAAGCAATATATCTCGCCTCGAATCGGTTTATCTTATGCAATTAACGACATAACCACTTTACGAGCATTTTATGGGCATTTTTACCAATCTCCTGGATATGAAAAGTTAAGAGATCAGAATGTTCTATTTGACTTTTCAAGGAAATATACCGATGACCTTCAAGCAGAAAAAGCCATTCATTACATTTTGAGTTTTGAGAGATACCTTACGCCCAAATGGCAATTTAAAACGGAAGTTTATCTCAAGGACTTTAAAAATTTAATTGTTCCATTAAAAGTTAAAGGGACTCAGTTCATTACTAAACAAATTTCAGGGACTGATCCAAGGTATCTTTCATCATGGACGCAGCCAATTGCAATAAAAGCTGATTCAGCTACAGCAATTCCAGTTAATAATTCAAATGGCAGATCATACGGATGGGAAATCTTTCTTGCAAAAATTAATAAAGGTCCAGAAGATTTAATTGATGGTTGGATTTCGTATTCCCTTGCATATTCAACAAGAGAGGAATTAGGAAAAATTATACCATTCAGATTTGAACAAAGACATAATTTCAACATTGTGTTGAATTATAAATTTTCTGAAAAACTTGAACTTGGTTTAAGATGGAATTACTCCAGTGGGCTTCCTTACACAGAACCAGTTGGAATTAAACCAAGAATTCTTCTCAGAGATTTAGATGGAGATGGATCGCCCGAAACACCAGAGATTGCCACCAAATTTAATTTTAATCCTAATGCTCCTAAAGAAGTTTTATTTAATATTGATTATGGAATTGATCCAAACTTTTACAATGCACGTAGACCTGATTATCATCGTTTAGATTTAAGACTGTCTTATTATACATTCTTCTGGAAGCTAAATTGGCTTTTCTACTTAGATGTGATAAATGTTTATAATAGAAAAAATGTTGTTGGCTATGATTATTACATTGATGGTGATTTAAACTTAAAGAGGAGAGAGACTTACCAATTACCTATATTTCCAACTATTGGAGTAAGTGTAAGATTTTAGTCTAGCCTCAAAAATTCTAAAGGTTTTTCTAACAAAATCAATTTTTGTAATTTAACTTTACAAAAAGCAATTTTTCGATGGTTGACCAAACTAAAATATATTCTGTTTCTGAAATCAACAGAGAAATAAAAATTCTTTTAGAGACAACATTTGACTACATCACAGTTGTTGGAGAAATTTCAAATTTCAGATCATATCAATCAGGTCATTGGTATTTTACGCTAAAAGATGAAAATTCTCAAATTAGTTGTGTAATGTGGCGTGGATTAAATGCTTATGTTTTCTTCACTCCACAGGACGGAATGAAAGTAATTGTAACGGGTAGAATAAATGTTTATGAACCGAGAGGAAATTACCAGATTGAAATTTCTTCGATGAAACCGCTTGGAGTTGGCGAGTTACAAATTGCCTTTGAAGCTTTAAAAAGAAAATTGGCTGCAGAGGGTTTATTTGATGAACAATTCAAAAAACCAATTCCAAAAATTCCTGCAAGAATTGGA
This sequence comes from Ignavibacteria bacterium, assembly GCA_049699815.1. Taxonomy (GTDB): domain Bacteria; phylum Bacteroidota; class Ignavibacteria; order Ch128b; family Ch128b; genus Ch128b. The sequence goes on along the minus strand of JBNAWO010000036.1, from coordinate 11,687 downwards.
ATTGTAACAAGTAAAGATGGGGCTGCACTTCGAGATGTTCTTGCTGTAATTAAGAGAAGATTTCCGGTCGTTGAGGTTGTGCTTGCTCACACATCAGTGCAGGGTGAAGGTGCAGCAAATGAAATTTCTAATGCTCTGGATTTGATGAATGAATATGGAGAAGTTGATGTTATTATTCTATGTCGGGGAGGTGGTTCACTTGAAGATCTTTGGGCATTTAACGAAGAAGTAACAGCAAGAGCAATTTTCCGTTCTAAAATTCCAATTGTGACAGGAATTGGCCACGAAATAGATTTTACAATTGCTGATTTTGTTGCCGATTTGCGAGCAGCCACTCCAACTGCCGCTGCTGAGCTGGTAACTCCAAGACTTGAACAATTAATCGAAATATTAAAAGAATATGATGAAGCACTATATAAGTTAATTAAAGATTTCTTACAAAGGCGAAGAGAAAATTTAATTAATCAATTAAAAAGCTATTCATTTGTATTGCCAGAATCTCTTTTAAATAACAATCAGCAGAAATTTGATTTTGCACTTTTTAGAGTTAATCAATCGATCCAGAATTTTTTGAATGATAAAAAGCAAATATTAAATAAATTAGCAAATACAATTAATATGTCAGATCCAAAATTAACTTTGTCAAAAGGATTCGCAATAGTTAGACAAAATGATAAAGTTATTTCAAGAAAAAGTGCTTTCTCGCAAAATTATCCAACTGAACTTGAATTTTATGATGGAAAGGTGAAAATCAATGGCTAAATCAAAATCATCTTTCGAAAGAGATTTCGAGAGACTTGAAGAAATAGCGCTCAAGCTTGAATCAGGAGATATTACCCTTGAAGAATCTTTGAAGCTTTTTGAAGAAGGTGTAATCCTTTCTAAGCGTTTACTTGAAACATTAAATCAAGCTGAGTTGAAAGTGAATCAACTTAAACGCGATTTAAATGGTATGATTAAAAAGACCAAATTAGAAAATAAGGATGAAGGAGAAGAATGAAAGAATATAAATATCTAAATAAAATCGATTCACCCGCAGACTTGAAAAAAATTCCTATTCCAGATTTAAAAATTGTTTGTGAAGAAATCCGCGACTATATGATTGATGTTGTTTCGCAAACAGGCGGGCATCTCGGTGCTGGACTTGGTGCCGTTGAGTTAACTATAGCATTGCATTATGTCTTCAATACACCATACGATAAACTCGTTTGGGATACAGGACATCAGGCTTATCCACATAAGATAATTACAGGAAGACGAGAAGCCTTAAAAACAATTCGACAATTTGGTGGAATAAGCGGTTTCCTGAAACGAACTGAAAGTGAGTATGATGTCTTTGGTGCTGGTCACGCCAGCACAGCAATTTCTGCAGCTCTTGGAATTGCAACCGCAAGAGATTTATTAAATGAAAAATTCAAAGTTGTCGCTATAGTTGGTGATGGGGCAATGACTGGAGGTATGGTTTACGAAGCAATGAATAACGCTGGTGTTCTGAAAAGGGATTTGATTGTTGTCTTAAATGATAATAATATGTCCATTGCTCCGAATGTCTGGCAGTTTTCAAAGTATTTTACAGAAATTACATCATCTCCACAATTTAACAAATTTAAAGCTCAAGTCTGGGAATTAACTCAGAAGTTTGATGAAATAGGAGATAGAATAAGAAAAGTTATAGGTAGAGTTGAAGGTGGAATTAAAGCGATAATAACCCCAGGTGCTTTATTCGAGGCACTTGGATTTAGATATTTTGGTCCTTTCAATGGTCATAATGTTCATCAATTAATTAAAATATTTCAACATGTAAAAGATCTTAAAGGGCCAATTTTAGTCCATGTTAATACTCAAAAAGGTAAAGGTTATAAACCAGCAGAGGAAGATGAACAAAAATTACATGGAGTTAATCCTTTTGATAAAATTACAGGGAAAGCACTAAAGAAATCGGATGTCCCAAGTTACACGAAAATTTTTGGGGAAGCTTTAGTTGAAATTGCTCGGATGAACGAAAAAGTTGTTGGAATTACTGCAGCAATGCCAGAAGGAACAGGATTGAACATTCTACAGAAAGAAATTCCAGATAGATTTTTTGATGTGGGAATTGCTGAACAGCATGCTGTAACTTTTGCTGCAGGACTTGCAACGGAAGGAATTATTCCAGTTGTTGCAATCTACTCAACCTTCTTACAAAGAGCCTTTGATCAAATTATCCACGATGTGGCAATTCAAAAGTTACCAGTTGTGTTTGTGTTAGATAGGGCAGGACTCGTAGGTGCTGATGGCCCAACTCACCACGGTGCCTTCGATTTGTCTTATTTGCGATTAGTTCCTGGAATGGTCTTAATGGCTCCGAAAGATGAAGCAGAATTAAGAAATATGTTATACACAGCAATTGAATATCGTAAAGGTCCAGTTGCTTTAAGATATCCAAGAGGAAATGCCCTTGGTGTGCCAATTAAAAAAGAATTTGAAAAAATTCCAATTGGTAAAGGTGAAATCTTAAGAAAAGGAAATGATGTAGCTTTGCTTGCAATTGGTAGTATGGTCCACTATGCATATATTGCCGCAGAAAATTTAGCTAAAGATGAAGTTTCCTGTGAAGTTGTTAATATGAGATTTGTCAAACCGCTTGATGAAGAATTGTTATTAGATATTTTCAAACGATTCGATAAAATTTTTGTGCTCGAAGAAAACACAATAATTGGTGGATTAGGTTCGGCGGTTTTAGAATTTGCTTCTAAAGTAAATGCAAAAAATGATATTGAATTGGTCGGATTGCCAGATCATTTTGTTGATCATGGAACTCAACAAGAACTACACGCAATGTTAGGAATTGATCCGAAAGGAATTGCTGATAAGGTTCGAGCTGAATTACATTCACTTCATAAACATTATTCAGAAAACAATTAAAGCAGGTTATGAAAAAAGAAATTAAAGTTGGAATTATTGGTTGTGGAGCTGTAGCTCAAATCATTCATTTACCAATTTTAAAGAAAATGTCCAATGTTGTGATCGAAGCAATTTGTGATATTGATAGACGTAAGCTAAACATCATCAAAGAGAAGTATGACATTCAGAAAATTTACAGTGATCCTTATAAGTTCTTTGCAGAAAATGAATTTGATGCTATAATGATTCTGACTCCAACAAATACACACAAAGAAATTGCTGAACTTGCAAGTCAATACTGTAAAAATATTTTCGTTGAAAAACCAGTTGCTCGAACATATAAGGAAACAGAAGAATTAAGAAAAATTATTGAGAAAAATAATGCGAAATTAATGGTTGGCTTTAATACACGGTTTCGTCCCGATGCAATGTTGTTGAAAAGTCTTGTTGAAGCAAACGAATTTGGTAAATCTTATTTAATTAGAACTGGTTGGTTTAAGCCAAGAAGTTCGGCTCAATCATGGTTTGTTAGTAAAGCATATGCCGGCGGCGGAGTTTTAATGGACCTTGCAATTAATATCATTGATCTTGCAATGTGGATGGTCAATTATCCTGAAGTTTATTCAGTTACAGCACGTAATTTTTATCATACAACTAAAAATGTGGAAGATTCTTCTGTAGCGATGATTAAAACTAAGGATGATCAGGTAATTAATTTTGAAGTCAGCTGGATTTTGAGTAGCGACAATGAATTCTTTTATTTCAATTTATTCGGTGTTGATGGAGTTGGTTTGTTAAATCCTCTTAGAATTTTTAAGCAAGTTGGAACTTCACAAATGGAATTGACCAATCTTCAACGGGCTTCTGCATCATCTCTATATTTAAAGTCTTATGAAAATGAATTAAAACATTTCTTCGCCGCTGTTAATGGATTAGGGAATTGGGTATCTACAATTCAAGAAGCTACCCTTCGAATGAAATTAATCGAAGCAATCTATAAATCTGCTAAATTGAATAAAGAAGTCCGTTTGTAGTTTCTTTTAAAATCTAAAAATTGATTTTGAATGTATTGAGTTTAGTTGTTTTTTGAAACCTTACTTTTTCTAATCTAAATTTCATCCATTTAAATTTTGTAGATTTTCAATTGTAAAATATGTTAAATCACTAAAAAGTTTATTAAAACATTTTTAATTTTTTAACTTATCCAAAATTTTTTATGATTGATTTTGGTGGTCAATATTTTTATTTTTGTTTGCTAAACATTAATGAAAGGACGACATAATATGGAAGCTGTTGTAAATATCTCAGGATTCCAGTTCAAAGTAAAAGAAAACGATAAAGTTTATGTACCAAAATTAGAAGTCGAAGTAGGGAAAAATATTGAATTAAAAAATGTTTTAATGTTAATTGATGGAGAAAAAGTGCAGATTGGCCAGCCCTACATCGATGGAAAATCAGTTACCGCAAAAGTGCTGGAACACACAAAAGACGATAAGGTCCTTGTATTCAAAAAGAAAAGAAGAAAAGATTACAAAAAATTACGAGGACACCGTCAGCATTTAACAAGAATATTAATAGAAAAGATTAATTAGAGGTGATTTATGGCTCATAAAAAAGGACAGGGCTCAACTAAAAACGGTCGTGATTCGAATGCCCAGCGTTTGGGCGTGAAAGCCTTCGGTGGGGAACTCGTTACTGCCGGAAGTATTTTAGTTCGACAAAGAGGGACAAAATTTCATCCTGGTTTGAATGTCGGAATTGGTGGTGACGATACTTTATTTGCTAAAGTTACAGGGAAGGTGCAATTTGTGACCAAAGCAAATAAAAAAGTCGTTAATGTAATCCCATTGAACTAAGGCAATTAACGAAATTTTTGAAATAAAAAACCGAGGCAATAACCTCGGTTTTTTCATTTTAAATATTTCATTAAGCTTTTAATAACCAAGTCTTTTCATATCTTCAACAAGATTTTTAACAGCATTGACTGAGTTATCAAACAAAGCTTTTTCTTCATCATTCAAGTCGATTTCAATTACCTTTTCTACGCCGTTTGAACCTAAGATTACAGGTACGCCAACATAATAACCATTTACACCATATTCACCTTGTAAATATGCACAAACAGGTAGAACTCTCTTTTCATCGTAGATAATAGATTCAACCATAGCAATTGTTGAACTTGCAGGTGAATAAAATGCGGAACCAGTCTTTAAGAGTTTTACAACTTCACCTCCAGCCATTTTTGTTCTCTCAATGATTGCATTCATCACTTCATTTGCTTTTTCTTTATTGCCATATTTTTTCTCGAGTAATTCCATAACCGGGATTCCATTAACATTTGCATATCTTTTTAGTGGAACCATAGTATCACCATGGCCACCTAAAACTAATGCGTTAATATCCTTGACTGAAACTCCAAGTTCCCAGGCAATAAATGTTGCAAATCGTGATGAGTCGAGCACACCTGATTGTCCCATTACTCTATTTGGTTCAAATCCGCTGATGTTTTTAAACAAAGTAACCATTGCATCAAGTGGATTGGAGACAACAATTACAATGGCATTTGGAGAGGTGTTTTTTACATTTTCAGCGACGACTTTCATTATTTCTGCGTTGGTGGTAAGTAAATCGTCTCGACTCATTCCAGGTTTTCGTGGAAGTCCAGCAGTGATAATCACAATGTCAGAATCTTTTGTGTCTTCGTAGGAATTTGTTCCAGTAACTTTGACATCGAAACCATCAACTCTTGCCGCTTCGGCAATGTCTAAGGCTTTACCTTGAGGCATATCCTGGACAATGTCGTAAAGTACAACATCACCAAGTTGGCGTTTTGCGATTAATTGTATGAGGACACCACCAATTTGTCCACCACCAATTAATGAGATTTTTTTCCTCGGCATTTTGATTCCTCCTCTATAATTTTGTTTTTAGTTTAATTTAATTTTTAGGATGAGGCTGCTTCCTTTATTTGATTTTTCGACTTTCATTTCATCAACAAAATGTTTCATAATGAAGATGCCTCGTCCGTGTTCACTTAATAAATTTTCAGGTAATGTAGGATCTGGAACTTTGTTAAGATCAAAGCCTTCGCCTTCGTCAGTTACGATAACTTTTAAAAAATCATCCGTCAAAATAAATTCTAAATCAATCGTTTTATTAATGTCGTTTTTATTCCCGTGAATTATTGCATTATTGACAGCTTCTGTGATTGCAAGTAAAATATTATTGTATTTGTCAGAAGGAATGTTAACTCCTGAGAGTGCCTCATCAAGATAATTTGGTATATTGTCTATCTCGAAAATTGATGTCTTAAGATTATATTTTATTTGTCTAAACATTGCGTTACAAAATTATAAAAAATTAAAAGACAGACAATTAAAAAAATAAGTATGAATTAAAGCTCAAGTTAATGTTTCTTCTTTTAGCTATGTTCGTTTGAGAGATATGTTCAACCCAACCTTTCAAGTTCATATAAAAATCTTTTTTGAAGAAGAGAAACATTTCAACCAAAGGACCAATACTCTTGATCTCGAGGACGATATTTCGATCTTTACCTTTATAATTAAATTCGGTTAGGGATGTGTAGCGAATTCCAGCTGAAATAAAACTATTATCAGAAAGACTTCTTGCTAATTTGAATTCACTGAATTGTTCAGTTAAGAATCTTCCTGGAAGGGAAGAAAATTTTTTCCAGTTCAAGGTTCCTTGCTCTGATAATCTTAGATTAAAAACAATATCGACAAAAAATTTTGAAATCAAGTGAAATTTCGTGGAGTCACTCAAAATGAATTGACGAAAGGCAAAACTTTGTGATCTTTGAAACAAATCTTCGAAATCATAAACCGTGTAATTGGCAAGCACCTCAAATTGATTCTTTGTCGAAAATTTTGGGCTTGAGTATTGAGTATTTGTTGCAAATCTAAGAACGCGATTCCAGTTGTTGTTTGAACTTCTCTCTTTGTACAGATAAACCAGGTGATTATTATAAGATTCAATTGAGAAATTGCTTTGAAGTCGCGCTGAAAAGAATTTAAAATATTGAAGTCTAATTATGTAAAATAATTCATCTCTGTCATCTCGAATTATGATTGAAGGATTAAGGTAATTATCCAAAGAAGGGGTGTTGTATTGCAATTTTGAAATAGAGCTTTCCAATGCAATGGTATCTTTTCTGAAAACATTAATTTTATTTTGTAGACTAATAATGATACGAGTGGAGAAATTATTTTTTTGAAGTTCTTCATCCAATCTCTGGTAATAAAGATAATCAGGTATATTTTGAATTCGTTTTATAGAATGTTTTTCTGATCTTTCGTTGTAATTGATTTTTATTGAATTTATCATTCGTCCAAGAATTAAATTCATTTCAGTTTGAATATTAAAACGAAATTCAGTTATCCGGGAATCAAAAATATTTTTGGTTGGATCATTCAAATTTTTATATCGCAACGCTTTATCGACTGTACGGTAATAGATGTTTCCATTCAAGTTAAAGTTGAAATCCGAAATATTCATCAGTTCCAATTTTTGAGTAAAATCTAAAATGTTGTCATCCCGATTTTCAATATTAAAATCAACATTAAAAAGTCTTGCAGTGTTTGTATCAATTTGGGTGAAATAATCTCTGCTTATTCTGTTAAAGTAAAATCTTGTTTGAGAGTGCAAAAAACCTGAGAGCAAATTTTCAATTAATAAATCTGTATTAAAAAGCTTATTCTTTCTAATTGTCAGGTTGTCATTTTGTAGTTTAACATTACCTCTAAATCTTGAGTTAAAAAGATTTTCATCCAAAGAACTTTCCAGACCAAGTGTGTTTCCATTTTCTTTCTTTTCAAATTGTTCTTCACTTTTATAACCATAAAATGGTGCAATATTGATTGAAGAGTAAGGATTCAGGATAATCATTCCTTTAACTGATAAATCTTTGAATCTACTGATTCCAATTTTTCTGTTGTCATTGATTCGTTTAGATTCAATTGCTATGGCTGGTTTTAGAATCAGTGAGGGATTATAGCTCAGCAGAGTGTTTAGGTAATTCTCATCTCTAATATTTTTGATTGATGAAAATATAATGTTAGAATTAAAACGATTATTCAGTTTGAATTCAATATCTTTTATATGTTGATTGAGTTTAACTGTAGAATTAAAGTTATGAACATTCAAGACTTTGTTGTATGTGGTTAGAAAAATTGTCGCCTCAGGGATTTCGACTGAGTCTGTAATATCAAACTGAGTCTGGGCTGATAAAAATTTTACAATAAAACAAAGAAGAAGAATTTGATCACGAGATTTCAAAGACATTACCTCGTTCAGGGATATTAATGTGATTAAAATCTTTTTGTTTTAGAAGTTTAGCGAAAGTATTTAGTTCATCTTCTTCGCCGTGAACTAAGAAGATGTTATTCAGTTTTTTTCTATGGAAGTTTTGATAATAATCTAAAAGTTCTTTTTGATCCGCATGAGCACTAAGAGAATCCAGGACAGTTACTTTTGCTTTTACATTGTATTCTTCACCAAAAATTTTTACAACCTTTTCACCATCAGCAATTCTTCGGCCTAAAGTATGTTTAGCATTATAACCTACAATTAAAATCTGATTGTTAGGGTTTTCTATATTGTTTGCAAGATGGTGCAAAATCCTTCCTGTTTCGCACATTCCCGATGCCGATATAATTATTGCAGGTTCTCTTAAATTATTCAGGGCTTTTGATTCTTCAACTGATTCTGTGAAATGAACATATTCAAATTTAAAGGGATTTTTTCCCTCTTTTATGTATTGAAATGTTTCTTCGTCATACTCTTCAGAATGATTCTGATAAATTTTTGTGAGTGCAATTGCCAGTGGACTATCGATGTAAATTGGAATTTTGAAATTATATAGATCAAAGATTTCGTGGAAGAGTAAAATCAATTGTTGAGTTCTGCTTTCGCTGAAAGCAGGAATTAGTATTTTCCCATTTCGTTTTAGGGCATAAAAAATTCTTTCGGTTAAAATGTGTTTTGTATCTAAAATTGTTTGATGGAGTCTTGCGCCGTAAGTAGCTTCGGAAATTAAAATATCAGGTGTTTCAATAATGTCTGGAGCTTTTATGATTGGTAGATTTGGTCTACCGAGATCGCCAGTAAAAGTAAGATTAATTGTTTTCCCGTTTGATTTAATTTTTAACTGGGTAATTGCTGAGCCAAGAATATGACCAGCGTTATAAAATGTGAGTTCAACATTTTCATCAAGTTCAATTGTCTCATATAATTTTATGCTTTCAAATAAAGGAAAAGTTTTCTCAGAATCTTTTTGTGTATACAATGGCTCGAGAGGCGGTTCACCTTTTTTCTTTCGTCTCTTATTGACAAATTCAACATCTTTCTCTTGAATGTGTCCGCTATCAAGAAGCATTACTTTCCCAAGATCTTTTGTTGGGGGTGTGCAAATTATTCTACCTGAAAATCCTTGTTTAACAAGATTTGGAATGTTTCCGATGTGATCGATATGAGAGTGTGAAACAATTAAGTAATCTATTTCTTGTGGATTAAAAAAATCAAAACGAGCGTTAATATCAAAATAATCTTTTCTTTTACCTTGATATAATCCGCAATCTAAAAGTATTTTTGTATTGTTTATTTCAAGATAATGCATTGAACCAGTTACAGTTTTGGTTGCACCGATAAATTTAATCCGCATTTTCAACCTTTTTTATTTTGAAATTACAAAAATTCTTCGTGATGGTTTGAAGAACGAAAAATTTTTTAACTAGATAGTTGTGTTTTGTTTGATGTTTTTCGAATATGATTAAGTAAGTGAAGAGATAAAATGTTGCTTAAAGTTTAATTGTTCACTTAATTTCATAAGCAGAAGTAGCAGGTGAAAATCAAATTGATTTAAAATTTGCTTTTTGTCAATCTTGCCTTTAAAGTATTTTTTCGAGGCTAAGATTTTTTTTATAACTGCAAAACTTTTTAGAAAGATGGAGGGGTAATACAGATGAGGGAAAGATATAAATTCCTCCCATCTTAAAATCTAAACAAAAGTATAGGATTTCGATGAATAACGCGAAACTTGATTACACTCTAAAAATTCGCTTACCGGTAACAATTTTTGTTGTCATTCTTTCCTTTGCAATTACTTATTATGTTTCACGACCGGAAAGAGATGGAATAGGTTATAGTCCCGAACAACCAATTCCATTTTCGCATAAGCTTCATGCTGGTGAAATGAAAATTGACTGTCAGTATTGTCATACTTCTGTTACCAAATCAAGATTTGCCTCAATTCCTTCAGTTCAGACCTGTATGAATTGTCATTCTGTTGCTCGAAAAAACAGACCTGCAATAATTCAACTAACAGAAATTTATCAAAAGAATCTTCCGCTAAAATGGAAGCGAGTTCACAAGCTTGCTGATTTTGCTTATTTCAATCATTCTGTTCATGTAAATCGTGGAATTGATTGTGCAGAATGCCATGGTGATGTTAGAAATATGGATGTGATTAAACAAGTTTCTTCATTTACAATGGCAAGTTGTTTGGACTGTCATCGAAACGCTCAATTGAAATTGACATATATCTCAAATGTTAAAAAAGGTCCAGAAAATTGTTTTGCCTGTCATAGATAAAAAGGATTTTTAAAATGATCCAGAAGAGAAAAACAAGAAAAGAATTTTTATCAAATTTATTAAAAGGCTCAATATTGGGTACATTAATTTTGGGAATTCCATTCAGTAAGCTTTTTGGAATTACCAAAAATCCAAAAATTTATTTCAAAGAAAATCCTGATTCTGTAAAACGAAACAAATAGTCAGAAGGATAAAAATGAGTCAAGATAAATTTAAGAATTACTGGAAAAGTCTGCGAGATTATTACAATCCAGAAGAATTAAAGAAGATGAATTTTTAGAAGGGACAATTGAAAACATTGATCTGGGTGGAATGCCTCCAATTTCAAGAAGAAGATTTCTGGCTTTGCTTTCTGCATCGTCTGCATTTGCATTTGCTGCTTGTTCGAATTTTAAAGACAAAGGTGAGATTGTCCCTTACAATAAAAAGCCGGAAGAGATAATTCTTGGTAATGCAAATTTTTATGCATCAAGTTTGAATTGTTGTAAGAATAATTGTTCGGTGCTTGTTAAAACACGAGAAGGCAGACCAATTAAAATAGATGGCAATCCTGATCATCCTATTAATCAAGGTAAAGTTTGTGTTCGAGGTCAGGCTGCGATTTTAAATTTATATGATCCTGATAGACTGAAAAGTCCATTGCAAAATATTTCAAATCGTCAATTTGCACCATTTAGCTGGCGAGAAGCAAATAAAACAATAACAGAAACACTTCAAAAGACTGTTGCTCAAAATAAAGAAATTGCATTAATCGCAAACAAAATTAATTCTCCTACAGCTCTTTTAGTTTTGAAAGAATTTCAACAAAAATATCCTACGACAAAATTTTACTTTTACTCTAATTTCTCTGATAGAACAAAGCTTGATGCGTGGAGAGAAGTTTACGGAATTAACTACCTGCCTTCAATTAAACTTGAAAAATCAAAAGTAATCCTTGCACTGGAAAGCGATTTCTTAAACACCGAAGGTGATGTAATTGAAAATGTTAGAAAATTTGCTCAAACAAGAAATGTAAATGATTTAAAAAATTTCAGCAGGCTTTATGTTGTCGAAGGAAATTTGACATTAACAGGAGTAAACTCTGATTACAGATTAAAGTTAAGGCCTGATTATCAAAAAGAATTTCTATTAAGTTTATTGAATGAAATTTTAAGTAAAGTAAATTCAAAAGTCTCGCTTCCGTCTGAGCTTTTATC
>JBNAWO010000035.1:0-23001 GCA_049699815.1 Ignavibacteria bacterium | reverse complement strand
TACTCAAATAAACTAAATTAGCATTTTTGTTAACTTTCTATATTTGAGCTTACTTGATGTGTATCTCAAGAAAAAAGGAATTTTTGGATATGAGCAAACTTAAAAAGTATATTTTGATTTTTACTGGATTAAGTTTTGTCTCTCTTGGATTGATCGGGGTTTTTGTTCCTGGTCTGCCGACAACAATTTTTATGATTCTGGCAGCTTACTGTTTTATCCGCACCAACGAAAAACTTTACAACTGGGTTGTGAACAATAAAATTTTTGGCCAGAAAGTAAAGCATTTCATTGAGACTAAAACTATTCCGTTACGCGGTAAAATACATTCAATCTCTGCAATGTGGTTGATGGTGATCCTCTCTTTACTCCTTCTAAAAAATTCTATTGTAATTAAAATTATCGTGATCATTGCGGTAGTAATTGGGACAATTGTGATCTTATCATTTCCAACTGCAAAAGATGTTTAAGCTATGAAAGAAGACAAAATCGTTTCATTACCAAGAGCTTTATCAAAACTTGGCTATTGCTCAAGATCGGAAGCATTAAAATTAATTGCGGATGGAAGGGTAAAAGTAAATTTTAATGTCTGTCGTGATAATACTCGAAGAATTAAGCTCAACAAAGATAAAATTGAAGTTGACGGAGAAGTTATCAAACCAAAAGAATTTGTCTACATTATGTTGAACAAACCTCGAGGATTTGTAACCACAACTAGAGATGAAAAAAATCGAGAAACGGTCTTCAAATGTTTTGAAGGTCATAAACTTCCATACATTTTTCCTGTTGGCAGATTGGACAAAGCAAGTGAGGGACTTTTGCTTTTCACAAACGATTCAGAGTGGGCAAATCAAATTCTTGATCCGAACAATCACATTCATAAAACATATTATGTGAAGATTAATAGAAAAATTGATGATGTTGTTTTGAACCAGATTAATTCAGGAATTAGAGATAAAAGTGGTGAAATCCTGAAAGTAGTTTCAGCAAAAATTTTGAAGGAAGGAACTAAAACCTTATGGCTCAAAATTGTTCTGGATGAAGGGAAAAATCGTCACATCAGAAGAATTTTCGAAAACTTAGGGATTGAGGTACTAAGACTTGTTCGTGTATCAATTGGCAACTTGCAACTTGGGAATTTGAAGAAAGGGGAGTTTAGATTTTTGGAGAAAGAAGAGATTAAATTATTTTTTAAGTAGTAGTTTCTTCATTGAGGTTTAAATCAATTCAATTTATACTCTCCACCTATGTTCATTCATCTTCACACTCACTCAAATTATTCGTTTCTTACCGGTGCAATAAGAATTGAAGAGCTCATTGCTCAGGCAAAAAAATTCAATATGCCTGCAATTGCTCTCACCGATATTAATGGAATGTATGGCTTGATAGATTTTGCAAAACTTGCACAGGAAGAAGGAATTAAACCAATCTTTGGCGTTTTTCTGGATGATCCTTCTGATCCAGAATTGAATGTTGTTTTACTTGCGAAAAATAGAACAGGTTATTCGAAGATTTGTAAAGTCATAACCAAACGTCAATTGAATGAAAATTTTTCCTTGCAAGAAACTCTTTTCAACTATTTCATCGAGGGAGAAAGAAATCTTTTTGTTTTAACTTCTTCGATCAAACTGCTTCAGAACCTTAAAGAAAAAATTGGTAAAATAAACCACAGTGATCTGTTCGTTGAATTATTCGCAGTCAATAAAAATAATCCCGAATATCAATTCATTAACAAGAAAGCACGTGAGCTTTACAATTTTGCTCTTGAAAACAAACTCAAATTTGTTGCGACTAATCCTGTTTATTTTTTAACCCCTCACGATTATCTAATTCACAAAGTTCTTGTTGCCATTAAATTCAACACAAATCTTTCGCATATTGATTACTTAATCAAAGAAAGACCTGAAAACAAAAATTTTGAAAGAAGATCGAACTCAAATTTCACCGAAAAAATTAAAAGTAAATTTTCCTCTTTGGACGATGTGGGTAAAAAAATTCTCAATACAATTGCAAATCAAGAAAATTATTTTAAGTCGCCAGATGAGATGAAAAATTTCTGGCGAGCTTTGCCAGAAGCAATTGAAAATACTTATCGCATTGCAGAACAATGTAATGTTGATCTTGAATTTGGCAAATACAAACATCCAAAATTCCCTTTGCCCGAAGGTGAAACTGCTTTTTCATATTTGTGGAAAATAGCTTTTCGAGGGCTTGAAGAAAAATACAAACCTCTTACTCAAGAAGCTTTAAATCGATTGCAGGAAGAATTGAATGTAATTGAGCAACTCGGTTTTGCCGATTACTTCTTAATTGTTTGGGATATCGCTCAACAGGCAAAAAGAATGAATATGATGATGCTTGGAAGAGGTTCGGCTGCTAATAGCATTGTAGCTTATTGTCTTGGACTTACACAGGTTGATCCACTTAAACATAATTTGTTCTTTGAAAGATTTTTAAATCTCGGGAGAGCTTCTCCGCCGGATATTGACTTAGATTTTTCCTGGAAAGAAAGAGACGCAATTGTGAAATATGTTTTTGATAAATATGGAGAAGATCGAGTTGCAATGATTTCGACTACAGTAACCTTCAGAGCAAAGAGTGCATTTCGTGAAGTTGCTAAAGTTTTTGGTTTGAGCGATACAGAAATTTCTGAAATCAGTCAATTTATTCCCTGGACAAGTGCAGAAAATCTATCTCAACTTGCAGAAAAATTTCCTGAAGCGCGTCACTTGAAATTTGATTCTGAACCGATGCAAACAATCGTTAAAATCGCTCAAAGGCTTGCGGGATTTCCGCATCATCTTAGCATTCACCCTGGCGGAATTGTAATCTCTCCAGAACCAATCACAAATTTCACCGCTCTTGAATATGCTGAAAACAAAGGACTTGGTTTAATCATCACTCAGCCAGATATGTATCCAATAGAAGATCTTGGACTTGTAAAGATTGATTTGCTCTCTCAACGATCACTTGCTGTGGTTAAAGATACAATGAGAAAGATAAGTGAAGATCGAATTTGATTCTGAAAAAAATCAATAATCTTTTTTTAATGCTTTAATTCCATTCTTAAAAGCAATTACACTTGATATGATTCCAATTACGAACAAAATTGCGCTACTTATCTGAAATAGTTTTACTGAGTTTTTATAGTTTGTTTGAGATAAATTGAAAACATCGTTAGTTGGATAAAACAAAATTACAACGAGAAATACAAGGTAAATCATATTGAAAAGAAAAGCGATGGTAGCTCCTTGAGAGGATGCAATCTTCACAGGATTCTTCTCATTGAATGTGACGAAGTAACTTCCAAATATTAAATTCAAGGATGAAAGCGTTAAAGTCACACTGAAAATATTAATCGAAGAATAAAATTTTAAGACCGATGGAATTGAAATCGACAAGTGCGAAAAGTAGTTCAAGCTTTCAGCTATTAAAAGCGTAAAAATAAAAATTGGAATAAATTTTACTTTCAGAATTTTCTCTGGGTCGATTGGAGCAGATTTAATTTTCCAGAAAGAATGTGCTTCAATACTTAAAACAGGATAAACAAATCTTAATGTGATGGAAGAAATTAGAAACGAATTGAAAATAAAAATTGAAAGATAAGTCACAGCCTTAAGAAATGGCAGTGAAGTTAAAAGATCAACTTTGGCGATACTCATAACGAAAATTAAAATCAAAAAAATGATTACACCAAGATGCATCCATTGAGCAGCGTCTCGAAAAAATTGATGAAATTCTTTTTTGAGTAAGACTTCAGTCTGTGAGTTAAATATCGATCTCTTATTGAAATTCAGAATTTTATCTGATGATGGAAAAATTCTTTTATATGTTCGCTGAAATTCTTTTTTCGATTTCAATTCAAGTGTGATTTGAAAAGATTTGTAGTAAAGTTTGCTTCCAATTAGAATAGCAATAATCAAAAGCGCAAGAAAGATTAGATTAATTAACAATGCATATTGAATTGAAACGAAATAATTTGTTTTTGAGAACCAGAACAATGCTTCGGCAAACCAGTGATTGGGCAGAAAAATTGAAAACGAAGGATCTAAAAAACTAAGATTTAAATCCAGATGTGGATAAAACTTCATTACCTGATCGACTAAGTTTTTCGGACTTACCGAGTTAAAGAACCCAATAAGAGATGTCAAATAAATTACTATTACAATTGATATTGTCCAGCGTATTCCAATTTTATCGGCAATTTGAATTAATCCAATTAAAAAGATTACACCTAAAATTGCTGACAGAAAGACAAAAGGAAGAAAAACAAACAAAATTGCAAAGGGATAAAAAAACCAGTCTAAACGAAAATAAATCCCGTATCCTGTTAGAATTGCCGAGCCAATTAGAAGAAAAGTTGGTGAGCTGTAAAAAATGCTTTCAAACATCTTGAGAATAAACAAACGATTGAATTCAATTGGGCGCGTGATTAAATGGAACACTTCTTCATTTTTGAAAATCATCGAATAAGCAACCACTATGTTGCCCGCACTGATCGATATGAAAAAAACGAAAAGCAAAATTGATGAAAAACGATGAAGCAGAAACAAGCCGATTTTAATTTCTTCCATTACAAAATGAAGAATACTGTACGAAAAAAGATAAGTACCAACTCCAAAACCAAAGAAAATTAAACTCGCAAAAAACGATCTAACTAAGTTTTTGCGATTGAAGATTATGCTTTTATTGTAATTCAAGAAAATGAAAAACTTATATTTAAGTATGTGAAGGATTTTTCTCATACAAGAATTAATTAATAATAACTAAAATTTATCTCCATTTTTATAGACTATCAGTGTGTAATAAATTTCTCGATATGCAATTTTAATCTCGCTATTTGACAATAATCTTACAAAAATTTTTCAAAATATATTTTATGATTTTCAATAAAAAAATTGCTCTTAAATTAAGTTTATTCTCACATTTCGCTACCTTATCGCTCTGTCTTTCCCGTGCAAGCGAGAATCCAGTTTCACTCTAAGTCACTCGAAGTGTGATCTCCAGTCATCCTGAGCAAGTCGTATGGTGTTTCCCTGTCATTCCCGCGCAAGCGGGAATCCATTTTCATCTTGAGCTTTTCGAAGACTGTTACCCTGAGTTTATCGAAGGGTGACAGGATGAAATGTTTGTAAAAAAATGCCGGTCTTCTCCACTTGAGTCTGATCAGCCTCTGGCTGAGATAAACTCATATCGGCATTAAATTGATTCTGAAAATGATATGACATAAATCAAAATTAAAAGAAGACTAATTAATTCAATTCCCTTTTTCTTCTTTCATCAATTCAATAAATAAACTTTCAAGGCGACCATCGTGACTTTCTTTAAGTTCTTTCAACATTTTAGAATCGCTTTCAAAAATTAATTTTCCATTTTTAATGATAGCAATCCGATCGCATAATTCTTCAGCTATCGAAAGTAGATGTGTGGACATAAAGATAGAAGCGCCTTCATTTGCTTTTTGTCTTAAGATTTTTTTTACAATTGCTGTGCTTACAGGATCAAGTCCAACTATTGGCTCATCAATTACAATTACTTTTGGATTATGAAGCAGAGCAGATGCGATAGCAATTCTTTGTCTCATTCCACGAGAAAATTCTTCTGTTAATTTATAAATCCATTCGCCGAGTTCAAGTAATTCAATAGTTTCATCAATGCGCGATTTTAAAGTTTGTTTATCAATGTTGTATAATCCACCACTGAAATATAAATATTCAATCCCGGTGAGTTTATCGTAAAGGAAAGGTTCATCAGGAATGTAACCGATTCTTATTTTTGCTTCAACTGGATTTTTCTGAATATCAAAACCATCTATAAAGATTTTTCCTGAAGTTGGTGAATAAAGTCCGGTGAGCATTTTTATTGTTGTTGTTTTACCTGCACCATTTGGACCAAGAAAACCAAAAAATTCTCCTGATGAAATCTTGAGTTTGATATTATCAACAGCAACGAAATCACCAAACTTTTTTGTAAGATTTTCTACTTCTATCATTTTAATAACCAGTTTAAATTTAATTTAAAAACAAAGATTGAATTATTGAATTAAGTTAAATATCGAAAATGAAAAAGTTAATATTCGTTATAATTTTTGTATTTCTTTCTATTAGTTGTTCTGAAGTTATAAATACTTTTCCACCTTTTTGGGTTGAAGTAGTGATTGTTGTAAAAAGTTTATAAAAGGTCTAATGTGAATTTTGGTTTAGTCTTTATATTCTATCAAATAATAATTTACTTAATTGTGCAAATGTTAATGAAAGATCAGAGAGTTTTAGATTAGGATTTGGTTGTTAACTTATTGAAAGTTAAAATTTAAGTTACTACATTATATCCAGAAAAATTGAGGAGGAACAAAAAAATGTTTCGAACAAAAAAACTAATTTCGTTGGCTATATATATGCCTTTTTAACATAACCCACCTTTATTCTCAGCCCCCACTGAAGACAATCAACATTAATGGGCGGGAGGTTATGATTGCTGCAAATGAGATTTGTGTGAAAATAAAACCATCTGTAAGTGATGCAAAACCAAGTTTGTATGAAATTACTGTAGACTTATCCGATCAACTGAGTGGAATTTATTATTACCAGATAATTACAAACAATTTTACCAAAACACAGAAAATGCTTTTATTAAAGTGAAACTAAAGGAGGCAAAAATGAAAAAGTTAGTATTCATTACAATTCTTTTATTTTTGTTGATTAGTTGTTCTTAAGTTACAATCAATTCTCCATCTTTTTAGGTTGAAGGAATTATTATTGTACAAAGATTATAAAAGGTCTGACTCAAATTTGAGTTGGGCTTTTTTAGACAACAGATTTTTAGATAAATGAAATATTCATTAAACTATGAGAGAATAGAATTGATGTAATATTTCGAAATGATGTTTCACGATCAAAAAAGATTTTTGAACGCAAAGCTAAGTAATACTTCGTTGATTTTAAGAGTTAGTCATTACTTTCAACACGGAGGGTCTTAAAGTGGGTGATTTATAAGGGTAATAATTCTCTTTTTAATTTATACATTAGTTCTCAGTTGTAAGACAGAAAATTTTTCCGACAGAAATTAATTTTTTTATTCCACAGAGTTCAGTCTTGATTTATTTTTCTAATTTCATTGGGGTGAACAATTTTCTCTCAGAATCTGATTTATAAAAACTACCAGGTTTACAAGGTTAATTTTATGATAGTTTCAAGTCCAAGAATATTTCAATTATTTCCACCGCTTAAGCAGATAAAAGATTTTGATATTTATGATTATGAGAAGATTTTCAATGATGAAAAAACCAGACGAATAATTAGAGAGGGGCAGACCATCGGATGTTTTTACATTGAGTCACCTGGAATGCGCTCACTTCTCAAGAAAATGAAATCGGATACTTTTGAAATGTTAACTGCTATTAGTTCAGTTATCCGTCCTGGTGTTGCTGAAAGTGGAATGATGCAGGAATTTATTGCCCGTCATCACGATCCTTCTAAAAGAAAATATCTTGTTCCGGAACTTGAACCACTTCTGAAAGAAACATATGGAGTAATGATTTATCAGGAAGATGTGATTAAAGTTGCTCATTATGTTGCTGGACTTTCACTCGAAGAAGCCGATTTGCTCAGACGAGCAATGAGCGGTAAAATGCGTTCTTATGAAGCAATGAGAAAATTAAAAGATAAATTTTTCAATCATTGCCTGAAAAAATATTCAGAAGAAATCACGGTTGAGTTGTGGCGTCAGATTGAATCTTTTGCCGGATATGCGTTCTGCAAAGCTCATAGTGCATCGTTTGCTTTGCTCTCTTTTCAAAATGCGTTTTTGAAGGCCCATTATCCTGCAGAGTTTATGTCTTCTATCCTTACAAATCAGGGCGGTTATTACTCTGCTGCAGTTTATGTTCAGGAAAGTAAAAGACTGGGGCTTAAAATCTTTCTTCCCGATATAAATGAAAGTGAAATTGAGTACACAGGCAAAAATAATTGGATTAGAATTGGCTTGATGGCAATCAAAAATCTTTCTCGTTCATCAATGGAAAAAATTGTGAGTGAAAGAAAGAAGAACGGAAAGTATAAATCACTTCGAGATTTTGTTCAAAGGACAGGAATTGATTATGCCGAATGTTCAATCTTAATTCAGTGCGGAGCTATGGATTGCTTTGCGGAGCAAATTTTACATAGTCTAAGAAAATTAAATTTTTGGAACACGGAATCGTCAGGCGAACTTGAATTAGTTCAAGCTAAAACAGTAAACGATGAAAGATTGAGAGAAGATTCATTTGTCCTTTACGCTCGACCAATTTTAATGAGATTACTCGATATAGAACTACATCGAATGAAATTAAAAAGTAATCAAACAATAAACTTGTTTGAAGATGATAGATATTTAGACGAACTTTTGAAAATTACTGGAATCAACAATGTGAAAAAATATTCAATTGCCCAGGTTTGTAAGATTGAATACGAGACTTTTGGTTATATGGTGAGCAGGCATCCACTTGAATTTTATTCAAGATTTGTAAATGATCCTTTAATTACTTCATCTGACAAGCTGCCGATGAATAAGGGAAAGAAGGTAAAAGCACTCGGCTGGCTTATGACATCGAAAAGAATAAGGACAAGAAAAGGCGATATAATGAAGTTCTTATCACTTGAAGATTTAAAAGGAACTTTCGAAGCTGTCATCTTTCCAAAAGAGTACAAAAAGTATGCACCGCTCACTCTTTCAATGGGTCCTTATTTAATTGAAGGTTATGTTGATAAAGATCTTGGTGATACAATTACGGTGAAAAAACTTTCGGTCATTAATTCAAGAATTGCATTGCGGGCAAATCAAATTGACGATGCCGAAAGTATTTACAGAAATTCAGAGAAATTGTTAGATGAAGAATTTAGATTGATCGAAGATATTGCTGATGATATGGTTTATAAACAATTAGTGAATTTTTGAGTGTCGAATATGAATCCTCTCTAATTTAATTCCATTTTTAAGGAAATAAGATGATAATTAAAGGTTAAAAATAATGTCAGCGTTAGTGAGTTTTATCTATTTCAAAGTTAAGTATTAAAGTTTTTTACTCAAGGATAAGGATAGGAAACTCTAATTTGATTATTGTACCTTTTGGAGAGTTATTTTCAAGATAGATTTTACCATTCATATATTTAACAATATTTTTCACAAGGCAAAGTCCAAGACCGGTTCCTTCAATGTTTAATCTCATGCATTTTTCACTTCTGTAAAATCTTTCAAAGATTTTTTCTTTTTCTTCTTCATTAATTCCGATACCATAATCTTTGATAATTAAAAATACCTTTGAATTCTTTGAAAAGAAATTTACATCAACTTCTGAATTATAACCTGAATATTTGAGTGCATTATCAACTAAATTATCAAACATCATCGTGAAATATTCTTCGTTTCCTCTGAGATAAATATTACTTTCAATATTAGCTTTAATTAAATCTTTACGTTTGTTCTTTTTTATTTCTTCATCAATGAGGTTTGAAGCATTTATAATTGTATTAACCTTTTGATCAAAATTCTCTAATTTAGCCAGGATTAAAAGAGTCTTTACAATTTTAACTAACTTATCAGTTTGATTTACCAATAGATTTAAAGATTCTTTATAGTCTTCAACTGAACGTACATTGTTGCTCAAATAATATAATTCCGATTTAAGTGCTGTTAAAGGGGAAAGCAATTGGTGTGCAGCATTATCTGTAAATTGACTCATATTTTTTAGATAATCCTGCGCGTGGGAAATCAAATTATTAAAAGACCTTATCAACTCTTTAATTTCGGGATAATATTTTGAATCTTCTTCTATTTTTTCAAGTTTATTACTAGCATTTAATTCATTAATTCTATTGATGATTTTAATTATGGGTTCTATTGTACTTTTAGCTAAAAACAAACTGATTATTATAATTAATAATAAAAAGGCGGGAAATAAAAATTTGTTTATTCTAAAAATATTCTCAAGTATCTCTTCTTGTTCTTTAATGAATGTTGAAAGTTGGATGACGGCAACTGGTTCGGAATTCTTGTATATAAAATGGTAATAGCTTCTAAGGTTAGAACCTTTTATTTTAATTATATCAAAATGATTTTGAAAAGTATCAGATAAATTTATTGGTATTGGTGGAAGAAAGTGAAGGTTTTTACTTTGCAAAAGCAGGTTACCATTCAAATCACATATTTGTAAAAAGAATGATTTTTCAGATAATTCATAAAAATCTCTTTCATTCAATTCGATGTTGTTTAATATTTTCAATGTTCCATTTTCCCACCTGATTGTTTGCAAAATCCTATCTAATTCATGTACCAATCGATTATCTATTGAATTGAGTAAATAGTTCTTAATAGTAAAATAAAAAAATAAATCTATAATTATTATAAAAGTTATTAAACCCGACACATTCAGAAAGATAGTTATAATTGTAATTTTTGATTTAGAAGTTTTTATCATCTTTCAAAATCTATTCTGGCAGTAGAGTGTACCCTTCGCCGTAAATACTTTTAATAATTTTTCTTCCGGTAGCTTTTTCAATTTTTTTTCTTAAGTTCTTGATAGTGACTTCAATAACATTGGTATAAGGATTAAAGGGGATTTTCCATACATCATTAAATATTCTTTCCTTTGATATAATTTCACCTTGATGCAAAATAAGATATCTTAAAAGTTCGAACTCTTTATCAGTTAATTTGATCTCTAAATTATGGGTTTTTACGGTTCTGTCAGTTAGATTTAAAGTTAATTCCTGATAATTAATAATGTTAGATGAACTCAAATACCTTCTCATTACGGCTTGAACTCTTGCTAACACTTCATCAAATTCGAATGGTTTTGTTATGTAATCATCTGCACCCAGACTTAAGATTTTGACTTTATTTTCAATCTGGGATAAGATAGTAAGCATAATAATTGGTGTTTCAATTTTTCTTTCCCTGATTATCTTGCATGTTTCCAATCCGGAGATGCCTGGAAGTTTCCAATCAAGTATTATTAAATCAAAATTAAAATTATCTAAGAGATTAAGAGCATCTTCACCTCTTGATGCAATAACTACATAAATGCCTTTATCTTCAAAATTTTTCTTTAAAGTTTTTGCTATTTGTTCATCATCTTCTACCAATAAAATATTCATTTTTAGCTAATGAAATGCGTGCATCAAAGCATGGGGATGGTCAGGGCGTGGATTTAACCTGCGCTAGCTTTCATGATCCTCATATTCCATTAAAGTATAAAGCAGCTACAACATTCAATGGTATTAAATTAAATTGTCAATCCTGCCATCCGAACCATGATATAAAAATTAATGGACAACCCAAGTCCATTGATTGCGTTGATTGTCATATGCCTCCTGCAGGTAAGTCAGCAGTTGGAAAAGTAATAGGAAATGGTAGAAGAGGAGATGTAAAGACTCATATTTTTCATATAAATACTAATCCAGTTAATTATACTGCTATGTTTACTACAGATGGAAGCTTTGTTAAACTTGATTCTGCAGGGCTTGCTGCTGTTACTCTCGATTTTGTATGTTTAAGATGCCATACGAATAAAGATGTACAATGGGCTGCGGGATATGCAGATAGTATTCACATAAAAGGTATTGTAACTGGTGTTGATGAAAAACAAAATATTCCATCAAGTTTCGTACTGTATCAAAATTATCCTAATCCGTTTAATCCATCTACCACAATTAAATTTGATCTACCAAAATCTTCTTATGTAAGATTAGACCTTTATACAATTAACGGTGAGTTTGTAACTACCCTTGTAAGTGACTTTATGCCAGCGGGTAATCACTCAATTCAATTTGTTCCAGAGAATTTAACTAGTGGTATTTATATCTATAAACTCCAAGCAGGTAATTTATCAATCTCTAAAAAAATGGTTTATCTGAAATAACTACATTCAAAATCTAAAAGCCACCAGAAATTCTGGTGGCTTTTTTTATTTAAGACCCGCAGAGTGTATTGCATTAAATAAAAACTTAAATGTACCAAATGTCTGATGTCTATTCTGAACTTTAAAACCTAAAAGAATCACATTTCCATTTTTTTGTTTTACATTCACAATCGCCGCACGATTGTACAAATAATCTTCACCAAGTAAAAATCCTGACTTAAAAATATCTTTTATAGGATAACGAGCAACAATGCTTCTATCAAATTGTCCAAATGGAATTGATGTTGCAAAAGCCATGCTTTGATTTACATAACCAATCACTTCATCTTCAAAACCATAACCAATCGGATTTTTGTTATCAACTAAAATTCTGAGCAGTGAACCCGGACAGAAGAACTCATCACTCTTTACATTTTTCAAGACATTTGTAACTCTTAATCCAAGATCTTCAATTGCAAAATTGCAGGCTTCCCCAATTGTAATTAAACAGCCGCTGTCTTTCTCAACAAATGTTTTCAGGTTTTCGAGCCCGATCTTACCAATTCCGCTGTCGTATTCCGGAGGGATTGGACGATTGAATCGAGCTCTCTCACCAGTATATTTCCCATCTTTAATCAAATCGCTACTCATATCAGGAATTATGATTACATCAAATCGATTTTTTAATTTTTTCTGTTTGAAATCTTTGTTTTCCATTGAGATAAAATCAAATTCAAAATTTTCAAGCAGAAGCCTTGTCCAACCTTCATCCATATTTGCAGTGAATGGCTTGTACAATCCAACTCTAACTTTTCTTAAACTTTTCAATTTGCTTTGCTCAATATTTTGAATTGCATCAATAGTAAGGTGTAAATCGTTGGCAAATTTTCTTGCAAGCTCGATTGACTTATCATTTATTGGAAAAACCACCGAACCCTCACGATAGGTTTTATTATTTTCTTTAATTGGTTCAATCAACCAATAAACTGTGATTTTTTCTTTCTGCAAACGATTAATCAAGGTTGAGTTCACATTCGGTCCTGCTTGTGAAATAAAATATTTACCTTTTGAACCTGTAACTTTTCCTTCTGGATAATTAGGTGTTGTAATAAATTTTGCTTCTAACTTAAAAGGTTTATCTATTGTATAAAATTTTACACCCATTAAATAAGGTAAAGTCCATCCTGCAACATCATAGGGTTGAATTGGATTTTCTTTTTTTGATTTTCTTAAATCTGGATAAAGCTGTTCATCGAATAAATCTTTTACATAACGACCATATGGTTGAGCTAAATAAATCACATAGCTATTTGCAGGATAGATCACATTATCAATTTGAAATTCTTTATCCATAAAATGGACTTCAACTCCGCCGAATTGAAGCACATCAATCATCCTTGAAACAGTAACAGGATCATTTTGGTCTCGTGGAATGATGTAGGCAAATGGATTTCCATTCATTCCCTTTTCAACTGCGTCTTTTCCCATTTTGTAATAATCAAGCAAAATGTCTTCTTTGAACTGAGATGCAATTTCAATTAAACTTGATGTGAGAGCGAGTTCGTAATTGACAATATCACGCAATCTCCACCAACCACCTCTCCAGGGATTAGGATAGTTTGTTCTGATATCATAAGTCGTAATTTCTGGAGTTGCTTTAATTTCAGATGGATCGATATATATCGGACTTGCAATGTTGCAACTTGCCATTTCAGAGAGAAGAGAAATCTGGTTATGCCATAAGCCGCAATCGCTTGCAGGTCCCTGCCACCAGGCTTCGAAAAGTGCCTGATCTATAATCCCATTGTAACCTTGCTTTTCGAGTTCAAGTGCAGTTATACCGCCAATTACTTTCTGCCATCTCCATAAAAATGGATGAACATTTGGATTTATTGGATCTTTGTAAGGAACAAGAAACAATCTTGCCCCACTGCTTCCCATCTGATGTTCATCAAGCCAGATTTGAGGAATCCACTTTCTATATGCAATTTCGATTACATTTCTTGTTTCTGGAAGATTGAACATAAACCAATCTCGATTATTGTCGTGTCCAGCGTAAATATGATACAACCAGGGCATCGGACTACCTTCGTATTCCGTTCCTAAGTATTTATTATACCAATCGACAACCATTGATAGACCATCTGGATTAATTGAAGGAATTAAAAGAAAAATTACATCGTTAAGAGCTTTATTGGTTTTTTCAGAAGTTGTTTTTGTTATTAGTTTATATGCCAATTCCATTGACAT
Organism: Ignavibacteria bacterium; assembly: GCA_049699815.1. Lineage (GTDB taxonomy): Bacteria > Bacteroidota > Ignavibacteria > Ch128b > Ch128b > Ch128b. Next base: position 8,882 of record JBNAWO010000035.1, on the reverse strand, counting down.
CTGAGCTGAAGCAATTTCGGTCGAATGAATATTGCAAGTGACAAGGACAACAATTTTTCCTTCTTTAATTAATCTTTTTGCGTCTTCTTCACTTAATTTTCTTGGGTCAGCTAATTTGCGTGAAATCTCTCTGAATCTTTCAAGATTTTTGATATTCTCTTCGGTGCTTATGATAGCCATAAACATATCGCGCTTCTGAGCAGTCTTACCAGTTTTTTCATAAATAATCATCTTTGAGTTTTCAGAAAGATGTTTAAAATATTTTTGGATGGTTTCGTAATTGGCTACTTTATAATCAGCACCAACGGGATATCCTAAAAATTCTTCTGGTGATTTTAATTGAGAAAAAGAATTTTGAGAAAAAAGAAAAATGATAAAAAATAAAAAGCGTTTCATAAATCATCTCGTTATTTTTTTGAGTGAAAGTGAGATTAAAATTAAAATTTTTACAAACCAAGAAACTCAATAATTTTATCAGCACATTTATCAAGCGGTGTATTAGAAGTATTCACTCTGAAATCACTGTATTCTTCATAGAGTGGAATGCGACGATTATAAGTAATGTTTAAGTCATCCTCTACATCTAAGGTAGGATTAAGTTTTGGTCTATCGGGATCATTTAGAATTCTCTGTTTGATATCTTTCAATGAAGCCTGAACATAAATTATGTAACCGTTCTTTTTAAGATTTTCGATATTAGTTGGATTCTCGACAGCGCCCCCACCCGTATCGATGATTGAGTTATCAACATCCGCGAGTTTTTCTATAAGCTGAGCTTCAATTTCCCGGAAGTATTGCCATCCTTTTTCAGCGACAATCTCTCTGATACGTTTACCTTCTTTTTCTTCAATCATTTTGTCAATAGAGTAGAGTTGCATATTAAGTTTATCGGCTAAAATTTTTGCAAGTGCTGTTTTTCCAGCACCACGAAATCCAATTAAAACGATGTTCATAGTTTGTAGCTTACTCTCATTTTGTTGAACTCTGACCAGAAATTTGGAAAAGATTTTTTTACACACTCAGGATTTTTGATTTTTATTTCGGGAATTTTCAATTGAGCAATTGCAAACGACATTGCAATTCGATGATCATTGTAAGTTTCTATGACCGCAGGTTTATATTTTTCTGTTGGATTAATTTCGATAAAGTCTTTCCCTGTTCGAACTTTTGCCCCAAGTTTTGATAATTCATTTGCAAGAGCTTGAATTCTATCAGATTCTTTATATCTCAAATTTTCAATGTTTTTAATCAAAGTTTTTCCTTCCGCAAAAAGAGAAACAACGGTAAGTGCTGGAACTGAATCTGGTGCATCGTTCATATCAATTGAAATGCCTCTAATTTTTTTCCCTCTGAGCTTTACAAATTCTTTGCCCCATTCAACTGTACAACCCATTTTCTCTAAAACTTTTAAAAACTTAATATCAGCTTGCGTAGTGTTCTTTTTGAGCCCATATACTTTTATATTTTTTTTCAAAACTGCTGCTGCACCTAATAAATATGTTGCTGATGATGCATCACTTTCAATTATAATTTTTGTTGATTTGAGTTTCAAGTCTTTTTTCAGAAAGAATTTTCGAAAATCTGAATGATGAATTTTTACACCGAAGTCTTTTAATGTTTGAAGTGTCATTTTAACATAGGGGAGTGAAGGTAATTCATCTTCAAGTTCGATTGAAAAGTTTTTACCAAGAATGGGCATAATTAAAAGAAGAGCGGAAAGAAATTGGCTGCTTTTCTTTGCATTTATTCTTATAGTTTGAGGCTTGAAGTAACCGCCAAAGATTTTTACGGGTGGATAACCATTGTTGCTTTCAATTTTTACATCAAGTTGTTTTAAGGCATCAACAAGGTCTCCGATTGGTCTTTCGAGCATTCTTTTGGAACCGGTTAAAATTATCTCGCCTTGATTGAAGATTGAAAGTGCAGTTAAAAATCTAAATGTTGTTCCTGCGTTACCACAGTACAGCTTTACATTTTGTTTGTTGAATTTTCCAGCTTTGCCGTGAACGAGTAACTCATCTTCTTTATGTTCAATTTTTACTCCAAGCTTTTTTAAAGCTTTAATCATATAAATTGTGTCTTCGCAAATGGCGTAGTTTTTAATTATAGAAATTCCATCTGCTAAAGCAGCTAAAATTAATGCTCGATTAGTATGGCTTTTTGATGGAGGCGGAGTAAAAACAAACATATCTCAAAATTGCTTATCGTAATTATCAAGAACGAATCTTTTCACTTTTCGCAATGAAATATTTTTACCAGTAAATATCTTGAATTGATGTACAGCTTGAGCGATAAAAAATTCGAAGCCGTTTACTGTTTTAATCTTATGTGTCTTGCACAATGCAAGTAACTTCGACTCTTTAAAATTCAAATCGAGATCGACTACAAGTTTTGGTTTATTCTGGCTTAAAATCTTTTTGAGCAAATTTATCAGGAAAAAATTATTTCCAGGAGTTGTGTTGATGACAACATCAAAATCAGATTCAAATTTTTTTCTGGGATTTATTGCCTTTATTTCCATTTCGCTTGCTAAAGATTCTGCTCGATCATAAGTCCTATTCGTTACAAGGATTTCGTTATTAAATTTCTTGAGTGCATAAATTACTGTTCTCGCCGAACCGCCTGCACCAATTACAAGTGTTTTTGAATTTTGAAGAAGTTTCTCTTTTTTAACAATTTCTTTGAAGCCTAAGTAATCTGTATTAAACAAAATAGGTTTTGAGTCTTTGAAGAGCATAGTATTTGCTGAGCCAATTTCTTTAATAATTTTTGAAGAAATATTCGGAAGCTTTAAAATTTCTTCTTTAAATGGGATTGTGATGCTTAATCCTCTTATATAATTTTTGAAATAATAAATAAATAGTTCTGGATCGTATATGGGGAAGTTAAGGTAAATTGCATTCGATTTTTTTAATTTAAATCCAAAGTTATGAAACAACCAGCTCTTACTTTGCTTTAATGGATTGCCAATTATTCCATAAACTCTGGTTGATGGATACAACTGTTTAATTCTAAAAATTTTATTTAGGACTTCGAGTGAAATTTGTCCTTCAGCCGTTTGTTTATTTGAATTGTATGAAGAGTAAAAAAAGCTTGAACCGTTTTTATAGCTTAAAAATCTTCCAGATTTTCCATATTCACCCATACAATGCGAAATTAAACGAACCCCTTTTTTGTTAGCTATCTCAAGTAATTTCAAAATATTGTAATTGTCGATCACAGAATTTGCAAAGGTTACAATCTTGTAATAATCAGCAGAAATTTTTCTTGAGTAATCTAAGATTGAAATTAGTTGTTTTAGCTTTGGAGTTTTTTCGTAATTATGATAAGAGAGGATAAGCTTAGTGTTTTGTATCTCTTTTTTCAGCTTATTGATGAATGATTTACCCAGATTGATATCGATATCAATAAACTCTACATTATTCTGAATTGCAATTCTATATTTTTTTGAAGCGTCTTTAATTTTTGAATATGAGAATTGATTGATTCGATATGTAAAGATTTTTGGAAGAGATTTTTCAGAAAGAATTTTGAGAAGTTCTTTTTCATTTAATTTTTCACCTCGAACTTCTAATAAATCGGCACCATTCTCTAGCCCATATTGTAAAGCTTTTTTGAATTCACGAAAAGTTTTCGGCTGGTAAGATAAGACTATCATAAATTAATGATTATAAGCAAGTTCAACTAATTCTTCTTTGACAAAAATATTGTAGTCGCAATTTCCAATTTCATTTAAAAGTGAAAAAGTAATTTGGTCGTTTATTCGCTTTTTATCATAACTCATTCTTTCGTAAACTTTTTTGAAACTAAATTTTCTTCTTTCGTTTTTATCCAGGTTTAACTTATCAACAATATATAGAATTCTAAACAAATCTACTTCACTTAATCCATTTACAAGAAACGAAAGATAACTTTCTACCACAATTCCTTCCGCAACCGCAAAGCCGTGTTTTAATTTATAATTACTGAGAGATTCAATTGCATGACCTATTGTATGACCAAAGTTTAAAATCTTCCTTAAGTTTTTCTCATCAGGATCTATTTTTACAACATCAACTTTTACTTTTATTGATTCCTCTACTAATCTCAACAAAACTTTTTCATCTTTGTTGATTAATTTATTTAGATTGGTTTCTAAAAATTCAAATCCTTTCTTTGAACCAATTAACATTGATTTTAAAATTTCAGCAAGTCCATTAAAAAATTCCTCATCAGGGAGAGTTTTCAAAAATTCTGCATCAACCAGAACAAGTGAAGGATGATGAAATGTACCTATTAGATTTTTTGAATGTTTTGTGTTGATTCCTGTTTTTCCACCAATTGCACTATCGACTTGAGCAATTACAGATGTTGGAACCTGTACATATCTTATTCCTCTTAAAACAATCGAAGCTAAAAATCCAGTAATATCACCAACCACTCCGCCACCAATTGCAACAAGAATTGTTTCTCGTGAAGGTTTTAAATTGATGATTTCATTTTCAAGTTTATCTCTAACTTTTTGAGATTTGCTCTTTTCTCCAGCGAAGATTTTGATTATGTGAAAATTTTTTGAACCAGAGATTAATTCGTCATTAATTTTTTGTTTATAAAGATCGAAAACATTTTCATCAGTTATAATGATAACTTTATCAGGAAGTAATTTTTTTTCAATGAAATATTTAAGGCTTTTAAAAATTCCTCTGCCAATTTGTATTTCGTAGGAGTTATCTTTTTTGATCTGGAGTGGGAGAGTGATATTCATAATCTACAATTTTCTTCCAACTGCTTCTGCTACTTTTTTAGCTCGTTTCATCAGATCATCAAATTGCTCGAGACGAATCGCCTGTTCTGAATCAGAATAAGCAAGCTCAGGTGTATGATGAACTTCGATTAGTAATCCGTCTGCACCGGCGGCAATCGCTGCAAGACTGACTGGTATGATTAAATCTCTTTTACCAGTTGCGTGACTTGGATCTACAATAATTGGCAGATGACTTCTTTGTTTGATTGCAGGAACTATACTAATGTCTAGTGTATTTCTTGTAAAATCGGAGAATGTTCGAATTCCTCTTTCACAAAGAATTACATTTTTATTGCCGCCCATCAAAATATATTCAGCACTGAATAAAAATTCTTTCAAAGTTGCAGAATAACTTCTTTTCAAAAGCACTGGTTTATTTGTTTCGCCAACAGCTTTAAGCAAATTAATATTGTGCATATTTCTTGCACCAATCTGCAGTATATCAACAATTTTTTCAAACTCTTGTAAATCGTGATGATCTAAAATTTCAGAGATGACTAATAAACCTGTTTCTTCTTTCAATTCTTTTAGAAGTTCAAGACCTCTGTACCCTAAACCTTGAAATGAATAAGGACTTGTTCTGAACTTAAAAGCGCCGGCACGAATTATTTTAACTCCAGAATTTTTTAGGTGAAGAGCGATACGAAATAGCTGGTCTTTTGATTCTATTGAACATGGACCAGCAATCATTGTCAGTTCATTTCCACCTATGACAACATTACCAACTTTAATTTTTGTCTCTAAATTGTTAATGTTTTTATAAACAAGTTTATAATCTTCATTTATTGTAACTATATATTCAACTTTTGGAAGGGATTTGAATAACTCAGAATTAATATCATAACTTGGTTGAGTTAAAATTACAGTATTGTTTTCATTTTTAAGAACTGAAAACTCTAATCCGAGTTTTTGAATTAACATCAAAACATTTTCAATTTCATTGTGCTGAGCATCCTTGTTCATTACGATAATCATATCTTATACCTATTTAATTTTAATTACTTTTATATTTGTAAAGTTTTTAATAGAAAATATAATCATTACCAAAAAAATTTTTCGAAAATTATTAAGATTAAATTCAAAATTAAAGACAGGTAAATATGGAGAAAAAAATTTTACGAGTTGGTCATAGTCCCGATCCCGACGATGCTTTTATGTTTTATGGTTTAGCCTTTGATTATGTAAAAATTGATGATTACAAAATCGAGCATATACTTGAAGATATTCAGTCATTAAATGTTCGTGCAATGAAAGGTGAACTAGAAGTTACGGCAATTTCTGCTCATGTTTATCCTTATGTTCAGGATAAATATTACATAATGCGAACCGGTGCAAGTATGGGAATTGGCTATGGTCCAATTCTTATCAGCAAAAAAAATTTTGCACTTGAAGATTTAAAGGGTATAAAAATTGCCCATCCCGGCGATTACACAACAGCTACTCTCCTTGCAAAAATTTATTTGGATGATTTCATTCCTGTTGCAATGCCTTTTGATGAAATAATGAACGCAGTCGATAAAGGCGAAGTTGATGCTGGAATAGTTATACACGAAGGCCAGATAACTTACGATCAACTGGGTTTTCAAAAAATTTTAGATTTTGGTGAAGTGTGGCAGCAAGAAACAAATCTTCCACTTCCACTTGGACTTGATGTTGTTCGAAAAGATCTTGGACTTGAAATGGCTAAAAAAATATCACAAAGACTCAGGGACTCAATTGAGTATGGTTATAGAAATTTAAATGATGCTGTAAATTACGCATTAAAGTTTGGTAGAGGATTAAGCTTTGAGCTTGGAGAAAAATTTATAAAGATGTATGTAAATGAATTGACAATTGATATGGGTTCTCAGGGTGAGAAAGCTTTGCAACTTCTTTTCGATAAAGCTTATCAGAAGAAATTAATACCAGATAAAGTTGAAGTGTTTCTTGTTTAATTCTTTAAATCATTTTAGTTGAATTTCCGTATCAACAAAAAATTAAAACAAACTAAATGGAGAGTAAAATGAATAAGAGAAACTCACTAAATTTATTTCTCATCTTCCTCTTTTCTTTATCCATTCTCGCCGGTTGTTCAAGTTCTAAAGATGTTCTTTATCAAAAGCAACCCGGCTATGAGAATGTGAAAGCTGGCACATTTGATAATGGTAAAATGTGGACGTTTGATTTTCCGCCAATTAAATATTTTGAAAGCCAATACAATTTCAGTCCATCGCAAGAGTGGTTTGATAATGCAAGGCTTGCTGCGTTGAGACTTCCTGGCTGTTCAGCTTCATTCGTATCTGAAGATGGGCTTGTGATGACAAATCATCATTGTGTTAGAAGTGCACTTGATCAGGTCAACCGGGAAGGTGAAAATCTTCCAGAAAATGGTTTCTTTGCTCAAACGCTTGAAGAAGAAAGAAAAGTCCCTAATCTCTACATCGATCAATTAATGCTTATTGAAGATGTAACCGATAAAGTTAAAGCTGCCTTTGAATCTGGAAAAACCGATGAAGAGAAAGTTCAAAAGCGACAGGAAAAAATCAGAGAACTCGAAAGAGAATATTCTCAAAAAACTGGATTAATTTGCAATGTGGTGACTTTCTTCAACGGCGGAAAATATTCGATGTATGGATATAAAAGATACACCGATGTTCGTTTAGTATTTGCACCAGAAACTCAGGTAGCTTATTACGGTGGCGATTATGATAATTTTACTTATCCTAGATATGATCTTGATGTTGCTTTTTACAGAGTTTATGAAAATGATAAGCCCCTAAAAACGAAAAATTTCTTTAAATGGAATAAAGATGGTGTAAAAGAAGGGGAATTAATTTTTGTTATTGGTAATCCAGGAAGAACAAATAGACTTTATACAATTTCGCAATTGAACTTCCTGAGAGATTATGCTTATCCTTATCAGCTTGATTTATTAAAAGGCCTTGTCGAGATTTATTCAAATTATTTACAAAAGCATCCGAACAAAAAATTGCAATATCAATCAATGCTTTTTGGTTTCTCTAATTCACTCAAGGCTATTACAGGTTACCATGGTGGATTAAAAGATCCTTATTTAATGGCAAAGAAAATTGATTTTGAAGAGAATTTCAGAAATACGATTAATTCAAATCCCGAGTTGAAAAAGAAATATGGAAATATCTGGGATGAACTTGCTGAATTCCAAAAAGAAAAAGCAAAGTACATCCGAAAAGTTAACTCATTAAATTTAAGAGGAAGAGCTGGAAAATCTTTATACTTTCAGGTTGCTTATGATTTAGTTGAATTTGCAGAGCAGATAAAACTTCCAGATGAAAAACGAGCCCCAAGATTTAAAGATTCAGTTTTAGCGAACACAAAGGCAAGATTTTTACCAAATGATATTGATGTTGAAATTCAACTTGCAACTCTTGCGTTTCAATTAGATGATCTTAAAAAAGCATTTGGAAATGAACTGAAAGCATTGAATGATTTGCTCGCCGGTCAATCAGCAGAGGACGCAGCAAATCGTCTTAACAATTCAACCATTCTTTTTAATAAAGATGAAGTAAATCGTTTGCTTGATAATCCTGATGAGATCCTTAAATCAAATGATCCATTTATAAAATTTGTTCTGGATATAAAGAAACTGGCAGAAGATTTATCGAAAAGATATCAAGATATTCAGCAAAAAGAACAGGTAAAAGTTCAATTGCTCGGAAATGCAATTTATGATGTTTATGGAACCTCACTTCCACCAGATGCAACTTTCACATTGAGAATTTCTGATGGCGTAGTAAAAGGTTATGAGTATAATGGAACCATTGCTCCACCGATCACAACTTTTTATGGAATGTATGACAGATACTTTTCATTTAAAGGATATCCCGATTGGGATTTACCCGAGAAATGGAGAAATCCACCAGCCGGATTTGATCTCAGCACACCTCTAAATTTTGTGTCAACGGCTGATATTATTGGTGGAAATTCCGGAAGTCCTCTTGTTAACAAAAATCTCGAAGTCGTTGGTCTCGCATTCGATGGAAACATTGAAAGCTTACCAGGCAACTTCATTTTCGATGATACAAAGAATAGAACGGTTGCAGTTCATACAGCTGGAATTACAGAAGCACTTCAAGATATT
>JBNAWO010000034.1:0-23458 GCA_049699815.1 Ignavibacteria bacterium | reverse complement strand
TGAAATGGAATTTGGCCGGATAAGATCATTGTTAAGATAGCAAAACCTCTTAATGCATCAAGAGCAAGAGCTCTTTTGGTAGTAATGTTAATTTTAGTTTCCATAACTACTCTTATCTTTTTTACAAAATATCTTATTCTTCAAAATCTTTCCAGCTATTTTTTTTATTAGATAATTAATCACATATAATTAAAATTTGAAGAAAATGAATATTAGTTCTAAGTTTATAAAAAAGGAGTTGTAAAATGATCTCAGATAACAAGTTCATTGTTCCTTCACTGATTATTTCTATTTTCTTCATTTTGGCAACATTGATAATTAGCGAAACCTGGAGAAATCACACGAGAACAAATCAAACAATCACAGTTACTGGTTCTGCAAAAAAATTAATCATCTCTGATCTTGGAATATTAAAAATTTCATTAACATCAACTGGTTTCACTCAACAAGAAGCTTACAAAACACTTGCACGCCAGACACCAATTCTTAAGGAATTTCTAATTAAAAATGGAATTAATCCTGACTCAATAGATGAAAAAAATCCATCGAGTTATCCTGTTTACGAAATCAGTCCAGCAGGCTATCAGACAAATACAATTCTTAATTATGTTTACACACAGAATTTTGATGTGTATTCAAGAGATGTGGAGAAGATTAAAAAATTGTCTTTGGATTTATCACAATTATTAGAGAAAGGTTTAACCTTTCAACAAATACAGCCTGAGTATCATTACACAAAAATTGGAGATTTAAAAATTGAGATACAGGCAGAAGCAGCAAAAGATGCAATGGAAAGAGCAAAACGAATTGCTGAATCAACGGGTAGTCGACTTGGAAATTTACGAAATGCACGAATGGGAGTTCTTCAAATCACTCCAAAATTTTCTAATATGATTTCAGATTACGGAATAAATGACCTTTCATCGATTGAAAAAGAAATAACAGCTGTTGTCAATGCGTCTTTCGAGATAAAGTAACTTGACACTTGATCAATTCTTATAGAATAATTTTTGAGTCTAAAATTCTTAAGGTTCGCTTAACTTTAAAATCGGTTTTGAATTGATATAATTATAAAGTGTCTCTATAGTCTCGTCTTTAATATTAAGATCAGCTTGAAGCAAATCCCTCATTGAAACTACACCAATTAATTTATCCCCCGATTTCACAATTATGTGGCGAATATTAGCGGACTTCATTTTTGCAAGACATTCTAAGTATGTTTCCTCTTCATCTGAAATAATCAAATCAACAGTCATCACTTCTTCAACCAGAGTTTTATCTGGATCTTTTCCCGCAGCTACAACTCGTTGTAACAGATCCCTTTCTGAAAAAACGCCGACTAATTTATCTCCATCAAATACGGGGACAAGTCCAATTTTATTTTTCGTCATGTACTCGCTCGTTTGACGAACGGTAAAATTTTTCTGAACAGAAAGAATAGGACGATTGCTGAGAATTTCTTTCAAAGTTTTCATTAAAGCCCTCCTTATAATTTAAGGATTAAAAGTTATTTAATTGAATCATATTGCTGGAACAAATTTCCCCATTCGGTTTCTTTCAGCCAGCGCTTGAAAACTTTTTTATCTTTAAATGGCCATCTATAATAATCATGATAAAACTCTGAACCAAAAATAAACAAATGAACAAGCGGGGTTCTAAAGAATAAGTTTTGAATCGATTTTAACGGACCAAACCAGAGTAAATCCCCAACCATACTTGCACCGTTATCACCAACAAAGAAATTCCAATTTTCATTTGAAATATCATCACCAACAATCTCAATGTCTTGTGGCCGACCAACTCCAAGTCCTAATTCATCAGCAACTCTAATATATTCAATACTCATTGGATCAAATCCCATCATTTTTGCTGCAACGGCATCGATTGCAACTTGATCTCCACTTGCAAGAATCACATTTTTTACGACGGGGATCATTGTTCTTGGACCGGGACCATTTCCTGCAGTTGTTCCATCCATTACTGCAAAAATTCCAGTATGAATTTCTTTTTGGATTTGAAGTAAGTCAACCAAAGTTTTGTGAATCCAGGAATGTGTGTAATGTCTTTTTGTATTCAAAAGACCACCGAAAGCATTTTTCATTGCTCCAGTTGTAGTTGTATAAATATGACATTTAACCGTAGGCAAATGCACTATATTCTTTCCCAGAAAATAATCAGGAATTCGAATTCCCTCAGGATAAATACGGTTTAAAACAAGCATTTTTGCTTTTGGCTCGTATTTAATCCACTTCATATCTTTATCTTTAAAATTGAATAAAACCGGAATATTATATTTCTTAAAAATAGGTTTATACTTGTTTAAGTCCTCTCCCTTGAATGCATCTGTGACAACAGTTTTATTTTGTACACAAACAAGCTCGTTATAACCAAATTTTCTTAAACCAAGAATAGCCCCTTCCAATTGCCAGGGAGTTGTATTTGCAGCTGGAAATGGATAATGCCAGGATATGTTGTCTTTTAAGATTGTTACGGCTGATTTATCTAAAAATTTTTCAACTTCTGCTAGTTCAAGTAATTTCTGATAGTCTTCTAAAACCGTTTTTGGACTTGTCCTAAGGACAGCGACTTTTGATTTTCTCATTTTTGTGAGTTCTCCTTTTTGTTAAAGATATAAAATTTTATGAATTCTAAAAATTCACTTTACAAATTTGTAAATCGATTGATTGAAGTTCTTACAAAAAAATTTCATTTCATTTTCTTCCACATATTTGAATACTTCTTCGTCAAGTTAAGATAAAAATTCTGAAACTTTTTAGATGGCTCAATATAAGTATGTTCCCACCATTCATTCCATGATGTAATGAAAATTAAATCGGGGTTTGAGTTAATGGCAGTTTTAAATGTTTCTTCAAAATATTTTCCTGACTTTCTATCTTTAAAAAATCCTTTTCTGTTAGGTATTGTTCTTTCATCGTAACCAGGTTGAACAGTTGCCGCCCAAATTTTTCTTTTAGTACCAAATAAATGATAATTCTTTACAATTTCAGAAACTTGCTGATATTCCTTTTGCAAATCGTCAATTAAAATAATTCCATATTGATGAACACCATCAAAAACTTCAAGATTTGAGATGTCATATCCCATCCCAATGAGAGTTGCCTTAAGATTTTCTTTCTCTAATCGGTTAATGATTTGTCTCCATCGATTTATATCAATTTCGTTTGATGCCCAGATGACGACCACCGGTTTATTAAAAATCTTTAGAAATGATTGATCTTCACCATAATTAGAAATTAAATATTTAAGGTGTTGGAAAATTTCCTCATCATCTCTTGGACCTTTTTCATTTAGTGTTTCATAATAAATTGCTGTTTTGAATTTTAGTCGGTTACAAATCTTCAGAAATTTTTTAAAGTTTTGATCTGAATAATTATTTGGACCATCCCAGGATGTTATAAATCCATCAATCCCATTTGCTTTGGCGAGCTTAATCTGCTTTATGATTGTCTTCTCATCACTTGATGAATAGAATTTCTCAGGCTCATCTTTTAGAGGGAAAATTTTCCAATTATCTTTTGTGTACCAGAGATAATAGAATGCAAGCACTAACCTAAGAATTCGTTCGGCTGAAGTCACTTCGGGTTTGAAAATAAAACTTGAATCGAAATTAAAATTAATCTCATTGGTAATTAAATTCTCCCTTAAGTCTTCAGCAATTTTTTTCGAATGATTAAAAGAATAGATTTGTTCAAAAATGAAATCTTTCTTAACCAGTACTTTTAAATTCGTCTGACCAATTTCACCTCGCAAAAGAGAGTAATCCCATTTTTCATCTTTGTTTACATCGATCAGATAATCAACTATAATTCTGGACGATTGGTTTTGTTCTTCAATATTCTGTGTAAGTTTGATCTGATTATAAAATACCTGAAACTTTGCGTTTTTACCTTCAACGGCAAAAACTCTCATTGTTTTTATATGCGCAAAATTTTCCCAGCGAAGAATTGTCCAATCTGAAGTAGTGGAAAGTTCAACTCTTAAATATACAAGAGTCTCTTTCGGAGTTGATATTTTTTTCTGCGCTAATAGAAAGTTTGATGAAGAAATTATTAAAAGAAAGAGAATGATGAATAGTTTAATTCGTTTAAAATTCATGTCCAAAACCTTTTCTCAACAATAAAAAAGTGGTTAATTTTTACTCAACCACTTTCTAAAAAATAACAGGTGTTTTAGATGATTTGAAATGGATTAATGCACTTCGTGTTCTTCCAACCATCTTCCGGCATCGATTGCTGCCATACAACCCATTCCAGCTGCTGTAATTGCCTGACGATAAACTTTATCCGTCACATCACCGGCTGCGAAAATGCCTTCAATATTTGTGTATGTTGTTCCAGGTTTTACTTTTATATAACCTGCTTCATCAAGTTCAAGATAGTCTTTAAAGATCTCAGTATTTGGTCTGTGCCCAATTGCAAGAAATACACCATTAATTGGAAGCTCCGTTATTTCATTTGTTTTTACATTTCTAAGTTTTACACCGGTTACAAATTTTCTTCCATTTTCATTTGTACCTAAAATTTCTTCGACAACTTCATTCATTCTAAATTCAATCTTTGGGTTTTTCTTTGCTCTTTCAAGCATAATTGCAGATGCACGGAATTGGTCTCTTCGATGAACAATTATGACTTTGCGAGCAAATTTGGTAAGATAGGTTGCTTCTTCCATTGCCGAGTCACCACCACCAACTACAATCACATCCTGATCTTTGAAGAAAAATCCATCGCAAGTTGCACAAGCAGAAACTCCATAACCCATATATTCTTGTTCAGATGGAATTCCTAAAAACTTAGCGGATGCACCTGTTGCAATAATGACAGCATCAGCAGTGTATTCTTCTTTTCCAGAAAAGATTTTAAATGGTCTGGTTGAGAAATCAACTTTATCAACATATTTGAAAAGCATTTCAGCACCAAATCGCTTTGCTTGTTTTCGCATAATGTCCATCAACTCAGGGCCCATTATTCCAATTTCAAAACCTGGAAAGTTCTCCACCTCAGTTGTGATAGTTAATTGACCGCCTGGTTGATTCCCTTCAAAAACAAGCGGGGATAAATTAGCTCTCGCAGCATAAATAGCTGCAGTAAATCCTGCTGGACCAGAACCAATGATTATAACTTTTCGATGATTTTTGTTCATACATTACTCCTTTGTTAAACTGTGTTTATAAATTCAAAATTTCTCTTCAGATTTTTTAATCCTGCTCGAAGTACAGGTTTGCCTTTGAATTTTTCTTTGAATTTTTCTTCGTCAATATTTTCTAATTCACTTTTATGAATATATTCAATTGGGTTAGATGCAAATTCAACCTCGTTAGTTTCGATTTGAAATTTCAAATTCCAGGGACAAACATCTTGACAAATATCACAGCCGAAAATGTATTTTTCGAATTTCCCTTTTAATTCAAACGGGATCTCGCCTTTATTCTCAATTGTTTGATATGAAATGCACTTTCTTGAATCAAGAATATAATCATCAACAATTGCCTGAGTAGGGCAAGCTTCAATGCAAATTCGACAATCACCGCACATATCTGGAATTGGATTGTCAAATGCAAATTCAATCGAAGTCAAAATTGTTCCAATAAAAAACCAGGAGCCAATTGATGTGTTTATCACATTAGTATGTTTCCCCATCCAGCCTAAACCTGCTCTGACGGCCCAGACTTTATCCATTGTTGGACCGTAATCAACATAAAACATATTTTTTGATTCAGGTTGAATTTCATCCAAAAATTTATTGACCAATTTGAATTTTTTCTCAATGACTTTATGATAATCTTTACCCCACGCATATTTCGAAATCTTTCCTGCACCATTCGGTAAATCCTTTCCACAATTTGATTGATAGTAGTTCAATCCAACTGAAATTATAGACTTAACCTCAGGAAGAATATTTTTAGGATTGATTCGTTTTTCAAAAGATTTTGAAATCCAATTCATATCAGCTGAGTAACCCAGATTGATCCATTGTTTTAATTTCTCAGCTTCCAGTTTTAATTCATCTGCTTTAGCAAAACCTACAAGATCAAAACCGAGATCAAATAATTTTTTCCGAACAAGTTCTGTCAATTCAAATTTATCCATCTCACCACTTAAAAAATGACTTCGGGATTTTTACAAATAAATAGTCATCTTCAATTTTAGTCTCATAAATTTTTATGTTGCTGTTATTGCTCAAAGTTTTACCCGTTCTTAAATCAAAAATCCAACCGTGAACGGGACAGGAAACTGAGTAATGATTTAAATGACCATTAAACATTTGTGAAGTGTGATTGTGTGGACAGATATTGCTTATCACAAAAACTTCATTTCCAATTTTAAACACAGCGAGATCATGATCTTCAATTTCAATTCTAACTCCTTTGCATTCTGGCAAATCAGACACCTTGCAAATTTTGATGTAATTATCTTTTTCGATCATTTTCAATCTTCTATAATATTTTTCTCTTTGATTTCAAATCCTTTTTTTCCTTCTGTAATAATCACACTTGATACAAATGGATCATGTTCGAAAAACAAAATCCATTTTTCTTCATAAGCTTGAGGTAAAATTTTTTTCTTCTCTTCAATTGTTGTCAATGGAAATAAATCATAACTCATCACATAGGGAAATGGAATGTGTGCTGAAGTTGGAATTAAATCGCCACAATAAAAAAGTGTATTCTTTCCATCTGAAATTTTGAGATGCTGTTGAGACGGCGTGTGTCCATTTGAAATTATGATTTCAATTTCATCATCGAGTCTAAAATTGCCTTCTGTAAATTCAACTTGATTGAATTCCTGAATTGGTAAAAAATCTTCTTTAACAAAACTCGCTCTATCTTTATCTGATGGATTTAAGGCCCACTCGAATTGTGATTTCTGAACATAATACTTTGCATTCTTAAAAGTTGGAATAACAGAGTTATTCTCAAATTTTGTCGATCCGCCAGTATGGTCAAAATGCAAATGTGTAATCAGAACATCAGTAATTTCATCTTGGTGAAAACCTTTCTGCCTTAGTGCTTCGTCGATTGGGAAATTATCAATTGCGTAAATGTTCTTAAACTTATCATCAAATTTATTTCCTAATCCAGTATCAACTAAAATTTTTCTACGATCAGAAACTAAAAGCAAGGACCTTGTTGTGAGATTAATTCTATTTAAATCATCTGCAGGATTTAATTTATTCCATAGGACTTTTGGAACAACTCCAAACATTGCTCCACCATCTAATCGGAACATTCCCGATTTAACAGAGACTATTTCATACTTTCCAATTCTCATAATCAATCCTTTTTATTTTTAAAAAAAAAGTCGATGCATATTGCATCGACTTTCAATCATTTGAAAAATATTTTCTTATCTGCCAAGTGAATCCAGATATTCTTTTTTCTTAAGTAGTTCTTCTTTACTTTCAACATGATTTGGATCTGGAACACAGCAATCAACTGGACAAACAGAAGCACACTGTGGTTCATCGTGGAAACCAACGCATTCAGTACATTTATCCGGTACTATATAGAAATATTCTTCAGAATAAAATCCCACTGCACCCGATGGAGCTGGGTCATTTGGTCCATACGTTTTTCCAGCTAGTTGCCAGGGAGTTCCACCAGGATAAATTGCAGTATTAGGGCATTCCGGTTCACAAGCACCACAGTTGATGCAATCGGTTGTTATCATTATGGCCATTTTATTTTACCTCCAAGAATTTTTATTTTTTTTAATTGATTCTAATAAAAAAATTTTGTTAATCTCCAAACCAAAAAAATCTAGGAAATATATTTCAATAAGTGAATGAACATAATTCTAAAATTTCTAAATGCAAACTATAAAATTTCTGATGTTTATTCAATTTAAATTCAAGTCAATCTTTACAAAAAGATAAACTATTTACCAGCTTCCACTCGCACCACCACCACCGAAAGAACCACCTCCACCACTAAATCCACCACCGCCAAAACTTCCACCACCAAATCCACCAAAACCTCCAAATCCACCCCAAATACTTCTTCGTTTAGGATATGAATGCCAACCGCCACCATAATAAATCCAACCTCCTTTTGATGAACCACCTATTCCAGAAATAATTAAAAAGAAAACAATTATAAAAAATAGGAGAGCTAACGCAGTAATAAAATTTCCAGATTTATTATTTTCTCTTTCAGCCTGATATGTACCAGCAATTGCATCCTGTAAAGTCTCTATTCCTTTTAACAAACCTTCATAGTAATTTCCAGCTTTGAAATATGGCGCAATTATATTTCTAATAATTGAACTCGCAATTGCATCTGGCACCACTCCTTCTAAACCATATCCAACTTCAATCCTAATTTTTCTTTCATTCTTAACAACAAGGATTAAAATTCCATTATCTTTCCCCTTTTGTCCAATTTTATTTTTCTCAGCAACATGATGTGAGAAATCAAACAAATCTTCTCCTTCAAGAGATGGAATTATTAAAACAACAATCTGATTGGAAGTTGTGTCCTCATAAGTTTTTAATCTAAATTCTAAATCATTTAATTGTGAAGGAGTGAGAGTGTTAGTAAAATCTGTTACATATCTTTTTAGAATTGGGACATCTACTTCAGCATAAGCTCCAATTACAGTAATAATTAAAAATAAAATTATTCTTTTCATTTGAAAATTTTCGGATACAATTAAAATTTAACTTTTGGTGCAGTCTCAGCTTCTGCAACAGCTTTGAAGTATTGTTTTTCTCTAAACCCAAACATTCCTGCAATTATATTAGTCGGAAATCTTTTAATCGCGGTGTTGTAAGCTTGAACTGCTTCATTAAATCTTTTTCTTTCAACTGAAATTCTATTTTCAGTTCCTTCAAGTTGAGCCTGAAGTTGTAAAAAGTTTTCATTAGCTTTCAATTGGGGATAATTTTCAACAGTAACCAATAATCGAGATAACGCCGATGACAAATTATCTTGAGCTGCCTGAAATCTTTCAAATGCTTGTGGGTCTTCAAGCATTTGAGGTGTTATTTGTATTTGACCAACTTTTGCTCTTGCTTCTGTGACAGCTATGTAAGTTTCTTTTTCAAAATTCGCTACTCCTTTAACTGTCTCAACCAGATTTGGAATAAGATCATATCTTCGCTGATATTGATTTTCAACTTGTGACCAGGCTTTGTTCACTTCCTCATTAAGTGAAACAAGTTGATTGTATTTCGAAACTCCATAAGAAAAAACAATAAAGACTAAAAAAAGTATTGCTGCCCCAATCGAACAGCCAATTAGTAAACCTTTATTTCTCATACTCTCTCCTTTTTTGTTTTATGTTCTAACTAATTTAAGATATTTAAGATTAAAATAGTATTGTGGAAGAAATTTTTATTGATAGAATTAATTCAAGTTTGTTGCTGAAGTATTATACTTTTATGACAATTATCTCGTTTATCTTGAAAGTTAATTCAATTGATAATTAAATCTTGAAAAATTAAATTGTGCACTAATTAATATTCAAGTAAAAAACATTCATTAAAAAAATCTGGAGGGCTTATGCAACACAAAAATCTTTCCGGTGAAGTTTATTATCCTTCACAAGAAGTTATTGAAAAAGCTCATATAAAAAATTGGGATGAGTTGAATGAATTCGCAAAAAATGATTATTTAGGCTTTTGGGAAAAAATGGCGAACGAACTCTACTGGTTTGAAAAATGGGACAAAGTTTTAGACGATTCAAAAAAACCTTTCTATAAATGGTTCACAAATGCAAAACTAAATGTGGCTTACAACTGTTTGGATGTTCATTTAAGAACTCCACGAAGAAATAAATTAGCTTTAATCTGGGAAGGGGAAAATGGAGATTTAAGGACTTATTCTTATCACGCATTGCATCGTGAGGTTTGTAAGTTTGCTAATGTCTTAAAAAGTCTTGGTGTTCAAAAAGGTGATCGAGTTACAATATATATGGGAAGAATTCCAGAAATTATTATGGCAATGCTCGCCTGTGCAAGGATTGGTGCAATTCATTCGGTGGTTTATGGTGGTTTTTCAGTTGAAGCATTAAGTGAACGAATTGAAGATAGTCAATCAAAAGTTTTAATAGTTGCTGATGGTGCTTATCAAAGAGGCAAAATTGTTCCATTAAAACAAATAGCAGACGAAGCTCTTCAAAGATGCGGTACGGTTCAAAATGTTCTTGTAGTGAAAAGAACTGGCCAGCCCGTAAGTATGGAACAAGACAGAGATATGTGGTATCATGAACTTGTTAATCTTCCATTCGTTACTCAAAACTGTTCTCTCGAAATTATGGATGCTGAAGATCCTTTGTTTATTCTTTACACTTCAGGTACAACTGGCAAACCAAAAGCAATTCTTCATACTCAAGGCGGTTATATGGTTGGTGTGTACACTACTTTGAAATTTGTTTTTGATATTCACGAAGAAGATAGATACTGGTGTGCAGCCGACCCAGGCTGGATTACGGGTCATAGTTATATTGTTTATGGTCCACTCTTGAATGGAGCAACTTCATTCCTTTATGAAGGCGCCCCAAATTATCCATATCCAAATCGCTGGTGGCAGATGATTGAGAAATATGGGATTAACATACTTTACACCGCCCCAACAGCAATTCGTGGATTGATGCGATTTGGAGAAGCCTGGGTAAATCGTCACGATCTATCTTCATTAAGATTACTTGGAAGTGTCGGCGAGCCAATTAATCCTGAAGCCTGGCGATGGTATTATAAAGTTGTGGGAAAAGAAAAATGTCCAATAATGGATACCTGGTGGCAAACCGAAACAGGAATGTTTATGATCACACCAATGCCCTGTGTTCCACTTAAACCTGGTTCTGGTACACGTCCTTTTCCAGGAATTGAAATGGATGTAGTTGATGAAAACGGAAATCCTGTTCAGCCAAATGAAGAAGGATATCTTGTCATTAAAACTCCCTGGCCTGCAATGTTAAGAACAGTTTACAAAGATCCTGATAGATATGTAAATCAGTACTGGAGTAAATTTCCTGGTTGGTATCTCACTGGAGATAGTGCAAAAAAAGATGAAGACGGATATTTCTGGATTATTGGAAGAGTTGATGATGTAATAAAAGTTAGTGGATATAGATTAGGTACAGCTGAAATTGAAAGTGCGCTTGTAAGTCATCCAGCAGTTGCAGAAGCAGCTGCAATTGGTTTACCTCATGAAGTCAAAGGAAATGCAATCTTTGCTTATGTAATTTTAAGAAACGGTTATGAAAAATCTCCACAACTTTCCGAAGAACTCCGTCAGCATGTGGCTCACGAAGTTGGACCGATTGCAAAACCCGAACATATCGAGTTTGTTGATTCTCTTCCAAAAACTCGAAGTGGAAAAATTATGAGACGGGTTTTGAAAGCAAGAGCTTTGGGTCAGGATCCTGGAAATCTTTCAACACTGGAAGAATAATTTTTTATTCAATTACAATGTTCACCGTCAGACACAGAATTGTCATCTTTAGTCTGTCGAAGGGCAATCTCCTGTCACCTTTAATTCATCGAAGAGTGACATTTTGTCATACTGAGTTTATTGAAGGATTACAGGACGATACACTTTAATTAATGTTATGTTTTTCAGCCAGAGGCGGATCAGCCTCTGGCTGAGACTTTGCTCAACCTGACATTTTGGATTGTCATCCTGAGCAAGTCAAAGAGTGACTGGTTTAAATCATTAGGATAAAAGTAGTGTGTTTTATTCAATAATCTGATATTATTTCAAACTAAATTATGTGTTTGAATTTATATGTAGATTTTTGCTCTTCTGGTTCAGGATCAAGAATTTTAATTACCTCATCTCTTGCAAGCTTAACTCGTATTGAATGATTCACAGCTTCGATATTAAATACAACCCACTTGTCTTCGTCAACATATTCAACATAGCCTTCCATACCTTCAAGAGGTCCGCTGATAACTTTTACTTTTGTCCCTTTATATAAAGCATCAGTGACTTTTAAACTATCCTGCTTATGTTCTACAATTTTCTTTACATATTCAATTTGTTCATCTGGAACGATTGCAACTTTTCCATTAAAAGAAACACATCGAACAATGCCCTCGGTTTGAAGAACAGTGAGTCTCCCTTTTTCATTTACATGAGCAAAAATATATGATTTGAAAAGTGGTTCTTCAATCAATTTCTTTCGATCGCTCCATTGCCGCCAAACTTTTATTAATGGCAGATAACTTTCAATACCTTTGGCGATTAATTTTTGATGAATTTTCTTTTCAAATCTTGGCTTTGTGTAAAATACATACCAGTGAACAACTTCTACCGATTTCATTTCCTTCCTGCAATGATTTGATTTCGATTAATTATTTAAGAACCAATTGTAAATATATTTTAATGAACTTCTCTAATTCAAATTCATCCTTATATTTTTGAACAGAAAGGAGGGAATTGTCACATCCCTTTATCATCGCAGAAAGTCTTGGTATACTTTCATGGTACAATGCAAGGACTGGTTTTTTTAATTGAAAGAGAGCATAAGCAATCTCAAAACCAACACCAAGACTTGGTCCGGAGACTTCAGCAATCATTCCAATTGCATCATTTAACCAGTTAATATCTCTTCGATAGATTTCCTGATCTGTCAAAACATAATTTGGTTTTAATTCTGGTTCATATAAAGGATAAAATCCATTTTGTCTAACGATCTCAATCATCTTTTTATAATTTTCTTGATAAGTAATATCCCCACTTATTGGGCCAGCACAATAAATCTTTTTGTTCATTGATCAAGGATCCTCTTGTAAAATTCTTCATATTGATTTACAATTTTCTCTTTATTAAAATATTCTACTGCTCTTTTTCTTGCATTCTCAGAAAATTTTTTATATTTGGTTGGGTTTGTCAATAAATCAATTGTATATTTAGCCATTCTTTCTATATCTCCAATTTCTGCGATGTATCCTGTTTCATTGTGAACAACTAATTCTGGTAAACCTCCAATGCTTGTTGTAATCGTAGGAAGTCCACAAGCCATAGCCTCAAGTGCAGAAAGTCCAAAACTTTCAGATTGACTTGGCATAATAAAAAGATCGCTCGCATTCAAAATATCCACTACAGCTTCCTGCTTACCCAAAAAGTAAACATCATTTTTCAAATTTAGTTCACGGACTAATTTTTCACATTCACTCCTATCAGGACCATCACCAGCTAAAATTAATTTTGAAGGAACTTTCTGTCTAACAAGATTAAAAATTTTAATTACATCCGGAACTCTTTTAACTGGACGAAAATTTGAGATGTGAACTAAAACTTTTTCGCCATTTGGTGCAAAGTGGGATTTGAAAGCACAATTTTCTTTTGGCTTGTAAATTTCTGTATCAACGAAATTTGGAATAACTTCGATTTCCTTTTTTATCTGATAGTTTGTTAAAGTTTTTTCTTTTAAAAAATTTGATACAGCAGTAACTCCATCACTTTTTTCAATTGAAAATTTGACAAGAGGAAGAAAAGAAGGTTCAAGTCCCACAAGTGTAATATCGGTACCGTGAAGCGTTGTAATAACTCGTATATTGCTATGACCATTTTGAAGTGCAATTTGCTTTGCAAGATAAGCACTAACAGAATGAGGAATTGCGTAATGCACATGAAATAAATCAATCATTTCGTATTCGCATACTTCAATCATCTTACTTGAAAGTGCAAGAGTGTAGAGTGGAAATTCAAATAAAGGATAATTACTCATCTCAACTTCGTGATAAAATATATTTTCTTTTAATCGATCTAACCTCATTGGAATGCCGTAAGAAATAAAGTGAACCTTATGACCTCTTTCCGCAAGAGCTTTACCAAGTTCAGTTGCAACCACACCACTTCCACCATAGGTTGGATAACAGGTTATTGCAATATTCATTTTTGTCTCTCTTTGCTTATTATCCATTCTTTTAATAGACTCATCTGAAGAACATCAAAATATTCTCCATCGATTTTTAACTCGTTTCTCATAAGACCTTCCACTCTAAAACCGAGGGCTTCGTTAATCCTGATATTTTTAATGTTAGTGTTTATTGTTGTCAAGTAAATTTTCTCGAGATTTAAAGTGAAAAATCCATATTCAATCCAGGCTTTTGTAGCTTCATTCCCATAACCTTTTCCTCTTTCTTTTGTAACGCCAATCATCTTTCTTAATTCAGCTTTACGATGATATTCATCAATATTTAAAAACGCAATCAGTCCAATTGGAGTTTTATCTTTTAAACAAATGGTCCCAAGTAAATTATTTTCATTTTCAAAAACTTCATCAATAGTTTGGCCGTGATTATCGAGACGACTTAAAAGGAAGAATCTACCTTCCTTATCCTCCAACCACGACTTTATTATAGGCAGATCTTTTTTTGTCGTTTGTCTGATTATTAACCTTTCAGTCTCAATCGGTAATTTTTTAATCGAACTTTGAAAACTTACAGCACCTGATTCTTTTTTCGTACTTTCTGTGAAAGATTCCTTAGCTTCTTCAAGTATATAATTTGCAAGTTTTAAGTAATCGGTCAAAGTAAATCCATATTTTTTTGCTTGCCTTATAAAAGTAGCAGCGATAGTCTTTATAGTTTCATCAGAAATTTCTTTTTTCATTCTCAAAAAATCATTTTATCAAATAAAAATTAACATTAATTAAAGAGATTAGGAAATTGGTTAAAAATTAATCTGAAATTTTAGATTTAGCTCTATCAAAATTTATGAACTTGAGGGAAAAAACTTGATTTGACTATAAAAAATTTTATAATTAAGTTAAAATCAGATTAAATTATCTGAATTAATCATTTATTTATATGTAAATATCAGATTATAAAGTCTTATTAAGATGATAACAAAAATTAATAACCAAACAAAAGGAGTAAATATGCGTCCTTTAATTCTTTTTTCTTCATTATTAGTTGCTGGTTCAATTTTTCTTTCATCTTGTGGTGGTGATAAAAAAGAAGCACCTGAAACACAGAAACAAACTGCACAGGTTGGTGCAGACTTAACTGAATTTGAACTTGAAAATGGGAATGGACCTATCAAAGAAAAACTTGAACTTGGACCAATTGATCCAAAACTTGTAAAACGCGGTGAAGAAATATGGAATCAAAAATGTGTTGCCTGCCACAAGCTCGATGAACGTTATGTGGGACCAGCTCAAAGAGATGTGATTAAACGAAGAACTCCAGAGTTTATTATGAATATGATGCTTAATCCAGAAGAAATGGAAAAAAGACATCCAGTTACCAAACAACTTGTTGCAGAATATATGACCGTTATGACAAATCAAAATTTAACAATGGAAGACGCAAGAGCTGTTCTTGAGTTTTTCAGAAAAGTCAGCGAAGAAACACCAACAAATAAAAACAAATAAAAACAAATAAAAACTAGCAACAAATGGGGAGAACTAAAATGCAAAACCTCATTTCCAAAAAGCTGGTTGTTATCAGCTTGGTTATTCTTTCTTTTATAGGAATTTATCTTGGATGTAAATCATCCAAAGATGTAGTAAGCGGTGATGTTGCTCAAGCAGTTTACGTAACGCCGGGCAGTTACGATGAATTCTATTTATTTACTGCTGGCGGATTTAATGGTCAGGTTGGAGTTTATGGTCTCCCATCGGGAAGGCTATTCAAAAAGATTTCTGTGTTTTCTCAAAATCCTGAAACTGGATATGGTTACTCAGAAGAAACTAAACCATTGTTGATGACTTCCTATGGATTTATTCCCTGGGATGATGCTCATCATCCTGAATTTTCAATGACTGATGGTGTACCAGATGGAAGGTTCCTTTTCATCAATGCAAATAACACTCCCAGAGTTGCAAAAATTGATTTGAAAACCTTCGAAACAACTGAAATAGTTGAAATTCCAAATTCTGCTGGAAATCACGCTTCTCCTTTTGTCACGGAAAACACAGAATATATTGTAGCCTCAACCAGATTCAGTGATCCAGTACCAAATGCTGATGTTCCAATTGCTTCTTATAAA
Organism: Ignavibacteria bacterium; assembly: GCA_049699815.1. Lineage (GTDB taxonomy): Bacteria > Bacteroidota > Ignavibacteria > Ch128b > Ch128b > Ch128b. The sequence goes on along the minus strand of JBNAWO010000034.1, from coordinate 7,497 downwards.
GAAAATTTTAAAGGAACGATTAGCTTTATTGCTCTTGACCCAAAGACCGAAAGAATGAATCTGTCTTTTCAAATAATTGTTCCAGGATTTAATTATGATTTAGCCCACGCAGGTAAAGGGCCTTCAAAAGATTGGGCATTTTTCACTTCTTATAATTCAGAAGAAGCAAACACTCTACTTGAAATTAATGCTTCAAAAAATGATAAAGATTTTATTGCTGCCATTAACTGGAGAATTGCTGAAAAATATGTGAAAGAAGGTAAAGCTAAAAAGATGAGTGCTGAATATTATCATAATTATTATGATGAGAAAAAACATATGGCTACAAGTGAAGTGAAGAAAGAAGTATTAGTGCTCGATCCAAAAGATTGTCCTGGAATGATATATTATCTTCCTACTCCAAAATCACCGCATGGTGTAGATGTAGATCCAACTGGCGAATATATTGTTGCTGGCGGAAAACTCGCAACAGTTATTCCAGTTCATTCATTTTCAAAAATGTTAAGGCAATTGAAGAGAAACAATTTGATGGTGAGATTGATGGAATCCCAATTTTAAAATATGACGCAGTTGTTGCCGGTGAAGTTCAAAATCCAGGACTTGGTCCGTTACATACAGAATTTGATGGAAAAGGTTATGCTTATACTTCATGTTTCGTTTCTTCTGAAATTGTAAAATGGAAATAAGGCACCTGGGAAGTAGTTGATAGAATTCCTGCTTATTACTCAATTGGACACCTGTGCATTCCTGGTGGTGACAGTAAAAAACCATGGGGTAAATATGTTGTTGCTTTGAATAAAATTACTAAAGATAGATATCTACCAACTGGTCCTGAACTGACTCAATCAGCACAATTGATTGATATAACGGGTGAAAAGATGAGACTCTTACTCGATTTCCCAACCGTTGGTAAACCACACTATGCACAGGCAATTCCCGCAGAAATCTTAATGAAGAACAGCGCAAAGATTTACAAGATTGAAGAGAATAACCATCCTTTCAAAGCCAATGGTGAGAAAGAAGCTAGAGTAGAACGAAAAGGAAATGATGTACACGTTTATATGACAGCCATCAGAAGCCACTTTGCTCCTGATAACATTGAAGGAATTAGAGTCGGCGACAAAGTTTATTTCCATGTGACCAACTTAGAACAGGATTGGGATCTTCCACATGGCTTCACGATTAAAGGGCTGAACAATGCTGAAATTTTAGTTATGCCCGGTCAAACAAAAACAATTGTATGGGAACCGAAAAAACCTGGAATTTACCCATTCTATTGTACCGACTTCTGTTCAGCTCTTCATCAGGAAATGCAAGGATATGTTAGAGTTTCACCTGCGAATTCTAATGTAGCTTTGAATTATTACACTGGCAGTAGTTCAAAATAAATTATAAAAGGTGCATTCATATGGAGATAAATAAACAAAAATTAACTGAATCGATAGAATATCAGGATAATTCAATTGTAAGTAAGCAAATCATAAAAAAGCCGAATGGGAATGTAACTCTTTTTGCTTTTGATAAGGGTGAATCACTTGCTGAACACACTTCTCCATATGAAGCACTGGTTCAGATTCTTGAAGGGAAAATGGTAGTAACTATTGGAGGGCAACCTTATATTCTGGAGGAAGGAGATTTTATTCTCCTTCCTTCTGATATTTCTCATTCATTATTTGCTGAAGAAAAATCTAAAATGTTATTAATTATGATTAAGGGAGGTTAAAAAATGAACCCTCTTTCTAAAAAAATCGTTTTAGTTGCATCGATTATTCTCATCGGAGTTTACTTTTTTCCAATCTGGAGTATTGATTTGCAAGCACCTCAATATCCTGAAGGTCTTGGACTAAGAATCTGGATAAACGAAATAACTGGCGCAAAATATCATGATCTTGAGAACATAAACGGTTTGAATCACTACATTGGAATGAAACCAATAAATCCAGATGATATCCCAGAATTAAAGATAATGCCTTTTATACTTGGATTTATGATTTTGTTTGATTTATTCAACGCTATGAAAGGGAACAGAACAACAATTTATGCTTGGATTATTATTTTTATTTTACTTGGTGCTGTTGGTCTGTATGATTTTTACATCTGGGGATACGAATATGGACACAATCTTGACCCAAATGCGCCAATCAAAGTTCCTGGTATGACCTATCAACCTCCATTGATTGGTTCAAAACAACTTTTAAACATTACAGCAATTTCTCTTCCTGCTTTTGGTTCATTTATAATCTTGATTTCAATTATTCTTAATGCAGTTGCATTAATTGTTGATAAGAAGAGAGCCAGTACATAAAAATTAGAGGTAATGATGATCATTCTCAAAAAAATAAAATTTCTTCTAATCCTAATTTTCACATTTATTTTTTACTCCTGTTCACCTAAACCAGAACCTATTAATTATGGGCAGGATGTTTGCGAATTATGCAAGATGAATATAACTGACAATAAATTTGCAGCTGAAATAGTAACTAATAAGGGCAAGATCTACAAATTCGATTCAGTTGAATGCTTATTCAATTTTAAACACTTAGAAATTGATAATATGGAAATACATTCAGAATGGGTTAATGATTTTTCAAATCCCGGTGCTTTGATTAATCTTAAGGAAGCTTTCTTTTTGCACTCAGATGTCTTCCGAAGTCCAATGGGATTAAATGTATTGAGTTTCTCTTCACAGGAAAAAAGAGATGAATTAAAAAATCAATACGGCGGTAAAGAATTGACTTACCAAGAAGTTTTTGAACTGGCTAATCAGGAATGAAAAATTACTCGTTAAATTTTGAAGAAAAAATTTGAATCTGATTCTGTTTTGTTAACGATTAGGATCTGGAATTTCATAAGTTTTAGTTCAAGATTAATTATGATAAAAATTAAATTTAAAATACTTCTTCCCTTAATAGTAGTTTTTTTTATTGATTTATTGCAAGCTCAAGTTATCGTTTCTCAAAATCAAAATTTGGCTAATATAATAGAAAAGACACCTGCAGGTTCAACTATTCTTATCAAGTATGGAATTTACAAAGTCAACAATATAATAATCGATAAACCATTAACACTAATAGGAGAGAATTACCCTAATATCGAAGGAAATCTTAAAGATGAGGTCATTACAATCAAATCAAGCAAAGTCAAAATCATTGGACTAAAAATTACGAATGCAGGCGTCAGTTTTCTGAAAGAAAATGCAGCAATAAGATTGGAGGAAGTAAGTGATTGTATAATTGAAAATAATATCCTGAAAAATAATTTTTTTGGAATATATATTTCCAAATCATTTAACTGCGTTATCAGAAACAACAAAATTGAGGCTTCAAACAAATTAGAAACAACCTCAGGCAATGGTATTCATCTCTGGTATTGCAAATCGATAACAATTGAAAACAACGAAATCAAAGGACATAGAGATGGAATTTATTTTGAATTCGTAAGACATTCTCTTGTTATAAACAATTACAGCAGCAATAATCTAAGATACGGTCTGCACTTTATGTTCTCTGATAGTTGTTCTTACATCAAAAACACTTTCGAACAAAATGGGGCTGGTGTTGCAGTAATGTACACTCGAAATGTGACAATGAAAGAAAATAAATTCATAAATAACTGGGGTGCGGCTTCTTTTGGAGTTTTATTAAAAGATTTAAACGATTGTTTGATTGAGAAAAATCTTTTTGAAAAAAATACTAACGGTTTATATCTCGAAGGTTGTAATCGCATAACTGTGCGGCAAAATAATTTTATCAACAATGGCTGGGGCATTAAATTGATGGCTAACTCGATGGATAATTTTTTCTTTGATAATAATTTCATTTCTAATTCATTTGATGTGCTCACCAATAGCAGGAATAACTTCAATACTTTTTCAAGAAATTTTTGGAATAAATACGATGGATTCGATTTGAACAAAGATGGTTTTGGTGATATAGCTTATCGTCCAGTTAAAATGTTTTCAGTAATTGTTGAAAGAAAGCAAGCTTCCTTAATTTTAATTCATAGTCTTTTTGTAGAAGTTTTAAATATCGCGGAAAGTATTCTTCCTTCACTTACGCCAGAAAATTTAATTGATAAAAAACCAAGAATGTATCCATATAAAATCGAGACAAAAACATTTTTTAATTGAGATATGATTACACTTTCAAACATAATCAAGCGATACGGCAAATTAGAAGTCTTAAAGGGAATTGACATAAAATTTTCTAAAGGAAAAATTTCTGCCATAGTTGGTCCAAACGGCTCGGGTAAAACTACCATTATCAAAATAATTTTAGGACTTGTAAAACCAGATTATGGAAAAGTTTTGATTGATAATAAACCACTAAATGGTGATTTTCTTTACAGAGAAAGTATTGGCTATATGCCTCAGATTGCAAGTTTCCCTGAAAATTTATCTGTACTCGAAGTTTTAAGTATGATTAAAGATTTAAGAAATAGAACGGATAGTCCTGAAGAAGTTTTTATTAATGAATTTGAATTAAAAAGTGAATTGACAAAATCTATACGAACATTATCTGGTGGTAATAAACAAAAACTTAGTGCTGTAATATCACTAATGTTCGATCCTGATATTTTAATTTTCGATGAACCAACAGCAGGTCTTGATCCTGTTGTAAGCAGTCGTTTTAAAGAAATTGTAAAAGTTCAAAAAAACAAAGGCAAAACAATCGTTCTTACATCGCACATAATGAGTGAAGTTGAAGAACTAGCCGATGAAATAATTTTTCTGCTTGATGGAAAAGTGTATTATAAAGGTTCACTTAAACAACTTTTAATCGACAAAGGTGAAGCAAAGCTTGAACGAGCAGTTGCAAAAATTTTAGAAGAGAAAGCAATTTTAAACTAACAGGTAGTTAAGAATTTTTCAGTTCCATATTAAGCATTAATAATCAGAAATTAGCTATGATTACAAAAGAAATGAAAATTTCAGAAATTCTTAAAAAGTATCCTCAAACTCTTGAAGTATTTGTAAGGATCAGCCCTCACTTCAAAAAATTAGAAAACAAGATTTTAAGAAAAGCTCTTGCAAGTAGGGTTAATGTTGAACAGGCAGCATCCATAGCGGGTGTTGATTTAAATTATCTGCTAAGTGAATTAAATAAATCTATAAACTCAATATTTGAACCCGAAAACGAAATGAAAAACAATAGCGTTTCAGAAAAGCAAATAAATCAAATTGAACAAGAAATCCAGATTGAAAAAAAATTCCCGAATGAAAAAATAGTCCAGCTGGATGTACGACCAATTCTTAATTCTGGAAAGGATCCATTTAATGACATAATGAAAAAAATAAAAGATTTAAAAGATGATGAAACTCTTTTAATCATAAATTCATTTGAACCAATTCCGTTATACTCTGTTCTTGGTAGAAAAGGATTTGATCATTTTACACAAAAGGAAGGTGATGTTTTCAAAGTTTATTTCTTCAAACTGCGACAGTCTCAAGGTGAATTATCAAGTGAAAATTTAAAAAAGGACGAACCGGATTTAAATAATTTTGAAAAAGTTGTTGAGTTGGATGTTCGTGATTTACCACCACCTGAACCAATGATTAAAATTCTGGAAATGTTATCACAAATTGATGAGCAAACTGTTCTTTTAGTACATCATCATCGTGAACCAATAATGCTCTATCCTAAACTTGAAGAAAGAGGATACGAAGCCATTTCATATAAAATTGATGATAATTATTTCAAAGTACTGATAACGAAAAAAAGGACCGAAAATGAATGAACAGATTTCTATAGCAGGAATATATTCACCACCATTTAAAACAGTAGTAAAGTATTTTATTGCGGCAATTGTCTCTTTTATAATTTTCAACACTATGCTGGTGATCGATTACAAAAGCCTTAATGGTCACCACTTTCAACCAAAGATTTTATCAATCAATCATATTTTAACCCTAGGCTTTATCACAATGATCATTTTTGGAGCGATGTTTCAACTTGTTCCGGTTGTGTTTGAAGTGAAATTATTCAGCACTCTTCTTGCCGAAATTCAATTCTGGGTTTATACTGTTGGTGTAATTTTGCTTACTTACAAATTTTACAATTTCACATCGAACTTAAGTTTTGCGTTCCCAGCAATCTTTCTTGGTCTTGCGATGACAATTTTTGTAATTAACATAGTTATTTCATTGACAAAGGTCAGGAAATGGAATATAACTGGTTCTTACATTGCAGCTGCATTATTCTGGTTGTTAATTACTGCGTTAGCTGGTTATCTTCTTTCTAAAAATCTTGACAAACCTTTTATAAAAATTAATCATCTTCAATATTTAAAACTTCACGCAATTACTGCATTCGTTGGTTGGGTTTCTATGGTTGTAATGGGAGTAACTTTCAAATTAATACCAATGTTTACTTTATCTCACGGTTACAGATTAACCTTGGCAAAATGGTCTTTCATTCTGGTGAATTTTGGTTTACTTGGCGTCAACTGGATTATGCATTATCCAGATACAGGTATTTATAATTTTATTTTTGGTACAATGATTTTCATTGGAATTGTTCTCTACTTAATTCAGATTTTCATCATCTTCAAAAAAAGAATTCGAAAAAAACTTGATATCGGTTTGAAATTCTCTGCAGTTGCATTTTTTATTATGACGCTGTCAGCTCTTTTGAATTTCTCATTTTTATTTTTTGATTACGAAAGAATAACAAACTTAACTCTTGTTTATGGATTCATTGTCCTGTTTGGTTACATTTCATTTTTAATTGTTGGTCAGATGTATAAGATAGTTCCTTTCCTCGTGTGGTATCACAAATACAGCAGCAAAGTAGGACTTGAAAAAGTACCTATGCTCAAAGATATGTTTAATGAGAAATTAGCTGAAATTCAATTCTATCTTATGAATATTGGTCTTGCGATATTAATCCCTTCTCTTTTATTCCAGTTTCAAGTGCTTGTTTTTGTCGCATTTTTAATTTTCCTTTTCAGTTCATTTTTGTTTGGATATAATATGATTACAATCTTCAGGAGTTAATAAAAATGATGCTCAGAAAAATAAAAAAAGAAGATATACTCGAAACTTTAAAATCGGTAATTGATCCAGAAATTGGGATTAACATTGTTGATCTTGGACTTATTTATAACATATCAATCTCTGATGAAACAATTGAAATAGATATGACACTTACAACTCCTGGATGTCCAATGCATGGAAGTATAAGCGATTGGGTTAAAAGAGTGTTAGAACTTTCTTTTCCCGAGATGAAAATAATAGTGAATCTTGTTTGGGATCCAATCTGGACACCAGATAAAATGTCGGAAGACGCTAAGAAGAAATTAGGATTTTAAAGATGTTTTCCACTGTTAGATATTTTATAAAAACAAGCGTGATCTTTTTAATAATTGGCATTTTAACTGGATTATATATGGCTATCTTAAAATATATCTTAAAACAAGGATATTCACAGGAATTGATCTTGGCTCATACTCATTTAATCCTTGTTGGTTCGGTAATGATGATGATAATGGGTGTTGCAT
>JBNAWO010000033.1:14120-23599 GCA_049699815.1 Ignavibacteria bacterium | reverse complement strand
CCCGGGAAAATTACAAAAAGGTATCAATCATAATTTCATAGATCGAACAACTGTAAAGGATTTAATAGAATCTTTCAATGTTCCTCATAGCGAAGTAGATGTAATTCTTGTTAATGGTAACTCAGTGAACTTTTCTTATTTGATTGATGATGGTGATGTAATAAAAGTTTATCCACCTGATTCGAAACTTCAATTAAAAAAGTTAAAAAAACTCTGCAGATACCCCAAAGGGAAACCGAAGTTTATCTGTGATGTGCATCTCGGTTCACTTGCAAAAAATCTTCGAAAGCTGGGACTTGATGTCCTTTACAATAATTCATTTTCAGATGATGAGATATTAAAAATCTCAATTCGTGAAAGAAGAGTTATTTTAACGAAAGATGTGGGCTTATTGAAGAGGAAAGATGCAGCTTTTGGTTATTTTGTAAGAAATACTGAACCCAACAAACAGACACGGGAAATTTTAAAAGTCTTCCCTGTTAAAAAATATATTGACCCATTCTCAAGATGCCTTGAATGCGGGACAAAACTTAAGAGAACTTCAAGAGAAAAAGCTCAGGCAAAATTACCAGATCATTACTTTGAAATTAAAATGAAGTTCTATAATTGTCCAAATTGCGATAAAATTTACTGGCAAGGTTCTCACTTTGAAAAGATGATGGGACAAATAAATAAGTTTTTAAAGACAGTAAAGTGATTAAAGAAGTTCAAACCGAAATTTCTTATAAAATTTGCGGTTCAAACCGAGATTTTTAATTGTAATATCTCTAACGGGTGTAAAAATGATAAAAAGACAAGTTTATGATGGGATAAAGAGTAAGCTTTTTCGTGGTAAAGCAATTATTGTAATTAGAGCGGAATAGGTTGGAAAACAACATCATTAAAAATGTTATTGGACGAATTCAAAGATTTTTCATTGTATTTGAATTGTGATGAAATAGATGTTAGAGAGATTCTGAGAGATGCAAATTCCACGAGACGCAGAACTATCTTTGGTGATTAAAAATTAATTCTGATTGATGAAGCTCAGAGAATTGAAAACATTGGTTTGACGATAAAAAAATTATATTTGATACACTCGTCATTGAAACTTATCCAAATACAAAGACTTCGAAAATCGATAAATCAAATTGTGATTTCTCTTTGGGTATAGATAAAAACCAAAGATTTTCATTTATTTTCGCTGCCATTGGAAATTAATCTTAAATTATATTATTTTCATTTTGAAATTAAAGGAGAGAAATTATGGCAGAAGTATTACACATCCATCCTAAAAATCCACAAATGCGTTTCATTAACAAAGCGGTTCAGGTTCTTAGAAATGGAGGAGTGATTATTTATCCAACCGATACCGTATATGGACTCGGTTGCGATATTTTTCAGAAAAACGCAATTGAAAGGATTTATCAAATCAAACCGTTTCTGAAAGATAAACCATTGAGTTTTATTTGTGCCGACTTAAAAGACATTGCAAATTATGCAAAAGTTTCAACTCAGGTTTATCGGTTTTTGAAATACGCATTTCCTGGTCCTTACACTTTTATTCTTCCTGCTGCTCGTGAAGTGCCGAAAAAATTATGGAGTAAACGGAAGACTGTTGGTATTCGTGTACCTGATAATTTAATTGCTCAAACTCTTGCAAAAGAATTAGGACATCCAATTGTAAGCACAAGCGTTACAGATGAAAATAGCGAAATTCTGAATGACGAAGAGTCAATTGTTAAGCATTACGGCAAACTCGTTGATTTAATTTTATATTCAGGTCCGCTTTCGACAATCCCTTCAACAATAATTGACTTTAGCGGAGAGGAACCAGAAATCGTTCGTGAAGGTGCCGGAGAAATTGATTTTCTCGAAGTAAGAGAAGAAGAATAAATTAAAATAACTTTCTGATTAAATGAAAATCGTGAAGGCACAATTTTGTGCCTTCTTTTTTGCAATTTTGTAATGACTGATTATGAAATTGTTTTGAACTATTCTTTAATCATTAAACCAAAATTTTTATTCTAAAAGTAATGGAGAAAAGAAAAGTTTTATTTGTTGTTTATAATTTTCCACCGGCAGCCGGAGCTGCAACTCAACGTATCCTGAAATTTCTTAAGTACTTAAACAAAGATGGTTACCGAACTTTTGTTTTGACTGTCGATAAAGTTGATTATCCCGATCTTGATTTTTCATTAATTGAAAAAATTCCTCAAGAAACAAGAGTAATTAAAACAAAATATTGGACACCATTTGGCATTTATCGAAAAATTACGGGAAGAAAATCTGATGAAAAAATTCCAGTTGCATTTATAAAAGATAATCACAAATCACTGGCAGAAAGAATTTCTGTTTTTTTAAGATTAAATGTTTTTCTTCCAGATGCAAAGATTGGCTGGTTTCCATATGCAGTAAAAGAAGGGAAAAAATTAATTCGAAATGAAAGAATCGATGTTGTCATAAGTTCGGGTCCACCTCACACAACTCATTTAATTGCAAAATCGTTAAAGCGAAAAACTGGAATTAAATGGATTGCCGATTTTCGTGACCCCTGGACAGATATTGATTATTATTCTGGAATGAAAAGAACAAAGTTTGCTGAGTGGATTGATTCAAAACTGGAAAAAAGTGTTTTAAAAAATGCTGATTTTGTCGTGGCAGCAAGTGAGGGTTATTTGAATATTATTAAATCGAAAGGTATTGAGAATAATTACGAAGTTTTAACAAATGGATTTGATCCTGATGATTTTGAGGATATTAAACAGAGACCGCAATCAAAATTTATAATTACTTACACTGGAAATATGCCTATCACTCGAAATCCAGAAAAATTGTGGCTGGTATTGGATGAGCTTGTTGGAGAAAATAAAGATTTTGCCGAGAGCTTTGAATTCCATTTTGCTGGTGTGATGGATGATGAAATCAGAAATAAAATAAAAGAATTGAAATTCTTTAATAGTTTTATTGATCATGGTTACCTAAATCATAAAGAAGTTCTTGACTTAACTTTCAATTCTCATATTTTAATAATGATAGTCAATCGAGTTGCAACTAGTAATGAAATTCTTCCGGGGAAAATTTTCGAATACATTGCGTCTGGAAATTTCATTCTTGTTATAGGACCCGAAAGTGGAAACTCAGCTCGCTTAATAAATTATGTCAAGCAAGGTGTTGCAATTGATTATGAAGAAAAATCAAAGATTAAAAACTTGATTCTTGAGATTTTTCATAAATGGAGAAATGGTCAATTAAAGAAAATTGAATCAGCTGAAAAATTTGAATTTACAAGAGAAAGGATTACACAGAAGTTGATCCAGATCATTGAATCATTGATGTAATCAAATTAATCAACTGGAATTCGACTATCATTATATTTGTTTATTGAAACCAAAATTTTACGGAGAAAAAGTTTATGGCTAAACAGAAAAAACAGGCTAAAAAAGAACCAAAACAAAATTTCTTTACGACTTTTTCAATTGATAAATACATACCTGAGAAATATCAGGACATTGTGATGATAATCATTCCGTTCATTTTGCTTTACTTATTTTTCAGTGATGTGTTTTTTGGATCTTTGACTTTTATCTCAGGTGATATTACGACTTCAATGGCAATGAAAAATTATCTTGCTTATGCAAGAGAAGTAGGAACTCAACCATTATGGGATCCATATATTTTTATGGGAATGCCTGCATACATTACTTCAATTGATTTGAGAGCTTTTGACTTAATTCTTTACATTCTCCATAATATTGAATCTATCTTTCAGGCATTTACAAATGAACAGTCAGCTGGGCCAACTTTTTATTTTTACATTCTTGCAATTACCACTTATGCTTTTCTCCGTTATAAAAATCTGGATAGATTAACAGCACTTTTTGCAAGCATCGCAGTTACCTTTTCGACTGCAATGATTATTTTCATCCCGATTGGGCACAATACAAAAATGATTACTCTTTGTATGATTCCATTCCTATTTCTTGCGCTTGAAAGGCTTCAACATAAAATTACATTTTTTGATTTTCTATTTTTAATCATTGTAATTCACATTCAACTTCTTTCTGCTCACATTCAAGAAATTTTTTATTCATACTTTGCTGTACTGATTTATTTCATATACTTTTTAATTAGATATCTATTAAAAAAAGAATCAAAAACCATTTTCAACCTTTTGAAAGTTGGAGTGATTTTTGTTTTTGCTTCTTTATTTGCAGCCGGAATGTCAATCGATCAATACTGGGCAATTTATGAATATAATCCTACTTCAATTCGTGGAACATCAAGCATTCTCGAAAAAGCAAATCCACAGGCAAAAAAATCTTCTGGTGGATTGGATTACGATTATGCAACAAATTGGTCTTTTAGTCCAGGTGAAATGTTAACCTGGATTATGCCTTCATTTTATGGATATGGAAATTCTGTCTATCAAGGTGAACTTACACAAAATCAACCTGTTGAAGTAAATACTTATTGGGGGCAAATGCCTTTTGTTGATGTACCTCAATATATGGGAATTTTGATTTTCGTCTTTGGATTAATGGGAATGTATTTCAATCGAAAAAATCCATTCGTTCAATTTTTAACTATTCTGGTTGTGATCTCTGTACTCATTTCATTTGGAAGAACTTTCCCGATTCTTTACGACCTGATGTTTTACCATTTTCCTTTCTTCAATAAATTTCGTGTCCCGAGTATGATCTTGAATCTTGTGCAGATTGCTTTTCCAATTTTGGCGGCGATCGGACTTTATTCAATTTATAAATTCAAACATGGTGAAGTAAAAATTAACACTTCAATTATCAATTACTTTATCTATTTCTTTGCAGCGTTGTTTCTGATTTTTATTGTTTTTTCCTCACCGATCAAAGATTGGTACATAGGACTTCTGAGAGATAGTCAGAAAATTCATCCACAACTTTATGAATATACTTTCAATATGTTTTATGAGGATTCATTAATTGCTTTTGCAGTCGCAATTGCTGGACTTGGTTTATCATTAGTTTATCTAAGAGGGAAATTAAATTATCAAGTGCTTGTAATTGCATTGATAATTTTGACAGTGTTTGATCTTTTCAGAATTAGTTCAAGAGGAATGAGAAAATATGATGAAACTCAACTTCAAAAAGAATTTGAAACTCCAGAATGGGTAAAGGCTATCAAACAGGATACATCAATTTTTCGAATATTGAACTTAAAGAATGACGGTTCACTCGGTTCATTAAACCATCATTCAAATTATCATGTAAGTTTTTTACTTCAGGATTTTTATGGATACAGCGGTGCAAAGCCAAGAGCTTATCAGGATTTGATTGATGTGGCCAATTTGACTAATCCGACATTGTGGAGAATGTTTAATGTTAAATATATCATAACAGAGAAACCAATTCCTTCAGAAGATTTTAATGTAATTTATCAGGACGATAAAACTACGGTTCATCTTAACAAACTTGCTCTTCCGAGAGCATATTTTGTACAGCGATTTGAAAAAATGCCGTCACTTGATTTCTTGAATAAAATTAAAAACAATGAAATTGAACCGGCAGAGGTTGTTCAATTTTCTCCTGAAACAAATCTTGATTTCGAAAAAGTCGACCCACCAGATACAACCGCTTATGTAAAAATCACAAAATATGTTTTTGAAAATATCGAAATGGATGTAAATGCATCTGGAAATAATTTGCTCTTTCTTGGAGATACTTACTACAACATTGGCTGGAAAGCATTTATTGATGGAAAAGAAACGAAAATTTATCGAGCCAATCACAATGGTCGAGCAATACTTGTCCCACCTGGCAAACATAAAGTTGAATTTCGTTATGAACCTTTGAGTTATTATCTCGGAAAAAATATTTCGCTCGGATTGAATGCAGTAGTTTTAATCTTACTCGCATTTTTTGGATTGAAAAACTTAAGAAAGAAAAATGAAAATTCCTGACAATGGAACTTGCTTATTCTAAACTTCTTGAATATTTGAAAGAAAGAGCGTTAAGTAAAGTTCTGTTAATTTCATTTGAAGATCCTGAAATAATCAAGTTGATTCAAAAAAATTGTGTTTTCAATGTAAGAATTTTATCCAAGTTAGATTTTGTTGGTTCAGGTTTAAATGGAATCTTGAAAAAGATAAGGGAAGAGAAGTATGAACTTGTAATTATTTCGAATGTAAATAGTCAGGTTAATCGTTCGAAAACTTCGCTTAAAATTTTGGCTTTTTTCTCAAAATCAAAAAATCAATTCATCTTATTCGATGAAAAAATTTTTTTAATTACAAATAAATTCAAATTATTCGCTGATTTATTCCCCAGACTACTTATAGGGCTTCTTTACTCTATTTTTGTTCTTTTTAGAGCTTATTTCTCATTTTACACTTATTATCCAGTAAAACTTAAAAAGAAGCAAACGCTCAAATTGGGGAATAAAACCATACTCTTCTTGAGAACTGATCTTGCAGGGAAAATTATTGCTGGTGGCTCGATTACTCACATCAAAGGATTTATAAGCGGAGCCAAACAACTCGGATTTGAAACAATTTATTCTGCTGATTACCCTTTGGTTGATCATCCAATTTCTATTGTTGTAAAGCCAAATTTATTTCTTGATTTTTTCGATGAGCTTCAACTAATTGATTATCATTTTCGAGTCATAAAAAAACTAAAAAGATGTTTCAAAGATAAAAGTGTTGATTTGATTTATCAGAGACACTCAATTTTTAATGCAAGTGGAGTAATTCTTTCTTCAATTTTTAATGTGCCTTTAATTTTGGAAGTAAATAACTCAGAAGTCTGGGCGAAGAAAAATTGGAGCCGACTTTTTTTTGAGAAGCTTGCAATCAAAATTGAAAAGTTTGCGTTGCAAAATGCTAATGTGATTGGCGTTGTGAGTGAAGTGACCAGAGAGCAAATAAAAGATTTTTGCGGAGACGAAAGTAAGATAGTAATTAATCCAAATGGTGTTGACCCGGAAAAGTTTTCTCCTGAAGTTGATGGCAGTAAGATCAGAAAAGAGTTAAAGCTTGATGATTATTTTGTGATTGGATTTATTGGTACATTCACACGATGGCATGGAGTGGAAACTTTATTTGATGCGGCAATTAAAGTGATTGAGAAAAATGAGAATGTAAAGTTTCTTTTAATTGGCGATGGAAATTTGAAAGCAAATCTCGAACTTAAAGCTCATCAATTGAAATTAGATGATAAAATAATTTTCACAGGAATTATTTTGCACGGTAAAGCACCAGAATATCTCGCAGCTTGTGATGTTTTAGTTTCTCCGCATCTTGGTTTTGAGGATGGAACTAAATTTTTTGGTTCGCCGACTAAACTTTTTGAATATATGGCAATGGGGAAACCCATCATCGCAAGTGACCTTGAGCAAATTGGAGAAATTATCATAGATGGAATAAATGGTTTGAAATTCAATCCTGGTGATTCACAAAAATTATGTGATTTGATTTTAAAACTTTATTCTGATCCTGAACTAAGATTAAAACTTGGTAAAAAAGCAAGAGAAGATGTAATTGAAAAGTATACCTGGAAACAAAATGCTTATCGTGTTCTTTCGAAAGTTTTTGAAATAAACTGAAATTTCACGATCAAATTGCTTTAATATATCCACCGTCGATAAATATAGTTTGACCTGTTATGTAACCAGCTTTTTCAGATGCAAGGAAAGCAACCAAATTTCCAATTTCTTCCGGTTTACCTAATCTACCCATTGGAATATCTAAAGTGTATCCTTTTAAAATTTCTTCATGACTTTTCCCTGTAATCCTTGCTTGTTCAACTGCCAGATCATATATCCTTTTTGTTAGAGTGTAACCGGGCGCAACATTGTTTACTGTAATTCCAAATGGTGCAACTTCTGTTGATAAGGTTTTTGCATAACCAACAACTGCGTTCCTCAACGAATTAGAAAGAACAAGTCTTTGAATTGGTTGTTTTACTGAAACAGATGTTATGTTGATTATTCTACCGAAATTATTCTTCTTCATTACTTCAATCACAAGATTTGTGATTCGAATAACCGAAAGCAAAATTTCTTCATAAGCAATATTCCAATCTTCTTCTTTGAGATTAAAAATAAAATTTGAAGGAGGACCACCGCAATTATTTACAACAATATCGATTGAACCAAAAGCATTGAATGTTTCCTGAACAAGTCCTTCAATTTCTTGCTTATTTCTCAAATCACATTTGAACCAGTGAATATCAGTCCCGAAATTTTTTGAAAGTTCGTCAGCAACTTGAATTAGGTTTTCTGAATTTCTTGAACATATCATTACATTGCATCCTTCAGCTGCAAGTGCTTCAGCACAGGCTTTTCCAATTCCTTTACTTGAGGCAGTTACAAGGGCGTTTTTCCCTTTGAGTCCGAGGTTCATTATTCCCTCCAATTTTTTTAGGCTTCACTTAAATCAATTTTTTGAATTTGATTTTCTGATTTAGCAACAACAATACTTATTGCAGCATCGCCGGAAATATTTGTAACAGTTCTACACATATCTAAAATTCTATCGACGCCTAAAATTAAAGCTATACCTATCTCTGGGATATGAACGGATTTTAGAATTATCAACAGCATTATAATTCCCACTCCCGGAACTGGAGCAGTTCCAATTGATGCAAGCACTGCAGTGAAAATGATAACTAGCTGATCACCCAGAGTTAAATTCATACCAAAAACCTGAGAGATGAAGATAGCAGCAACACCTTGATATAAAGCAGTTCCATCCATATTAATGGTTGCACCCAAAGGTAGAGTAAAGCTTGTAATGCTTTTGGAAATTCCAAGATTTTCTTCACAGCATTCCATATTTACTGGTAAAGTTGCGGCACTCGAACTTGTTGTAAATGCAACAATCTGTGCTCGTCTGATCCCTTTAAAAAATATTTTTGGATCCATCTTTCCAAAGAATTTTACAAGCCCCCCATAGACAAAAACTGTGTGTATTAAAAGTCCAGCGAGAACAGTAATTATGTACCAGAACAAAGTTTTTAAAATTTCAAAACCAAATTCTGCAATTGTTGCTGAGATTAAAGCAAATACACCATATGGTGCAATTTTCATAATTAAATCGACAAGCTTAATCATTGCATCGCTAAAGCCATCAAAAAATTTTATGACTGGTTCGGATTTAGATTGTGAGAGCATTGTTAATGCCAATCCTACCATTAACGCGAAGAAAACAATTTGAAGCATTTGAGCATCAGCCATTGCTTTAAAAACATTTTTCGGAACAAGATTTACAACTTGATCAATCAAATTAAACTCGATATCTGTTTGAACTTTTTTTTCAACTTCTGTTTGATATGCAGTTACAAGCTCTGCACGAGTTTGTGTATTTAACTGCTTTCCTGGTTGAATTAAATTCCCAAGAATTAAACCAATTGAAATTGCAATTGCTGTAGTGAGCAAGTAAAGACTAATGGTCTTGCCGCCAATTCTTGCAAGTTTTTTTAAATTCCCAAGACTAGCAACACCAACAATCAACGAAGCAAGAA
>JBNAWO010000033.1:12907-14110 GCA_049699815.1 Ignavibacteria bacterium | reverse complement strand
CGAGCGGAATTGCAATCATATTTAATAGATTTATAAAAATCGTTCCGATTGGCTTTATTTGAGTTGCGATTGTTCCTGGTTTTTTAATTTCTTGAATGTTTGAAAAACTTTTATCTCTAGTGACCAGAAGTAATTTCTGCTTTTCAGATGGATTTAATTGATTGAACTTTTGGATGATTTTATTTTGATCGTTTAAGATTTCCTTTTCACTACCAACGATAAATTCAACGATATCAAATTTCACTACTTCGCTCTTTATTTGGCCATCTTTTGCATATGAAAGTTCAAGTTTATTTTTATCTATATGAAAAATCCCACCAAAGATTGCGCCTAAAACCAATCCAAGTATAATTTGATTATAAAGTTTTAATTTGAATTTTTTCATAAGCAGCCTTTGTGAATTTAGATTAGAGCATTAGTTGTTCACAGATTTCATCAACAAGGAGGTAACCTTTTTTGGTGAGGCGAAGCATATCATTTTCAACAATCACAAATCCGTTTTCAATCAATTCTTTAAAAAATCTTTCTTCGTGTTTTAAGAGATTGATATTGAATTCTTCTTCAAACTGTTTGAGGTTAATTCCGCGACTTCTTAGGCCGAGATAAATTCTTTCATTATAAATTTCTGTTGGATTTAAAAACTCTTCGTCTTTAATAGCGTGATTTTGCTCATTAACTTTTTCGATATATCGGGAGATGTTTCTAAAGTTATGCCAGCGTCTGTTATCCCACAAAGAGTGTGAAGAAGGTCCAAAACCTAGGTAATTGATTCGATACCAATAATTTAAATTGTGAATTGATTCATAACCTGGTTTAGAAAAATTTGAGACTTCATATTGAATGAAACCATGCTCTGGAAGAAATTCCATAGTATATTCATACATATCCGCATCTTGTTCAATTGAAGGCAGATAAATAATTCCTTTCTTTGATTGATAATAAAGACTTGTTCCAGGTTCAAGAGTTAAACTGTAGGCAGAAATATGTTTGATTGGTTGTTGAACAGCTATTCTAAGATTTTCTTTCCAGTCGTCTAAAGTTTGTCCCGGGATCGAAAACATCAAATCGATGTTAATATTCTCAAAGCCAACTTTTGCCGCAGTTTCAATGCTTTTGAGTGCGGTTTTGCTGTCGTGATCTCTTGTTAAATACTTCAGATCTTCGTCGAGAAAAGATTGAACGCCAATGCTTAACCTGTTTATT
>JBNAWO010000033.1:0-12897 GCA_049699815.1 Ignavibacteria bacterium | reverse complement strand
CCGATAGCTAAAAACTCTTTTAGCTTTTGCTCGTCGATTGTGTTTGGATTTGATTCAATTGTGACCTCAATATCTTCAGGATATCTAAAAATTTTTGTCAGTTTCTGAATTATCTGATAAAGAAAAGAAGGCTCAACAAGAGATGGAGTTCCACCACCAAAGTAAATTGTTTGCAGGTAACCTTTGTCGTGATAAATTTCTGCGAAGTAATCAATTTCTTTAAGCAAAGAATAAAGTAGAGAACCTTTTTTATCGTGTTTGATCACAACATAAAAATCACAATAATTGCACTTTACATTGCAAAACGGAATGTGAACATACGCAGAAAATGGTTTCACTTTCATTTCTCCATTTAATATAATGTTTCTAATTTTTTACGAAGGAGGTACCAGGTATTATAAGCAAGTGTATCTGGATTCAATTTCATCATTTTGGTTCCATCGTGGTAAACAAAAAGATTCTGTGAATCACTAAGAAATCCCTCGAATTCAAATTTTGCTGAAATCAAATCTTTTCCGTCGAGTGTGGTTTTTAGAATTGTTGCTGTGAAAGTTTTGAGTTTATAATTTTTACCCACTTCCAGTTTGGGATAAACTCTTGCGACTTTTGCAAATAAATTATTTAACCAACCAGTTGTGTTAGTTTCAAGTAAGAACGATTTTTCGCTCAGCTTTTTGATGCTCATATCTCCGTTAAAACTTGAAAGGGGAAAAACAGAAAGACTGAAATCTTGATTTACTTTTGTTATATCATTCAAATAAAATGTATATGTAGTTGATGGAGTTGTCAAATAATAAATATTCCTCGTTTCATCTTTGATAAATTTATTTGTTTCATTTACGGTAGAAGTAATCTTTTTAAATTCATTCTTAAATTCATCAGGGAAAGTCATACTTAAATAGAAAGCCAATATTATCGTTGAGAAGATCAAATAATAACCAAAAATATTTCCAATTACAGGAATGCCTTTCGGATTTTCAGGAAAGAAATATTTTTTTAAGGGATTGGTATTGAGAACTAAGTAAGCAATCAAAAAGCTTCCGAACACAAATGGATAGTAGATTAATCTTTCTGACGGAATTGTAATCAATTGAGGTAAAAGGGAAATTGTAAACAACAAAAAGCTGTAATGAACCATTCGTGTTTTCCAGTAAGGTGCAAGGGAAATTGAAAGAAGGAAGTAAAGAAATATTCCAAGAGCCATAAAAATGTAAGTCAAATTCCCTCTGAAAATTACTACCCCAAAAGGTACATTTGTTAATAGTCCAACCAACATTGTTGGTAGCCCGGTTACTACATTTTTTATGTAATCATAAGGTCTTTTGAATGGATCAATGTACATCAAATTGTTTACACCGAAGCCAAAAATTTTATAGAAAATCAGGAAGAAGAATAAAAGTAGAAAATGATAACGCCAGTATCTGCTATTCCTGATTAAAAGAATTATTTTTTTGAAAAGTCGCTTGAAAATATTTTTTTCTGTACTTTTTGATTCAAGTAAAATAAATTCATACAAAATAATTGCAATTGGACCAATCACGGCTGTCTCTTTACAAAAGAGTGAAATTAAGATATAAAGTTTTGACAATCGTCGATGAAGTTTCAAATTCGTTTCACGATATTTGACATGATAATACAAACCCAGATTTATAAATAGGACTGCAAATAAATCTGTATTGGTAGTAATCCACCCAACCGTCATTGAATGATCTTCAGAAATTAAAAAGATTAACGATGCAAGAAGTGAAGCGCTATATATTTTAGAAAATTTCAAAAGAACAAGAAATACAGAAAGCGAAACAAGCGTATGAAGTAAAATTGAAAATATGTGAAGAATAACAGCTGAATGAGTTTCATCAATCCAGTAAACTAAGCTAAAAAATAAAGAGGGTAAAGGTCTGAAAAATCTCGCTTTTACATTCTCATCTTTCCACCACAAATTTTGAAATGTCTCATAATCTTTTATATCAATTGACCAGAAGCCAGCAATTGGATACTTTATTTCTTTTGACTTTAGTATAGTAACAAAGAAATAATCATCCGCATAAAATTCGTTCGTGATATAAGGATGAAATAGAATCACTGCAATTATGAATTGAAGTAAGAAAACCTGAAAATTAGTTAATCTCTTTGGGAAGAATGATTTTAATTTTGTAAAAAAATCTTTCAATTTTTCTCTTCTTTAGTTTGAATTATAAATCAGTTCTTTTGCACTTTCTAAAGATGCAGGAGTTATTTCCTCTCCGCTGATGAGTTTTGCAATTTCGTAAACTTTTTCCTCGTCGTTTAGTTTTCTGATAGTTGAGATAGCTCGTCCATCTTTTATTTTTTTCTCGACAACAAAATGAGCATTCGAAAAACCCGCAATTTGTGGTAAATGAGTAATTGCAATAATTTGATGATACTCAGATAAATTTCTCAATGCTTTGCCAACTTTTTGAGCAATTCTTCCGCTGATCCCAACATCAATTTCATCAAATACCATCAACGGTAATTTATCTGACTTTGCAAGAATTGTTTTAAGTGCAAGCATTATTCGTGAAATTTCTCCGCCCGAAGCAACTTTTGCCAGTGGTTTCAATTCTTCGCCAGGATTTGTCGAAATGTAAAATTCAACTTCATCAAATCCGTATTGATTCGCTTCGTAATATTCACTTCCGAGTTTTACAAAGGATCTTTTGCTCTCGGTTTTTTTATTTCTAAAAACTACATCAAATTTAGCGTTATTTATTCCTAAGTCCTTTAGAATAGTAACAATTGATTTGCTGATTTTTTCGGCAACTTCTCTTCTTTTTTCTGAAAGTCGAATCGCAGCTTCACTGCATAAATTTCTTACTTCTTCAATTTCAAGCTCAACTCTTTGAATTTCCTCTTCAAAGTTTTCAGCAAGTTGAAGTTCTTTTTCAATCTTGTTCCGATATTCAATTACAGCTTCGAGTGAACCGCCGTATTTTTTGGCAAGAAGAATTAGACTACTAAGTCGTTCTCTGTATTCTTCAAGTAACTCTGAGTTGAATTCAATTCTTGAATTATAGCTTTGAATGAATTTAGCCAGTTCATCAACAATTGAGATTGCAGATGAGATATCGTTTTTAAGTTCCGAAAAAGTTTTATCAATCTTTGAAAGGTCGTCAATTAAATTTCTAACTTTGATCAATTGATCGTAAACTGCAAACTCAGATTCATAAAGTGTCTCGTAAATTCGAGATGTAGATTCGTAAAGTCTTTCGCTATTTTCAAGAATGTTAAGTTTATTTTGTAGTTCTTCAATTTCGTCTGGTTTGGGATTGACAGCATCAATTTCTTTAGCTTGAAATTCATAAAAATCCTTTTTCTCTTTAGCTGAACTTTCGATGCTTTTCAATTCATCCAGTTTGTTGAAAAGTTCTTTCAACTTATTATAATGAGTTCGATATTCTTCTATTAGTTTTTCAAGATTTCCAAAATTATCAAGCAAGTGAATGTGAGTTTCAGTCCTTAAGAGTGATTGATGTTCGTGCTGTCCATGCAGGTCGATTAAAAATTTTCCAAGTTCTTTGAGATGAGCTAGTGAAGCAGGTGAATCATTTATAAAACTTCGCGATGTTCCTTTTCGCAAAATTTCTCGACGAATAATTAATTCATCACTTATATCATAGTTGTTGTCTCCAAGAAAGTTAATCACATTTTGATTATCACTTACATCGAACACGCCTTCAATTATAGCTTTATCAGCTCCGGTTCGTATGATATCGGTAGAAGCTTTTTCACCTATTAGAAGGTTCATCGCATCAATAATGATGGACTTTCCAACGCCGGTTTCTCCTGTGATAATGTTTAATCCAGATTCAAATTTGATCTGGATTTTATCAATTAGAATATAGTCTTTGATGGTAAGTGTTTTTATCATAAAAAACTCTCTCTCATTAAGAATTATACAAAAATTTTTCCTTTTATACCTTATAAATTTTCTGTTGAATTCACAGGAAGAACAAGGATCATTTTCTATTTTTTGAAGCTATGAAAAGTAAATTTGGGATAAAAATTTTTTCGTGAACATCCTTCCGGGATGAAGACCAATTAGACAAATTTTTGTAAATCAAATTACAACCAGCCATTAAATGATCCTTGAAATGTTTTCAAATTTTATTGTAAATTCAGACAGAAGGAATTGAGAGAAAAACGATATTTCCGATAATTTTAATTGAAATCGGTGTATACAATTGAACGAAAAGAAAATTTTAGACATACTTAAAAAAGTTTTGCTTGGTCAGCCGTCTGAGCTTGAGAAAAATCATTTCTTCGAAATCCTGATTGAGGTCTCGCGAATAAGGATTCGTTTTTTCTCGCGATTAAAATATTTTTCCCTTGAGAGAAATGAAATTTCAATGGATGAAATTGCTCTCGAGGCGGTTTCAAATCTTTTGAGCAATAATGAATCTGATTATCTCGAATATATTAGAAATTCTTTTGTGAATTGGGAACCACCTGTTACAAGCGAGGAAGAAGCACTGAACTTTGTAAGCAAGTTAATTGATCAATCGATTTATCAGACAATTGCTAAAAAATATTCAGAACTGGATCCTTTATTTGCGAAA
Source organism: Ignavibacteria bacterium (assembly GCA_049699815.1). Classification (GTDB taxonomy): domain Bacteria; phylum Bacteroidota; class Ignavibacteria; order Ch128b; family Ch128b; genus Ch128b. The sequence continues at coordinate 8,320 of JBNAWO010000033.1, read as the reverse complement.
ATTTTGAAAGAGATTAAAAGAGCTGATAAAAGTAAATACAAAATCTTTTCAAGACTCGATACAGAGTTTATTGCTTTAAAATCTTTTAAGGAAAGAATTGAACTCAACATAATTCCTCAAGATGAGCTAATTGTTCTTGGAGTAAATGAATTCCCAGCAAATAATTACATCAAAGGATGGATTGATGCGATTTTTGAAGCAATCGATGAGTACACTGAGTATTCCCCGGTACTTCCTGTAAATGCATTAGCATTGAAAATTAAATTTGAAATAACGGCAGCACAAAAAATAGATTTTATTGTTCTACCAGATCCAGAAGTTCAATTTCTTGTTCGAGAAGGTGTTTTAATTTGTCTTAAAAAAATAGAAAGAAAACTAAAAAAGTTAGGAGAGAAAAAGAAAAAGTATGATGAAAAGACTCTAACAATGTTCAGAGAAGCTCTGACAGATATTGCATATGATTTACTTGCAGGTGATCAGGTAAAAAATTATTTCGAATATCTAAAAGCTTACGACGAAAATTTAACAATGAAAGAATATCGTGAAAATTATCGCGCTCAATTTGAATATCTAATAAAAATTTTCAAAAACGAGATTGCTCAATATTATCTTCAATCTTAAATCTTATTTTGACTTAATTGTATTATAAACAAGTTTAATTACCTGCCAGATTGTCTCAAAAAAATAAATATTTTTGAAAAATAAATTCAAGAAATGAGAGACGATAAAATTACATTTGATCAATTAAAAATCAGACAAAAATATACAGCTATCTGGGCTTTCAGTGAATCTGTTTTTGGTGGAATTTTGCATGCTTTTAAGATACCATTTACAGGACTTTTCCTGGGTGGGTTTGCCGTTATTTTTCTCTCTTCAATTTCAATTTATATCGATCGAAAAAGTGATTTGATCAAAGTTACATTTATGGTAATTGCAATTAAATTTATGCTTTCGCCAAATACACCATTTACTGCATATCTTGCTGTTTTGATGCAGGGTTTGTTTGCTTTTCTGTTTTTTTCTCTTTTTAAGAATAGAATTATAGCGATAAGTCTTTTAAGTTTTTTAACAGCTTTGTGGTCTGTTTTTCAGAAGTTATTTGTAATGACTTTAATTTTTGGAATGAATCTCTGGTATTCGATTGATGCACTCACAATTTATATTCTTAATTCGTTTGGAATTGAAGTAAATAATAATTTTAGTATGAGTGTGGTTTTGATTTTAGTTTACTTTTTAATTCATATTGTAGGTGCGTTCTTTTTTGCAAAACTAGCAATTGAGCTTCCTTCTTTTCTTGAAAGAAATGAACAAAAATTCCGCTTGATGAATTCTAAGTATTTTGACACAAACAATGAGCTAAGCTTTAAAAACTTAAATAGTCAAAACTCAAAAAAGAAAAAGTGGTATAAAAAGCCTTCCAGGATTATACTTTCTATCTTTTTAATTTCTTTTGCTTTGATCACTTACATTAATCCTGAATTATCAAAGATTAAATTGATTGATGTGATCTCGATGATTATAAGAGCAGTTGTGATAATTTACTTATGGTTTAATCTAATTTCACCAGCTTTCGTAAAATTTTTAATGAAATTCATTAATAGAAATTCAAACTTTTCTCAAGTCGAAGAGATAACTTTACTTTTTCCAGAATTTAAAAAGATCATTTCATTTGCCTGGACGATAAATTCAAATTATCCCAGATTGAAAAGAATATTAAATTTTATTAAAGATTCACTCTTACTTTTAATGAAATGAACAAAAAGGTATTTATTTATTCAGATAAAATTAAAAGTGGTAAAACTACAAAGCTTTTTCAGTGGATGACGAAGCAAAATTCAATCGGAGGTATTCTTCAACCTGTCGTGGAAGAAAGAAGATTCTTCTACTCAATAATCGATAAGAAGCTGATTCAATTAGAAATCACAAAAGATCAATCAAAAAATTTCTCCGAAAATGAGCTGATAAAAATTGGAAATTACTTTTTCTTAAGAAGTGGTTTTGAGAAAGCGAAAGAAATTCTAAGACGAGATTTTAATAATAAGCCTGAATTTTTGATTGTTGATGAAATTGGTCCGCTTGAATTAGAGGGCAATGGACTTGAACCAATTGTTTCTGAAATTTTAGATGATATTGGTAATTTCGAGGGTAAATTAATTTTGGTGATCAGAGATAAAATTTTAGTTGATGCAGTAAAAAAATATAACCTGGAAGAAAAGTTTGAAATCTGGTAACCTGAATGCAAATAAATTTTCTGGCATTTATAAATGTTGGTTTAGCTTCAACTTTACTTTTTGTAAGTTAATCCTGAAAACCTTTTTTCGAAAATATTTATTCTTTAATATGATGAAAATTAAACCTATTGTTTCATCTGAAGCTAAAAACTTTTTGAAACTTACTTCTATTTTCTATAGTTTGACATTTGATTTTAACTAAAAAAATGAGGTAAATATGAAAGTTAAGTTTTTAATTTTTGTTTTACTTATTGTTTCATTTGTTTTTAATTTTTCGGTTGCTCAGGAAAAAGAGAACCAGAAATTAAAAACTCAAGATAAGATTGAGCTTAAATCTGCGACAAAGAAAGATAATAAATTAGAAGTAAAGAAAATTTGGAATGAAGTTTGTCCAGTTATGGGCGATCCCGTTGATCCAGAAACTCCAACTGTTGAATATAACGGTAAGATAATTGGTTTTTGCTGCAAGAGCTGTATCAAAAAATTCAAAAAAGATCCAGAGAAGTATTTAAAAAACTTAAGCGAAGATGGTAAAAGATTTATTAAACAATAAAGAGGTAAAAAAATGAAAACTGTTTTATTTTTAATTGAAGGAATGACCTGTAATCATTGTGTGAAGGCAGTCGAGGGTGCGATTAAATCTCTTGGGATTGATAATTATTCTGTTCAGATTGGAAGTGCATCTGTTACATTCGACGAAAATTTAGTTGATGAAGAATCAATCAAGGCAGCAATTGAAGATGAAGGTTACAAAGTTGTGTCTTTCCAGGATGAGACTGATGAACTAAACGATTTCTTAGCTTAATAATTTTTATGAGAGTTGGGCTTTGCCAGTATTCCCCGATGTGGGAGGATAAAGATCAAAACAAGAAAAAAATTTTGGAAATACTTTCTAAGCAAAAATCAGAATTTGATATCCTTGTATTTCCTGAAATGACCTTAACCGGTTTTTCAATGAATAAATTACTTGCAGAAATTTTTGAAGTCAACGAAAGTCCAACCTTAGATTTCTTCTCTAAACTTGCGAAAGAATTATCAACAAATATTGCAGCAGGATTTATCGAGAAAGAAGAAGATAAAGTTTTTAATACTTTGTTTTTTATCAATCGTAGTGGTGAAATAATTTCAAGATATAGAAAGATTCATCTCTTTAGTTTTGCTCGGGAAAACAGGTATTATAATGCAGGCACCGAACCTGTGATTGTTGAAAATGAGGATTTAAAAATTGGACTTTCGATTTGTTATGATTTAAGGTTCCCCGAATTGTTTAGATTTTACGGTAAATCGAAAGTCGATTTGATATTAAACATTGCAAATTGGCCCCAGACAAGAATTGACCATTTTGTTCATCTTCTTAAATCAAGAGCAATTGAAAATCAATGTTTTATGATTGGTGTGAACAGAGTTGGTTATGGCGGCAGAGAATATTACGATGGACGCAGTTCAATTTTTGATCCACTCGGGAATGAAATTACACTCATAAAGGATGAAGAAAAATTAATTGAAGCTGAAATTGATTTAACTCAGATTCAAAAAGTAAGAGAACAATTTCCGTTCTTAAATGATATTAAATTGATTTAATTATTCGGGCTCAGAGAATTTTATTCGGTACTGTTTAATTAAAGGTAGAAGAAAAGTTTTAAAGATTTTGTAATCGATTACTCTGTAATGAGGCTTGTAAATGTTTTTATAATGCGTAGAATGACTGAAAACTAATTTATTTTGCTTCAACGCATTTTCAATTCGATTTTTATCCTCGTTGAAGTTTTTGACTTTAATTTTTTCATTCTGAATTAAGCTTAGAATTTCGTTCCAATCTTTTTTCCAATTTTCATAATCAATGGAATCATACTTCGAAGCACTTTGAAGAAATGCTGTAAATAATAGATTTGGTAAAATTATTCTATCTTTAACTAAACTTAAATCAATTCTAACAAATTTCTTTTCTGGTAGAAGTAATTCAATTAAAAATGAATCTGGTTTGGATTTATAAGAAGAAATTTCTTCGCTTTCTAATTCATTCTGGAGAAATTTTAATGCAATAAGTGAATCTTTTATAAAGTGTTCAGGCCCGAATCTGCCCTGATAAAAATATTTGTAAAGATCTATTAGAGTAGATTCAGGATATTTTATAAGAACATATTCAATTGATCTTTTATAAGAGTCGTAATCAAAATTTTTATCCCCTTTGAGATCAACTTGATTTAAGATAAGCAAAGGGAAAAATAAGACAAATAAAAATCTCATTTGACCAGAATTAATTTTTTAGTCGATTGATAATTCTTGGTTTGTAATTTATAGAGATATACGCCTGACGAAAGATTTGCTCCATCAAATTTGATCGAATGGTAACCTGCTTTAAGGTTTTTGTTGAGTAAAGTTTGAAGTTTATTTCCAGCAATATCATAAATTGTAATTGAAACAAATTCGTCGTTTGGTATTGTGAAGCTTATGGTCGTTTGTGAATTGAAAGGATTGGGATAATTTTGATAGAGATAAAATTTATCTGGCATTTTCGTCTCAGCAACTTCGAGTAAATTGTCTCGAGTTATTTGTTTTAGAATGTAGTTCTGCGGATCAACTGTTACATTTATAATTGGTTCATTAAAAATAAAAGTAAATGATTCTTCCCTTTGTGTATTCCATATCTGAAGAATTGAGTCTTTCGACGCAAGTTTAACTAACAATTGAATCGGCATTTTATAAACATTGTAATGTGATTGAGTTTGTTTCAAGAAAAATCTTAATTCATAATCATTTGCTATTTGCGAAACTCCCCAGTTATAAACATACGATGGATGATTAGGTTGATAAATCCACTGATCAAAGAAATATGAATAATCTGAACTCGTTGTTTGATTAACAATATTTTTCAAATCTTCAGTTGTTGCATTGGAATACGCAAATTGATTACGATAGTTGATTAATGACTTAAAGAAAAGTGAATCACCTAAAACATATCTTAACATATTCAAGACAAGAGCCCCTTTGTAATAAGAAATTGCTGCGTTGAAAATTTGAGGCGGGTTGTAAATAGGATAACCTGGATTGTAATTGTAATAATAATTTGCTTTAGCATTCATACTGTTGAAATAAGCATCTTTTCCTTGAGTATATTCCCTGTAAAGATCTTCAGAAAAAGTTGCGAAACCTTCATTCAACCATATATCTTTCCAGGTTTTGCAGGTTACAAGATCTCCCCACCATTGATGAGCAAGTTCATGTGCAATTCCACTTTGAGCATCGCTATTTAGCCAGTTTCTATGAATTGTTGAAATTGTTTGATGTTCCATTCCACCATATTGAAAAGGAGAAACAACAGCGTGTCCATATTTATCGAAAGGATATTTACCATAAAAAGTCTCAAATGCTTCAAGCATTAACCCAACATTTCTCATCACATACACACTTCTTGAAGAGTCAGCTTGCCACTGATAATTCTGAATTTCAAAAGTTTCGTATGGGGGATATTTGCTTGTATAATTTTGTGTGAACACTGAATATTTTGTTGCTGCAGTTGCAATTAAATAAGTAGAAATAGGATGTCTTTCAAACCAGTTGAAAATAATTGAATCACCAGCAGTGTAAACATTTTCTAAAATTCCATTGCCCGTTGCGACAAAGTCTTTTGGGACGATGATTCTAATTCTTATTGAGTCTGCCTTGTTTGCAGGATCATCATAACAGGGGAACCAGTAACGCGCATCATTTGGCTGAGTCATTGTGTAGGCAATATTTTCAAGTGCCTGTGGAGATTTAGCATAGAAATAAAATCCAAGATTTGTCGACATTGTTCTGCGGAAGTAAATCATCAAATCGATTAATTCATTTTTATTGTAAGTTCTATTGAGATTTATTGAAAGAATTCCAGATGAATTTGTATAGTTCAATTGCAAATTATTTTGAACAATGCTGTCGATTGATAGATAAGAATTTAATTTAAATTGAGAGACAGAGTTTAACGAATCTACTCGTGCAATTATTCTGACTGAACCGTTATAATTTACATTTCCGTATTTCAAGACATTGTACCAGTTGAGAGTTATATCGTAATAAACTATATCAAAATCGAAAGATGTGTTTTCAAAATTAGATTGATTTAAATTTTTTGAGAGTGAAATATCTCTTTTACATTCAAAGAACAAATCTGAATTTAACTCTTGAGAATAAATTGAATTGAGTAAAGTTATAATGAAAAACACAACGATTAATTTTTTCATTTTTGCTTCTCTTCTTTTGTTAAAATTAATGTGACTTTAAGAAAACGGAATTAAATAAATTTCAGTAAGTAAATGCTAATAAAACTTTTAATGTTGAATTTTGAATAGAGGAATTTTAAAGGTGACAGTTGTTCCAATTCCTCTTTTGCTTTTAACTGAAATTTCACCTTTGTTTAAATCAATGTATCGTTTTGTGAGTGCAAGTCCAAGTCCTGTTCCTTCTTTTTTTGTTTTGCCGTCACTAAAGTCTTGCGCAAAATTTGTAAAGATCTTTTTCTGAAATTCTTCAGACATTCCAACACCCTCGTCTTTAATTTCGCAAATAGCAAAGTCTTCGTCTTTTTGCAGTTTAATTTTAATCGTTCCTCGTTCGCTATACTTTATCGAATTGTTTATAAGATTAATTAAAATTCCATTTAAGGAATATTGATCTGCTATTACAACTACATCTTCACCAGGTAAATCGGTCTCGAGTTTTAAATTTTTCTTTTCTGCAAGAACTTTTAACATCTCAATAACTTCATTAATTGTTTTAGTAAATGAGATAGGTTTGAGCTCGTATTTGAAAGCGCCTGATTCAATCCTTGAAAAATCAAGAATCTGATTAATTGTATAAAGCAGGGTATTAGCTGCATTTTGAAGTATGTCGAAATAATTTCTGACTTCTTTGTCAGAGCTTTCGTAAAATAATTCTTTCAAAACTTCACTGAAACCTAAGATTGCATTAATTGGAGTTCGAATTTCATGAGACATCTGTGCAAAAAATAGGGTCTTTGTTCTATTTGCTCTTTCGGCTTCTTCTTTTGCTCGGGCAAGTTCAAAAAGAATTTTCTTTCTCTCTGTTATGTTTCGTGCTGTGCAAAGCATAAGATTTTTGCCTTCAATAACTATTGGGTGAGTTGAGACCTCAATATAAATTTGATCTCCTTTTTTATTTCGGATAACAATTTCATCAGGACCAGTTGGTTGAGCTTTAAGTGATTTGTAAAATACTTTTGCAGCTTTATAAAAGTTTGCTCGATCGAGAAGATTTAGCTCGAAAAAAGTTTTTCCAAGTGCTTCTTCTTTTGACCAGCCGACAAGTATCTCGCTTGACCGGTTTGCTTCTATAATTTTCCCATCGTAATCGCAGACAAAAATTGCATCAGGTGCGTTTTCGAAAAGTATTTTGAGTCTTTCGGCATCGTATTTAATTTGATTGAATAATTCTTTTTCTTCAGTGATGTCGGTTGCAACTCCAATTAAAGCAATCAAGTTTTTATGTTCGTCAAATACAGGCGAGGTTGAAAGTCTAATTAAAAAGTCTTCACCATTTTTTCTTTTATTCCAGATTTCACCAGTCCATCCACCATCTAGTGTTTTCTGGTAAATATCTTTTACCATTTCCTGGGTATTTTTATTAGAACGAAGAACAGAAATCGGCTTACCAATTAATTCTTCTTTTTTATAACCATAAACTCTTTCGTAAGCAGAGTTAACATAGATTATTATGTCTTTTAAGTCGGTAATTGAAACGCATTCATTTACGCTTTCAAGAGCTCTGGCAAGAAGATAAATTTTATGTTCTCTTTCTTTTCGTTCAGAAATATCTCTAACAATTGCCAGAAGATAGTTTTTGTCATTAATTGAAACTCGATTTAATCTAACTTCACAATGAAATTGTTCTCCTGTTAATTTTGTATGAACCCATTCAAAGGATTGTGTAATTCCTTCAAAAGCGTTTTGAATTAATTCTTTTGCTTTTTCTGTGGAATTTCTACCGTCTGGTTGAGTGGGAGGTGAGAATTTATAAAGTGGTTGACCAATTATGTCGTCTCTATTGCAGTTAAACATTCTGAGTGTTGCAGAATTACAATCAATAAAAATTTC